>NZ_BAAAOS010000064.1:0-299843 GCF_039530625.1 Kribbella sancticallisti | reverse complement strand
GGCCTTCGGCGGACGGGCGTACAGCGGACGGGCCTTCGGCGGCGGGTGCGACGAGCGGTGTGCTGTGGCTCGTGGGTTGGGAGGCCTGCGGGGTGGAGTGGGAGGTGGCGCCGGGGGCGCTGGTGAGGGGGATGGTGGGGTGTGGGGTTGTGGTGGTCCAGGGGTGGGCGGTGGGGGTGTGGGAGGGGGTGGTGTCGGCGGGGGTGGCGTGGGCGGCGGTGAGGGTTAGCGGGGTGACCGCGGCTACGCCTAGGGCTGAGCGGAGTAGGGCTCGGGAGCCTTGGGAGGTGATGCCGGTGGCTATTGCGGAGGCGGAGCGGCCCAGGGCGCCGGGGATTTGCTCTAGTGCGGTCGTGAGGATCGCTAGTACGAGCCAGGTGTAGGCGGCCCAGGCAACGCAGCTGATCAGTAGGAACGCCATTGAGGGCAGGTCGTGGGAGCTCATCTCGGTTACCGCGCCGGCGGTCACCCAGCGCAGCAGTACGCCGAGCCCGGCCAGTGCGCTGAGCGCTAACAGACCTTTCAAGCCTCGGATCGCTGCGTTCATCTCGTTTCGCCTCTGATCTATGCGTTTGCGTTAGTTTGCTTCGGCTTGATCAATATAGACCGCACTAGACCGGCTTTGGCAAGTCGGAAGAGGTGATTTTGTGTCACGGAGTGTCGAACAGGTGGACGCAGAGTGGCGGTGGCCGGGATGGCGGGTAGGTTCACGGCATGCGTCTGGAAGCTCTGTTCGCGGACCTGGAGTCTCAGTTCGAGGCCATGCAGGACGGTGATCTGTTCGGTGAGGTGGCGGAACGGATCCGCGCCGAGGTCGGCAAGATCACCGTGCTGGACCGGCTGCGGGGAGCGGTCGGGACGGTGGTGCGGGTGGAGTTGACGCACGCGGCGCCGGTTCAGGGGACGCTCAGTCGAGTGGGCAAGGATTGCCTGCTGCTGGAGGGCGACCGCTATGAGGAGTGGTTGATCCCCGATACCGCGCTCACGGCGATCCACGGTCTGGGCCCCTGGGCGGAGGCTGCTGAGGGTGCTGTTGCGGCGAAGTTAGGGCTGGCGCATCTGCTCAGGGGGATTGCCCGGGATCGGTCGCCCGTGACGTTGTTCTGCGGGAGCAATCCGGTGACGGGGACGATCGATCGCGTTGGTGCTGACTTCCTGGAGATCGCAGAGCATCCGCTGGACGCGCCGCGGCGGCGTACGGAGGTCTATAACTTACGGTTGGTCCCTACCCGTGCCTTGGATGCGGTCCGGCGGCGTTGAGACCGGGTGGGTGCCGGTGTGGTCGACGCGGAAGATGTAGCCGTGGCGGGTGGTCCATTCGAGGGCGTGGTCGTCGATGGGCCGCACCTTCCAGCCGGCGTGGGTCTTCACCCGGTGGCTTAGGCGCCGCAGGGGTCTGAGGTTGGTGGTACTGGTTTGTCCTGGTGGTCCGGTCGGGTCGTACGGGGCGACGTGGTCGAGGTCGGTGTTGTTGGTGGTTTCGCCGGGGCCGTAGGGGAACTGTTCGACGGGGTAGGTCAGCTTGACGTGTTCGCGGATGCGGCGGGGGATTTCGTAGGCGTTGACGTTGAGGTGGTCGTTGAGGTCGATGACCGGCTGGATGATGAGTTGGTCGTGTCCGAAGAGTTCGGCCAGTCGGGGTGCGTAGACGGGGCCGAAGCCTTCTACGCGCGTGACTCCATGGCCGGCGAGGAGGGTTTCGTCGGTTCGGTGGATGTAGAGCTTGGTTCTGCCGGGTCTGGTTCTGGATTTGGGGCCGGTGGGGTCGGCGGTGGTGCTGTCGGCGGCGTGTTTGATTGCGGCGAGTTTTGCGGTGAGGGCGTGGCGGGACGCTGGGTCCATGCCTGTGTACGTGGCCGCGTCCATCGCTCGCAGGGTTTGGGCGAGGGCGGCGGGGGTGCGGGTGGTGGTGCGGGGTGGTGGTGCGTCGAGCGGGTGGGCGGGATGGCTGGGGTGGGGTGTGTCGCGGTCGGCTTCGGCGTCGGGGTGGGGCTCGTCGGCCAGGAACAGGTTGCTGGACGGGTCCGGGTGGTCGGGGAGATGGTCGGGCTGTGGGGCGTTGGCCGTGTCTGGCTGGGTGGAACGCTGCGCTGAGATGCCGGTGTTCGCGTAAGCGGGGTTCGCCGGCTTGAGGTTCACGTTGCCGTCAGCAACCAGCTCGTCGGCTAGCGCTGGCTGAGTTGGTTGAGCAGGGGTCGGGTGCCCGACCGGTGCGGCGAGGTGCGGTTCGTCGTTGGCTCGAAGTGGGGCGGCGGTCGGAGCGTTGGCTCGCGGTGGGGTGTGGGTGGGGGTCGGAGTGTCGGCTCGCGGTGGGGTGTGGGTGCGGCGCAGAGTGTCGGCTTGTGGCTCAGTTGGCTGACCAGCCTCGGTGGGTCGCGTTGTGTGGGTGGGGCGCGCAGGGTGGGTGAAGCGGTCTGGCTCAGTGGGGCGTGATTCGGTGGGTTGCTTGGGTGGGGTGGCGACAGCCGTAGGAGATTGGGCGGGGGTTGGGGTAGAGGCGGTCTGGTGGGTGGCTAGGTATTGGGCTACCTGGAGGAGTTGGTGGGCCAGGGCGGGGTCGGCGAGGATGCCGATGGCTTTGGCTTTGCGTGGTTGGAGCGGGTCGGGGTCGCCTAGGGCCGCCAGGGCGTCGGCGATCTGGGTGATGGTGGCGTTGATGCGGATGACGTCGCCGGTGGCGGCTTTCACGAACAGCGGGGTGGTGCCGTGTTCGTCGGAGCGGCCGGCCCAGACGCCGCGTTCGCGGGCTCGTTGTTCGGCGGCGAGGCGGGCGGCTTCGGGGTCGGCCTGCCAGGTCGCGGCCTTGACGATGTTGCGCAGTTGGATCGGGCCGACCGAATCGACGATGCCCACGACCCGGCGGTCCACGATCGCGGCGGCCTCGATCGACAGGGGCAGGCAGGCGGTGGCGATCAGCCGGGCCTTCCAGGCGGTGGCGGTTCTGGCGAGGACGGCTGCCCAGGTGCGTGGGAGGCGGTGGCGCAGCGCGAGGGCCTGGCCGATGTCCTTGGCGGCTGATTCCGGTGAGACGCCGAGCACGACGCCGTACTCGGCGACGGAGAATTCGGCGATGCCGGGGCAGCCTGGGCCGCCGTAGATCATGCTGCGTTCGCCACCTGGAAGCGTCCGGTCGCCGGGGATCGATGCCGGGCCGGGATGGAGGTCGGCGAAGTGTGCCGCCAGGATCAGTCGGTCGACGCCCGCCTCGTTCTCAGTTGAGCGTGCTCGCGCGGCCGCGGCCAGCGTCTCCGCCGGATCCAGGTCAACCACATCTGCTGCGAACATGTGTTCGATAGTACGCTCAGTGACGGAGTAGATGCAAGCTCAGGAGAGGCGGTTTTTCCTTATCCACAAGGAAAAAATCAAGCTAGAGCAAGACGCGAAAGCGGATAGCGGTGACGCTCAGCGAACTTCCTCCGGCTGGTCGGCTTCCTCGCCGAAGGGATGGGAGTCGATGAACTGCTTGGTCTCGGTGTAGAGCCGCTCGATGTACTTCTCCAGCTCGGCGGACTCCACCCGCCACTGGCCGCGGCCGCCGATCTTCACCGCGGGGATGTCACCGCGGCGGACCAGGGCGTACACCTGGTTGGCCGAGATGTTCAGGACCTCGGCGACGTCGGACAGCTGGAGGAAACGCGGAGCCGGCATGCGTGCGGTGCCCCTTTCGTATCGGCGACTGGCTGGTTCCTTCAGTTTGCCACTATTGGCATCAGAATGAGCCCGTTTGTCCCCAACCCCCGTCGGCCTGTGGATGACAATGAACGACCGGACCGCGAACCAGGCAGAATGTCGCTCGCCAACCGCGACCGGGCAGTGACTGACCGCAGTGACTGGCAGCAGTGACCGAGAGCAGCAAACCGGCAGCAGTAACAGAGTCGCCGACAATCTGGGGAGTTCCGAGTGGCCGACAGTCCAGTGCTGCGGAGTGGGTTCGCAGCGCCGTCCACGCCGACCTTGCGCAACCGCCGGGCGCGATGGAAGGACGGCCGTCTGCTGCTCGGTGTGCTGCTGGTCGCGATCACCGCACTCGCCGGCGCCAAACTCCTGTCCGCAGCGGACGACACCACCGCGGTCTGGGCAGCCGGCCGCGACCTGCCGGCCGGTACCACGCTGACCAGCGGAGACCTCACGACGGTGCGAGTCCGCTTCACCAGCAACGACGCAGCCGGCCAGTACGTCGCCGCTGACGCGGACCTCAAAGGCCTCGTGGTCACCCGCCCGATCAGCAAGGGCGAGTTCGTCCCACGCGAGGCGGCGACGAGCCAGGACGAGACCGATCGCACGGAGATGCCGTTGTCCATCGCGACGGGCCGGCTCCCGGCGGACACCGCGGCCGGCGACCACGTCGACGTCTGGGTGGTGCCCAAGGATCAGCCGGCCAAGATGCTCTGGGCTCAGGTCCGCGTGGTTCAGATCGACGCGGTGAAGGGCGTCTCGGGCGGTTCGGCGCGGCGGCAGGTCCTGGTCGGCCTGGACGAGAAGGACCTGAGCAGGCTCCCCACAGCGCTCACGCTGATGAGCTCTGGCGAGCCCGTACTCATCCGGCGGGGCCGCTGATGTCGGTGCCCGTCCTGCTCGCGGTGACCGGCGCACCGTGGGAGGCCGAGGTCGTACGCCGGGCCGAAAGAGCCCAGGGGATTCGTGTAGTCCGCAGGTGCATCGATATCGCCGATGTCATGGCTGCGGCGGCTAGCGGACAAGCACGGGCGGTTCTACTGGCCGAGGACCTTCCCCGGCTGACCTCTGACGCAGTAGCCGCGCTCCATGCTCGCCGGATCGCGGTGGTCGCACTGGTAGACCCCTCCGACAACGGCGAGTTCAGCGGCGGCGAGGACAGGCTGAGCCGGATGGGGATCGAGCGGATCCTCCCGGCGGACGTGAGCGCCGACGACCTCGGCAGGGCGATCGTGGACGCGGTGGAATCCGGGCCGCCGGCAACGGTGTCCCACTTCGCCGGCGGGTTCGTGCCGTTCTCCAACGAGACCGTCGCCAACCCTGAGGCGTACGGAGAGCCTTACGGACAAGGGACGGGCCGGGTCATCGCCGTCTGGGGACCGACGGGCGCACCGGGTCGCAGTACGGTCGCTGTGGGGCTGGCGGCCGAGTTGGCGGGGCGAGGGGTGTCCACGCTGCTTGCCGACGCTGACGTGTACGGCGGGACGGTGGCTCAGCAGCTCGGCATGCTCGACGAGACGTCAGGGCTTGCCGCGGCGGCCAGATCCGCCAGTGGTGGTTCGCTGGACGTGGCGACGCTCGCGAGACACGCTCGGCAGATCAGCCCACACCTGATCGCTCTCACCGGGTTGAGCCGCGCCGACCGATGGACCGAGCTCCGGCCGGCCGCGATCGAGTCTGTCTGGTCCACAGCCCGGAATCTGGCTCCCTGCACAGTGGTGGACGCGGGTTTCTGCATCGAGAGCGACGAGGAGATCTCGTTCGACACGCTCGCTCCGCGTCGCAACGGCGCGACTCTCGCCACGCTCGAAGAGGCCGACGAGGTGATCGTGGTCGGAACCGCCGATCCGGTCGGACTGACCCGCCTCATCCGGGCTCTCCACGAGCTCAAGGCCGTCGTGCCGTCGGCGAACACCCGGGTGGTCGTGAACAGGGTTCGCTCAGGGTCGCTGGGGAGTTCCCCTGCCGATGCGATCGCGGAGGCGCTCGGCCGGTACGCCGGAGTACAGGCTGCCGCGCTGCTCCCGTATGACCAGGCGGCGTGTGACGCAGCGCTGGCGCACGGCCGGAGCCTCGCGGACGCCGCGAAATCGAGCAAGCTCCGCAAGGCGATGCAGCAGTTGGCAGCCGGGGTCGTCAGGGATCTCCTCAGTTGATTTATGGGGGAAAACCCCACCGACAAGGCCCCGGGGATGTGCCAGGGTGGGCCTCAGGCGCCAACCGCGACGCCGGCATTGCCAGGGGAGAACCATGTCCGAGGTCCAGGGCCGTCCGGCCGGCACGATGAGCACCGAGCGCAGGTACGGCATCGCGATCTCGGTCGCCCTGATCCTCGGTGGCGTCTACTGGGCGCTCACCGGCCTGACCGAGGACACCAAGACCAGCCAGGACACCTACCAGGTGGTCGGCACCACGCTCGCGATCGACACCAGGTCGGCCGATCTCGAGGTGCGCTCCGGCGATGTCCGGGAGATCACCGTCGACCGGAAGGTCAAGCGCAACCTGTTCGGCTCCGACCCGAGCGAGAAGTACCAGGACGGCGAGCTGCAGATCCGCGACTCCGGGTGCGGATTCCTGTCCTTCAGCTGTGACACCGACTACGTGATCACCGTGCCGAAGGACCTGAACGTCACGATCGACAGCGGCAGCGGGGACCTCAAGGTGGCCGGCCTGACCGGCGCCACCCTCAAGTCGAGCTCGGGCAGCATCGAGGCTAACCAGATGAGCGGCCAGTTGTCGATGGAGTCGTCCTCGGGCAGTCTCGACGCGAGCGACCTGACGGCCACCTCCGTCAAGGGCAAGAGCAGTTCCGGCAGCGTGGACCTGGTCTTCACCGCGGCGCCGTCGTCGGTGGACGTGGAGTCGAGCTCCGGTGACGTGACGGTGCTGCTGCCGTCCGGCGACGAGTCCTACAAGCTCGACACCGACACCTCGTCCGGCGACGAGAGCGCCAACGTGAAGATCGACTCTGCCGCGACCCGGACGATCAAGGCGGAGACGTCCTCCGGCGACGTGACCGTGGAGTACGACCGGTGAACGGCCAGTAAGAGCCGGAAACCATGTCCTGAGTAGTCTTGCGCGCATGCCTGACGACACGCCTGCACTCCGCGGCCTGCTGGTGGACTGGGGTGGCGTGCTCACTTCCGGTCTCAACGACGCGCTGGGCCGCTGGGCCGAGCTGGACGACCTCGACTTCGACGCGTACCACCAGGCGATGGTCGGCTGGCTGGCCGCCACTCCCGCCGAGGCCGAGCTGAATCCGATCCACGCGCTCGAGCGTGGGCAGATCGCCGTCCCCGACTTCGAGCGCAAGCTGGCCGCGCTGCTGGTCCGCCGCGATGGCAAGCCGGTCCCGGCCGAAGGCCTGATCGAGCGGATGTTCGCGCACTTCGAGCACGAGCCGCAGATGTCCGCGCTGGTCCGGCGGGCCAGGTCGCACGGCATCAAGACCGCGCTGCTGTCGAATTCGTGGGGCAACACCTACCCGCGGGAGACCTGGGACGGCATGTTCGACGACATCGTCATCTCCGGCGAGGTGCAGATGCGCAAGCCCGACGCGGAGATCTACCTGCTGTCGGCGGAACGCCTCGGACTGCAGCCGAAGGAGTGCGTCTTCATCGACGACCTCGAGGTGAACGTCGACGCCGCCCGCGAACTCGGCATGACCGCGGTCCACCACACCTCGTACGACGAGACGCGGCGCGAGCTGGAATCCCTCTTCGGGGTCGACCTGACGTGAGCACAACCACCACCCCGCCGACCACGAGCCGCCGCTGGCTACTGATCGCCATCCTCGGCTGCGTGGCGTTCGTCGCGCTCGGCGCCTGGGCGTACGGGCTGTTCAACGGCATGATCGACCTGCGCGTCTACCGGATGGGCGGCTCGGTGCTGCTCGACCGCGAGTCCCTGTACGACGCGCAACTGCCGGGCTCGGGTCTTCCGTTCACCTATCCGCCGTTCGCCGCGATCGCGATGGTCCCGCTGGCTGCCGTGCCGTGGGGCGTCGCGCTGGTGGTCTGGACCACGATCTCGGTGCTCTGCATCGCGCTGATCTGGCGGGCCTCGCTCCCCACCGGCGCCTGGACCCTCGTCCCGGAGCCGTGGCGCGAGCGGCGGATCGCGGTACTGGCTGCTCTGACGGCCGGGTCGTTGCTGCTGGAGCCGGTCTGGCAGACGATCCAGTTCGGCCAGATCAACTTGTTGCTGACCGCAATGATCCTGCTGGATCTGGTCCGGCCCGCGGGGGCCAAGTGGCGCGGGTTCTGGGTGGGCGTGACGATCGGGGTGAAGCTCACGCCGCTGCCGTTCCTGGCGTTCCTGCTGATCACCAAGCAGTGGCGGGCGTTCCGCAACGCGATCCTGGGGCTGCTGGCGACGATGGCGATCGGGTTCGCGGTGGTGCCGAACCAGTCCTGGGAGTATTGGACCGTCGTCATCCGCAACGCCAACCGGGTGGGCGGTCTGGCCTACACCGCGAACCAGTCGTTCATGGGGTTCCTCAGCCGGCTCGGCGACGAGGCGTCGTGGGTGGAGCCGGTGTGGTTCCTGCTGGCGGCTGTGTTCGGGTTGCTGGTGCTCTGGCTGGCCCGGCGGTTCTGGCTGGCGGATGAGCGGGTGACAGCGATCTCGGTGATGGCCCTGGCCGTGCTGTACGCGTCGCCGGTGTCGTGGAGCCACCACTGGGTCTGGATCATCCCGCTCGGCATCTGCCTCATCCGCGCCGTTCAGCGCGAGTGGGGTGCCAGGCCCGCCCTGGTGACCGGAGTCCTCTGGTACGGCCTGTTCATGCTCCGGTCGATCTGGTGGGTCCCGTTCCGCGACGACCGCGAGCTCAGTTGGACCTTCTGGCAGTCGATCCCGGGCAACTCCCACCTGATCCTCGGCATGATCGCCTTCCTGACCCTGGCCTACACCAGCCGCTCGCTAGGTCGAGAACAGCAGCAGTAGGCCTCCGACGGTGTAGCCGACCATGACTATGAGGAGGGGGAGTTGGCCGGCTAGGGCCTTGTGGCGGGGGAAGAGGGCTACGGCTCGGTCGTGGGCTGAGATGACGCCCATCAGGTGGCCGCAGACGACTGCCAGGACCTGGATGACGGCGATTGCCGTGCTGTGGTTGGTGATATCCGTGTTGAGGCCCAGGAGGCCGGTGCCGAAGACGTTGGCGCCGTTGGACAGCGGGTCGCTCAGGTAGATCAGCGTTCGCTGGCCTTCCAGGATCAGCAGGGTGAGGTAGTGCGCCACGACGTAGCCGAAGGCGATCGGGACCACTGAGTGCGCGAACAACCCGGGCAGCGCAGTACGGGAGCTGTGGGACAGGCGGCCGGCCAGGAGGGTCGCGCTGGAGTAGGTGACCAGGACGAACAGGATGAACGCGAGCAGGGCCAAGGTGCCGAGCGTGGTCATCGAGTAGTCGGTGTTCTGGGCCCAGCCGATCCAGGCCGACGAGTTGGAGAAGCCGTCGTACGCCGTGGAGCCGAGCAGGGCGGCCACTACCCCGACCAGTCCGGGTTGAGCCTTCAGGCCGTCCAGGTTCTCCAGGGGGCGCCGAACCACCAGTACTCCGTCGGTCCGCCGGCCCCAGGGGGACAGCCGGGCCATCAGCGTGGCGTAGACCTCGAACGGGTCGGCCGTGGAGAACCAGCGGTCGCCGAAGAGGATCGCGCCGAACATCGTGAGTACGAAGTACAGGGCGAGCCAGGCCTGCAGGACCGGCAGGGTAGCGCGGTCGGGCGCGACCAGTTCGAGCCAGGTGAAGGCGAAGATGCCGAAGGCGGCAGGCCACAGACCCAGCCACGGCGGAAGCTTCAGCAGGCCTCGCGAGGGCGGCTGGCGCAGGGCCTTGCTGAGCAGCAGGTGCAGGGTGCGCAGCGGGTTCAGGGTGCGCCAGACCGGGCCGAGCAGCAGCGAGATCGGCACCAGACCGACCCAGACCAGGATGTAGACGAAGCCGAAGATCGGGTTGGTCAGCCGGTCCACGCCGAAGATCAGCGCGACCATCGCGTAGCCGAAGATCGCCAGCCCGGCCAGCCGGACGAACCAGCGGAAGCCGGCCGAGTCGACGAACCGGGTGATTGCGGCGGGCAACGGCTTCCCGGACGCGTCGCCGCGGTACTTCGGGTTGCGCCAGGCCAGGCCGAGCACGACGAAGGACAGCGCGATCGCGACGCCGGCACCGCCGACGGCCAGCCAGAACGGGATGGGCAGGTCCTGCCGGCCGCCGATCCCGTGCAGGGGCAGCATCAGAGCGAGCACAGCGAGGTCAGGAGACGACGAGCTTGGCGACCAGCTTGCCGCTCTCGTGCGTCTCGACCTCGAAGGTGCCCTTCATGTTCGCGACGAACGTCACCGACGTCGGCTTGCCCGGGGTGAGCTCGAGTTCCTTGTCGTAGCCGTGCACGTGCAACTGGTCGGCGGCGTCGCTGATCGCGGTGATCAGTACCTTCTGGCCGGCCTTCACCTTGATGCTCGAACCGCTCGGGTTGACCTTGCCGTTGGCAACGGTGACGTTGATGGTGACGTCGGCCTGCTCGCCGGAGGGGTCGGTGGTGTTGGAGGGCGACTTGGTGTTGGGGGTGCTGGCGGGCGTCTCGGTCGGAGTCGGCGTGGGAGCGGACGACGGCGGCGGCGTACTCGGGGTCGCACCGGCGCCGGAGTCGTCGCCGCACCCGGCCAGGACCAGCATGCCGAGAGCGGGCAGGAGCGCGAGCGCGGTACCGCGGGAGAACGTCGAACGCATGAGACGAGGGGCCTTTCGAGGGTCGATTCCGAACAGCAGGCGTGACACACGCCCTCTTGGCCTACGAACGCGCCGGGCCCAGTGTTCCCGGATGCACCATCGGTCGTGTCACGATCTGCCCAGCCAGTGTCGCAGCCCACTGTCCGTGGGCACGGTTAGGGTGACTGGACACGAACCTGACAGGTGAAGGAGGGCCCGGATGCCGGACCGGTTGACGTCGCTGGATCTGACCTTCCTGAAGGCGGAGAGCCCGGCCACCCCGATGCACGTCGGCACGGTGGACATCTTCGAGCCGCCGGTGCACGGGGACGACGGGTTCGACTACGAGAGCCTGGTCGCGCTGATCCGCGACCGGATCGCCTTCGTGCCCCGCTACCGGCAGCGGATCCAGCAGGTGCCCGGCCGGTTCGCCGGGCCGATCTGGGTCGACGACGAAGAGTTCGACATCACCTTCCACGTACGCCGGTCCGCCCTGCCCCGGCCGGGCACCCACGCCCAGCTGCTCGAACTGGTCGCGCGGATCATGTCCCGCCGGCTGGACCGGGCCCGCCCGCTGTGGGAGATGTACCTCGTCGAGGGACTGCAGGGGGACCGGTTCGCGATCATCTCCAAGTCCCATCAAGCGCTTGTCGACGGCAACAGCACGGTCGACATCGGCCAGGTCGTCCTCGATGCCACCGCGCATCCGCGGGACACCCCGACCGACACCTGGCAGCCCGCGCACCCGCCCTCCGCGCTGGAGCTGCTCGCCGGGGTGTTCGCGGACGCCACCCGCCACCCGACCGCAGTACTGGAGCTGGCGCGGGCCGAGATGGCCAGCCTGACCGGGTCCACCTCGGTCCGCGAGGTGCTCGGTGACGTGGTGGGCTCGGTGGTCGCGCAGCGGCACGTCCAGGAGAGCTCACTGCACGTGAAGACCTCCGGCCAGCGCCGGTTCACCACGGTCCAGACGGACCTGGAGGACTACCGGGCCGTCCGGGCGATGCACGGGGGCACGGTGAACGACGTGGTCCTGGCGGTCGTCGCGGGTGCGCTGCGTGCCTGGATGATGACCCGCGGCGAGAGCGTCAGCCCGATCCGCGGGGTCCGGGCGGTGGTCCCGGTCAGCATCCGCGACGACGATGACGAGGAGCCGACCTCGCTCGGTTCCCGGGTGATCGCCTCGACGGTGAACCTGCCGGTCGGGGAGAACTCGCCGGTGATGCGGCTGCACCAGATCTCGTACCAGACCAAGGTGCACAAGGACACCGGCCGGGCGGTGAGCGCCCGCTCGCTGGTCGGGATCGCCGGGTTCGCGCCGACCACGCTGCACGCGCTGGCCGCCCGGGTGGCCACCGCCACCGTGCGGCCGATCGACGACGTGGTGATCACGAACGTGCCGGGTCCGCAGTTCCCGCTGTACGCGCAGGGCGCGCCGATGCTGGCGTCGTACCCGGTGGTGCCGTTGATGCCGGGGCAGGGGCTGTCCGTGGGCGTCACGTCGTACGACGGGAAGGTGTCGTTCGGGCTGAACGCGGACCGTACCGCGATGCCCGACCTCGCCGTGTTCGCCCAGTGCGTGACGGACGCGCTGGACGAGTTGCTCGACACCACCAAGGGGAGCCGGAACCGGGCGTCGCGCGGCCGGAAGAAACCTCGCAGTACGAAGAAGGCGGGCTCATGAGGATCTACATCCCATCGACCATTCCCCTGCTCGACGCCGCCTGCCACGCGGGGGAGTTCGGTCCGGCACCGTTCACCGGGTACGCCGTGACGCCCGCGCTGCGCGAGTGGTACAGCGACGGCGACGACGAGGAACTCGAGTACGCCGCGATGGCGCAGGCGGCTCGTGCCTCGGTCGGGCTGATCGCGGTCGACCCCGACGCGCCGCGCAAGCGGGTGGTAGTGGCGTGCGAGGTGTCAGCCGTCCCACCGGCCGACGGCAGCGTTCACCTCGGGGATGCCCGGCTAGAGCTGCACGTCGTGGTTCCGTGGACGGCGGTGGCGGCCGTGCATCTGGATGCCGACGGCGCTGAGGCGGTGATCGGCAAGGCGGCGGACAGCTGGGACGTCGCCCACGGTGACACCGCAAGTTCTGACCACGAGGACGCTGTCTTCGCCCTCGACTCGTGCGAGGGTGAAGACCTGTTGTGGTATGCGACACAGGAGATCCCGGACCTGCTCGCGGCGGAGGGGCCGCGCCGCGGGGTCCGGGATCCGGGCTGACAGGAGCTGATGGCGATGCAGGCGATCTGGAAGGGCGCCATCTCGTTCGGGATGGTCACGATCCCGATCAAGGTGTTCTCGGCGACGGAGGAGAAGGACATCTCCTTCCGTCAGGTGCACGTCGCCGACGGCGGCCGGATCCGGTACAAGCGGGTCTGTTCCGAGTGCGGCGAGGAAGTGCCGTACTCCGACATCGGCAAGGGCTACGAGATGGCCGACGGCCGGATGGTGATCCTCGAGCCGGAGGACTTCGCCGACCTGCCGCTGTCGAGCAAGAAGGTCATCGACGTGCTGGAGTTCGTGCCGGCCGACCAGGTCGACCCGCTCTACCTGGGCAAGTCGTACTACCTCGCCGCTGACGGTGGCCCCGGCGCCAAGCCGTACGTGCTGCTCCGGGATGCCCTGGAGGGATCGGAGCTCTACGCGCTGGTGAAGGTGGCGCTGCGGTCGCGGGAGAGCCTCGGCCTGCTGCGTACGTTCGACAACATCCTCGTGCTGCAGGTGATGCTGTGGCCGGACGAGGTCCGCGACTCCGCCTTCGCCGCTCCCGACGAGGACGTCGAGATCCGCAAGCAGGAGAAGGCGATGGCCGAGTCGTACATCGACACCCTGCGTGGCGAGTTCGACCCGGATCAGTACCACGACGAGTACCGGCACGCGCTGGAGCAGGTGGTCGAGGCGAAGGCCGCGGGCGTCCCGCTGCCGGAAACCGAGGAGGAGGAGACCGAGGGCGCCGAGGTCGTCGACCTGGTCGCTGCTCTGCGCGCGTCTGTGGAGGCCGCCAAGGCTCGGCGTGCCGCGGGCGGCTCCGGTGGCGGCGGCGCGGGCGACGCGAAGCCGGCCGCGGCCAAGAAGGCGGCTGCCAAGAAGGCTCCGGCGAAGAAGGCCGCCGCGAAGAAGGCGCCCGCCAAGAAGGCCGCTGCCAAGAAGACCGCGAAGAAGTCTGCCTGATGAGCGACAACCCGACACCGCAGGTGACGCCCGGTGCGTACCTGTTCGAGCTCGTGCCGGTGCCGGTGGCGGACCTCGATCGGGCGAAGGAGTTCTACAGCGAGAAGCTCGGATTCGCCGTCGACGTCGACGTCACCCCCGCGGACGGCGTACGGATCGTGCAGTTGACGCCGCCGGGGTCGTACTGCTCGATCACGTTGACCAAGGGGCTCAGCATGGTGGAGATGGAGCCTGGCGTGTTGCGAGGGCTCCATCTCGTGGTCAAGGACATCGAGGCGGCCCGTGCTGAGCTGGTCGGCCGGGGCGTCGAGGTGGGTCCGGTGGAGGACATGGGCGGCGTGTTCTACGCCGGGTTCGCCGACCTCGACGGCAACACCTGGACCTTGCAGCACATGCCTTGGCGGGAGTAACCGCCGTCTCGGAACGGATGCTCCAGAACAACGAGCTGTGAAACGCATGCTACAAAGGGACCGGCGGATGTGGCCGGTTCCCGACCGGACCTGTCAGGTTCGTGGTCTGGCGACGGACGTGGCAGCATGAAGACGCGAACTTGTCGCGGAAGGCTCCGATCGGGCGCCGCGCACGTCCGCGGACCAGTCGAGCCGACCGAGGAGCACCGCACACCATGGATGCCGTCACCGCAGTACCCACTCCTGTCAACGAGACCGTCCGTGGGTATGCGCCCGGCTCGCCCGAGCGGGCCAGCCTGGAGGCGAAGCTCAAGGAGTTCAACGCGGCGGGCGCGATCGACCTGACCTGCACGATCGGCGGCGAGCAGAAGCTCGGCGGCGGTGCGGAGATCAAGGTGGTCCAGCCGCACAAGCACGCTCACGTGCTCGGCACCCTGGGCAACGCCACCGAGGCGGACGGCAAGGCCGCGGTGGACGCGGCGCTCGCGGCCGCTCCGGCCTGGCGGGCGCTGTCCTTCGACGACCGCGCGGCGGTGTTCCTCAAGGCGGCCGACCTGCTGGCCGGTCCGTGGCGCGACACCCTGAACGCGGCGACCATGCTCGGCCAGTCCAAGACGGTCCAGCAGGCCGAGATCGACGCCGCCTGCGAGTTGATCGACTTCCTCCGCTTCAACGTCGCGTTCGCGCGCAACATCATCAACGACCAGCCGATCTCCTCGCCGGGGATCTGGAACCGGGTCGACTACCGCCCGCTCGAGGGCTTCGTCTACGCGATCACCCCGTTCAACTTCACCGCGATCGCCGGCAACCTGCCGACCGCGCCCGCGCTGATGGGCAACACCGTGGTCTGGAAGCCGTCACCGACGCAGCAGTTCGCGGCGCACTGGACGATGCGGCTGTTCGAGGCCGCCGGGCTCCCGGCCGGTGTGATCAACCTGGTCACCGGTGACGGCATCGAGGTCAGCCAGGCCGCGCTCACCCACCCGGATCTGGCCGGTATCCACTTCACCGGTTCGACGCCGACGTTCCAGCGGCTGTGGGGCACGGTCGGCGCCAACATCGCGTCGTACAAGACCTACCCGCGCCTGGTCGGCGAGACCGGCGGCAAGGACTTCATCCTGGCGCACCCGTCGGCCGACCCCGCCGTCGTGAAGACCGCGATGGTCCGCGGCGCCTTCGAGTACCAGGGCCAGAAGTGCTCCGCGGCCAGCCGTTCGTACGTGCCGCGCAGCGTCTGGAACCAGATCCGCGACGACATCGCCGCCGAGACCGACTCGCTGACGATGGGTGACGTCACCGACCTGTCGAACTTCATCGGCGCCGTGATCGACGACCGCGCCTTCGCCAAGCACAAGGCGGCGCTGGACCGGGCCCAGCAGTCCGACGCGATCGAGGTCGTGGCCGGCGGCACCTACGACGACTCCGAGGGGTACTTCGTCCGACCGACCCTGCTGGTCTCCGACGACCCGACCGACGAGATCTTCACCACCGAGTACTTCGGCCCGATCCTCGGCGTGCACGTCTACGAGGACGGCGACTACACCAAGGTGATGCAGCAGATGGAGAAGTCGGCGGCGTACGGGCTGACCGGTGCCGTCATCGCCCAGGACCGTACCGCGGTCGCCGAGGCGAGCGAGTACCTGCGCTTCGCGGCGGGCAACTTCTACGTCAACGACAAGCCGACCGGCGCCGTCGTCGGCCAGCAGCCCTTCGGTGGATCCCGCGCCAGCGGCACCAACGACAAGGCCGGCTCGATGTGGAACCTGATCCGCTGGGCCAGCCCGCGCTCGATGAAGGAGACCTTCACCCCGCCGACCGACTACCGGTACCCGCACCAGGGTTGAGGTAGATCAGCAGGGCGGATCCGCAGGTCACGCAGATCCACTCGTCCGCCGGATCGTCGGGGTGATCCCCGGTCTCGACTCGTTCGAAGCCCACCACGGCGTCGCAGAGTACGCAGTACTGCGTGTCGTCGGTTGTCGTTCGCATGACAAACCCACCTCCGAAGTCCTTCTCAGACTGCCACCGGAGGTGGGTTCGTCACGTCACCGACACGGGGTCGCGGTCAGTTGGTGCCGTTGTGCCAGTCGCGGCCGAGGTCGTGCTCCTTCTGCAGGCCGGAGCGGATCGCGTCGACGACGAACGGCTCGATCTTCTTGCCGATCAGCGGGACGGCGACCTTCACGTCGAGCTCGATCGCCTGCACGGTCTCGCCGCCGGTCGAGGTGATGCTCGCGGCGCCCTTGAGGGTGACCGGGGTGCCGGCGATCTCGCCCTTCACGTCGGCCGACCGGGACCCGTCCGGGTTGGCCGGGTGCCAGGTCTCGGTCTGCACGACGGTCAGCGTCTGCCCGACGAACTTGCGGGCGATGTCCGGTACGTCGTCGGACGGCATCTCGCGCTGCACCCGGACGACGGTGTCGCCGCCGGACTCGGTGACCTTCACGTCGTACGACAGCGCCTTGGTCTTCTCGCAGGCCTGCTCGCGGAAGGTGGCGTCGGTGACGATCGCGAAGACTTCCTCAGGGGTGGCGTCGTACGACGCCGACATCTTCAGCTCCATGCCGGACATCATGGCACTGGCCGCGGCCATGGCCTGGGCGGCGGGCTAGCAACCGCCGTTGAGTTCGCAGATGTCGGCGCGGCGGGTGGAGACCTTCAGGTCGTCGTACCAGATCCAGGAGTCGTTCGCCGGGGCGAAGTCGACGGTGGCGCCGCCGGCGAAGGACGAGAAGTAGGCCCGGTCGACCTGGTCGCCGTTGCGGACGAAGCGCAGGTTCTTGATGGTGGCCGCCTGGACGCCGTTGAACCAGATCTGGATCTCGCCGTCGGGGTTGGCGTTCCCGTTCGTCACGGTGTTCACCTTGAGCCGCTGGACGACATTCACCCATTGACCCCGCGGCCATTTGATCACGGTGCCACTGGTGTTCGTCAGATTGACGTAATCGCCGTACACGCCTTCGTGGCCCATGTGGTAATAGTAAATTGCCGCCTGGCCGCTGCTGCGCCAGATCAACCGGGAACTGAAACCGTTGTAGCCGGTGCAGACCTGACCGCCGGAGCAACTGGCGCCGCCGGCCAGACCGGCACCCACCTTCCCGGCGAACTGGGTGGTGCCCCAGCTGAAATCACTGCTGAACCTGACCCACTGGGACAGGTAGTATTCGCGGGCCTTGGTCAGCGTGAAGGGTGCCTGGGCGCCGGAGTCGGCCGGGCCGATCTTGCCCTTGGGATAGAACACCCGCAGGGATTTCTGGCCGGAGTGCCGGAAGTTGTGGCCGTCGATCCAGGTACGGCTGCTCATGCCTTCGTCCCAGGGAGCGCTCCAGCCGTCGGCGGTCCACTGGGCCAGTGTGTACGCCGAACCGCTGGCCGGCCGCTCGAACGTGTTCACCCGCAGCCCGTAGGTTCTTGGTTCGGGGAGTGGGACGGCCTGGGCCTCGATCGACCCGGCGACGAATGCGGTCAGTAATACCAGGGCGGCGGCGGTCTTTTTCATGGCGGAACCTCGAATTCTTCCATGGGGCGATGGGAAATGTCATTCCTAGAAGAGAATGAATTCTTCGGCATTCTGGCTGCCGAACAGAATGTCCAGGGGTCCGCGTTCCGTCAAGAGTGTGCATTCGTTCCCGCTCGACTCCACTGGGAAGGAATTCATTCCGTTGTGGTCACAGATCGGGACGAAATAGTAGCTAATCATTCCCAGTAGATGCCTTGACGACGGATGGAGTCGCTCGCAGGATGGCTGGCATGACGAGCGAGCAGGGACTGGACGCGGTGCCCCGGGGGATGAAGTTCCGGACCCTCGCGAACCAGTTGCGGGAGCAGATCGCGACCGGCCGCTGGTCGATCGGCGACCGGCTGCCGACCGAGCACGAACTGGCCAAGACCTACGAGGTCGGCATCAACACCGTGCGCCGCGCCGTCAACCTGCTGATCGAGGAGAGCCTGGTACGCCGACGCCAGGGCTCGGGCACGTTCGTCCTCGCCGTGCCGGGGGACTCACTGCAGCGCAGGTTCATCGGAGTACTCGTCCCTTCGACCTCGTACTTCTACCCGAAGGTGATCGAGGGCATCGAGCGGGTGCTGAGCGCAGCCGGGGTGCGAGTCATCCTGTCGAGTTCCGAGTACGACCTGGACATCGAGGCCGAGCAGACCCGGCAACTACTGCAATCGGGAGTCGACGGACTGCTACTGGTTCCGAACCTGCACCTGATGGACAAGCCCACGCAGTACTTCGAAGGCCTGCCGGATCTGCCCGTGCCCTATGTCCTGATCGAGCGACGGCCTCCGGACCCCGCGCCCGACGACGCGACGCCGTACGTCTGCACCAACCACCAGGGCGGCGCTTACGCGGCCGTCCGCCATCTCATGGAGCTCGGACATCGCCGCATCGGCCACCTCGGCCGACACAGAACCGGTACTGCGGACGCCGTGCTCGCCGGATTCGACCAGGCGCTCGCCGACTTCGGTCTGCCGGTGATCCCGGCCGTGAACAGGCGGCATGAGGAGTGGTTCCCCGACGACCTCGCCGAGTACACCCAGACCTGCGTCGACAACGACGTCACCGCGGTCTTCTGCCTGGGTGACCGGGACGCCTCGGCTCTGGTCCTGCACGCCCGTCGGCTGGGCCTCGAGGTGCCGGGCGACTTCGCGATCGTTGCCTATGACGACGAAGTGGCGGATCTCGGCGAGATACCGCTGACTGCGGTCTCGCCTCCCAAGGCCGAGGTGGGAGCACTGGCGGCCGACCTGCTGCTCCGCCGCTTGGCGCAGGGCGAGACGACGCCGATCCCTCAAGTCCAACTTCAGCCGCGTTTGGTGATCCGCGCTTCCTGCGGTGCCGCCGCGAGGACGCAGCTGTGATGCGGCTCGGCCTCGTCGGCGCCGGCGGAGTGGCACTCCTGCATGCGGAAGCGGCGGCGACACTGCCCAACGTCGAGGTGACGGCCGTCTGCGACCCGCGGCTCGAGGCGGCCGGGGAAATGGCCGGCCGGATCGGCGCCCTTGCTTTCAGCGATCACACGGCGATGTTCGAGTCCTGCGAGCTGGACGCCGTCGTGGTGACAGCGCCGCACACGCTGCACGCGCCGATCACCGTTGACGCGGCCCGGCACGGCTTACATGTCCTGGTGGAGAAGCCGATGGCCACCAGCGTCAGCGACTGCCTGCTGATGATCGACGCCTGCCGCCAGTACGGCGTACGCCTGGGTGTCGGTCATGTCGTCCACTTTCTGCCGGGCGCGATCCAAACGCGGCGGATTCTCGCGTCGGGGGATCTCGGCGCGCCGCTGACCATGACGGAGCGGCGGACCGCGCACTATTCGCCGGGGTCGCGGCCGGCCTGGTTCTTCGACCGGTCATTGGCCGGCGGTGGCATCGTGATGAACGTCGGCATCCACAGCATCGACAAGGCCCAGTGGCTCGGTGCCGCACCGGCCACGAGAGTGCTCGCTCATGTGACGCAGAAGCCGGGAATGACCGTCGAGACGGAGGCCGTCGCGCTGCTGCAGTTGGAGAACGGGATGCGGGTGTCGCTGTCACTGGCCGGCACGGGACTGCCGTTCCACGATGAGACCGAGATCGTCTGCGAGCAAGGGGCGTTGCGGTTGTCCCGGCGCGACGGACTGTGGATCTACCGGGAGTCCGAGGAGGTCCCACTGCTGCCGGCGGCCGAGTCGGATATCGATCGGGCGTTCCGTGACCAGTTGGCGGACTTCGTCGAGGCTTGCCGCGATGGCCGCGAGCCCGCCGTGGGCGGCGAGTACGGGCGCTCGGTGGTCGCGACTGCGATCGCGATCTATGAGTCGTCCGCCTTGGGCGATCAAGTAGCGATTCCGCACACGAGCGAACTGTTGCAGCGTTGACGACGGTGTATGAGGCGCTTCGGTGGCTCGACGTGCCGGAGGCGTTCCGGCAGCCGCTCGTCGAGTCGATGCCGGACCCGGACCGTACTCCGGAGCTGTGGCTCGCGCTGCAGGAGACTTGCAGCGTTCTGCGTGGCGACATCGGGTCCCTTACGTCGTCACAGCGATGGCCCGATCCGCCGCTGTCGCAACGCTATTTCTACTTCCACGCGTTTCTGACAGTCCTGCCGGACATCCGTCGATGGCATGCCGAGCAAGGCGTTTCCGACCAGATCTCGCAGGCCACCTTGGCTGATCTGGGCACCAAGGTCACCCAACTCGGCAAGCAGAACTGGCTGGCGCGGCACTTCCACGGCAGCCTCTACCGGTTGGGTCGTCTCCAGTTCGATCGGACGCCCGACGGGGTTCTCGAAGTACACATTCCCGGCGATGGGCCGCTGCCGCCGTCGGCGTGCGATGAGTCGTTCGCGCAGGCCGCAGCATTCTTCGGCGGCGAGTACAGCCGCGCGGTCTGCCATTCCTGGCTGCTCGACGAACAACTCCGCGACTACTTGCGGCCGGACAGCAACATCATCCGGTTTCAGCAGCGCTTCACCGTGATTGGCGATCCGGTGGTCGCGGACGACGACGTGATCGAGTTCGTGTTCGGGGAGGGGGCTACGGAACTGCCCCGGGAGACGACGCTCCAGCGTGCGATCGCGGACCACCTGGCCGAGGGCCGGCACTGGCACCAACGCACCGGCCGGCTGGTCATTCGGAGTTGATCCAGGACCAGGTCTCGGTGTCGGCGGGGACGCCGGCTGCTTCGAACCAGCCGGCGACCCGGAGGTGGTTCTCCCGCAACGGGAGGCCGTCGCCGAGCTCTCCCTCGGCGATCAAGGCGGCGAAACAGTCGATCAGCCGGGTCTGCAAGGACCCGGCCGGGTTGCTGCCGGTGCTCTCCTCGAGGAAGTCGACCAACCGCGGCAGCGCGTCGTACGGCGCGTGCACGGTGTACCCGTACTCCCGGCCGGGATCGTCGGCCAGCGGCAGATAGTCGTAGAACTCGGTGAACCGGATCCCTTCGTCCCCGCGCTCCGGATCGAGCGTCACCCGCAACGAGAACACACAGTCGTTCCGCCGCCGATGCACCTTGAGCAACGTCGTCTGCCACTCGGAACCGTAGCTCTGGAACGGAATCCCCGCCGCCGCCAACCAGCCGGCCACCCGATCGCGAGCCTCCATCGGCCGCTCCCCGGGAGCCAACAGGTCCGCCACGGCGCGAAACGCCTTGAGCAACCTCTCCTGCCAGTCGCCGTCCGGCTCGGGGACCGGCTTGGCGGATCGCTCTTCGAGCAAGGCGGTCACCGCCTCGACCGTGCTGTGGCCGAGCTGGATCTGATAGAGCCCGGCTCGCTGGTCGAGCGGTCCGTGCACCTCTTGGAAGATGACCTTCCGGCTGGTGGAGTCCACCGTGACCTCGATCGTCACCATGCCGCGGGCGAGCACAACCTCGCGACGGTTGACGCCGCCTCGCTTCGGCGACAAGCCGGCTTCTTCGCACCAGGTGAACACCTGCTCGCGCAGAGCCGAGCGACCGCCCGCGGGGGACAGTTCACCGCGGGCGATCAATTCTTCCAGGCAATGAACCAGCCGCTCCGCCGGATCACCGGCGGGCGACCAGCCGAGCCGCCCTTCGAGGTACTCGTCGAGAGCCGGTACCGCGTTGGACATGAGCCAGACCGTGTAGCTGTTCGCGGGCTCGCGGTACTCCTCCTCGAAGACGAACGTGCCCTGCTCCTCCGAGGACGAGGAGAACTTGGTGCTGACGATCAGGTTGCTCGACGGGTCGACGTACAGGATGTCCTTGCGGCTCACGCCTCCCAGGCTAGGTCGGCGAAGTGCCACGGACCCGGGCGCCCCTGGATCACCGGCTATGGGGTCGCGTTGAACAGGTCGAGGGCGCTGTGCTGGCGAGCGGCGTCGAGCTTGTCGATCGGGCCGTACCAGCGCAGACCGTACTGGTCCATCGGCGTTCGGTCGGCCGCGAAGGCGCGATCGGCCTGGCGCCGCAGGTACGTCGTGTACGGGCGGTCGGACAGCGCCGCGTTGAGTTTGCCCAGGCCGCGGACGTGCGCACCCTTGAAGGACGGGCCGTCGCCGCCGCAGTCACCGGACTCGCACGGCTCCTTGAGGATCCCGTCGGGCGTGTTCAGTCCGGACGACGTGGTGGCCGCGTCGGCGATCTGGCGGGCCCTGGTCAGGTAGGCGCTGTTGTTGGTTGCCTTGGACAACTCCGTGAGGGCGCCGAGCAGCACGCCCTGGTTGTAGGTCCAGGCGACGTCGCCGTTGTTCTTGCAGGTGGACAGGTTGATGCCGTCGTTGACCAGGTTCGAGCTGTTGATCATCCCGGTCTGCTGGAACCAGGTCCAGCCGTTCTGAGCTCGCTGCAGATAGGTGGTGTCGCCGGGGATCCTGTTGTGCAGGGCCGCGCTGAGCTGGATGTAGAGCGAGTTGGAGATGGCGTTCTTGTAGGTCTTCGCCTGACTCCACCAGACCCCGCCGCCACAGGTGTTGTCCCAGTACGCCGCCATGTGGTCGGCGTCTGCTCTCGCGGTCTGCAGGTAGCGGGCCTCTCCCGTCAGGTCGTAGGCGGCGATCCACGCGAGACCCCACCAGCCGGTGTCGTCGAGGTAGTCGTTGCGGAACTGGCCCTGGTGGGCGTTGAGGTTGAGGTCGTAGGTCCGAGCGATCGCGTACCGGTAGCTGCCCATTCCGGTCACCCAAGCGTTGTCGATGATCGCGTTCAGCGCGTTCGCGGAGTTCCACCAGCCGGTGGTGGCGAACAGGCCGGTCGAGTAGTTGTAGAACTGCATCTGCGCGGTGGCGGCGGCGGTACGGCGGTCTCCTGCGTTCCAGGTCGTTCGGGCCCACGGAGTACAGGCGATGTCGGGGCGGTCGCCGGCTTTGCCGCAGGCGCGGAGGGCGCCGACGCCGTGGTTGTTCCAGTCGTCGACGTTGTACATCAGGGTTCGCCAGCCGCTCTGGCCCGCGGGGATCGCGGTGTTGCCGAGCCGGCTGCCGGACGACCAGGTGCGGCCGCCGTCGAACGACCGGTCCAGCCAGACCTCGTCACCGGCATTGCCGGTCTCGATCGAGGCCCAGCCCATCGCGTCGGCGTCGTCGAAGTGGAGCCGCAGGGTCCGGCCGAAGATGCCCGCCGAGACCGGGGAGCGGTCGCCGGGGGACAGGGCGGGGTCGCGGGCGTCGCAGTACTTGTTGCAGATGGTGGCCTGGATCGATCTGCTCACTGGCGGGGTGGACGGAGCGGGCGGAGCGGGTGCACCGAGGGGGAGGGACAACGTTGTAAGCGTGACAGCGGAAACGATTCCACCAAGCATGAGTTCTCCCTGGGGCGGAAGGAAGAGAGCGTTCTCACGAAGGTATTGCGGCCTCCGTGAGCGCGTCAATACGCCAGGTGATCGGCGTGCGGCGATCAACGAGGTGAGGACGGCGGCGGCGAGTACAGCCGTGACGGCGATGGTCACCGTGGCCGGGGTTATCCTCGGGCCGTGAGCAGCGCAAGTGGTACAGACGGGGTCCAGCCCAGCGGTGAAGTAGTGACCGGCCGGTGGGACGGCGTGGACGTGAACTTCGGTGAGGAAGGTGGTCGCCTCACCTACGGCAGCTACCTGCGGTTGGAGCACCTGCTGGACCAGCAGCGGCTGGAGTCCGACCCGGTCGCGCACGACGAACTGCTGTTCATCACGATCCATCAGGTGTACGAGCTGTGGTTCAAGCAGATCCTGCACGAGCTGACCGCGTCCCGGGACGCGATGCTGACCGACCAGCTGTGGCTGGCCCAGCACCTGCTCCGGCGGGTGCACACGATCGAGCGGACGCTCACCCAGCAGGTCGACATCCTGGAGACGATGACGCCGCAGGACTTCGGCGAGTTCCGGCACCGGTTGTCGCCGGCCAGCGGGTTCCAGTCGGTGCAGTTCCGCGAGATCGAGTTCCTGTCGGGAGCGAAGGATCCCTCGTTCGTGAAGCGGTTCCGCGGCCTGTCGGACCTGGAGAAGGCCCGGCTCGATCAGCGGCTGGACGAGCCGACCCTGTGGGAGGCGTTCCTGGTGGTGCTGGACGGTGCCGGCTTCTCCACGACGAACGAGGACGACCTGCACAAGGCGTTGCAGACAGTGGCCGGCGACCGCCGCCAGTACGCCGAGATCTGGGAGCTGGCCGAAGCTCTCCTCCAGCACGACGAACTGGCCGCGTCATGGCGCGCGCGGCACGTGGTGATGGTCGAGCGAATGATCGGCACGAAGCCGGGCACGGGCGGATCTTCCGGCGCCGGCTACCTCCGCAGCCGCCTGGATCTGCGCTACTACCCCCTCCTGTGGGATTTGCGAAGCTCGCTCTGAGAGCCCTGTTGCGGTCGGGAGATGCGCGACGGCGTGGTGGCCTAGTCGGTCGGGCGGTCGAGGGTATCGAGCAGACGAGCCAGCACCGCGTCGGGATCGCGAGCCCAGTCACCTGTGAGGACGTGGTGGACTCGCCACCCGCCCGTGCTCAACGCGCGCGGGTGGGTGGTCAGCCGCTCCAGCAACGAGTCTGCCGCGACCCGCTCCGGGGTATCGACCAGCACAGCCAACCGGTGCCCCTCGTCACCCGGCCGCTTCAGTGCGAGGTCACACCGGAACACCGATTCGCCGACCGCGGTATCGACTTCGACGCCGTGGGCTCGCAACGCCTCCGCCAACTGCGCGACAACAGCCGACCGGTGATCGGCTGAAGGTGTCTTGCGGGTGGGAAGGACGTAGGACGACAGGGCGGCGCGGACGGCCTCCGGGTTCCCCTGGGAGATGGCGTTGGCGTAGGTGAGGAAGCGGCGCAGCGTGTTGGCGCCGTCGTTGTAGGTGTTGGTGATCGCCTCCGGCTCGATGCTGGAGACGATCACCATGTGCCGGCGGGCCCGGCTGAAGATGACGTTCAGCCGCTTCTCGCCGCCGGAGGTGTTGATCGGGCCGAAGTTCATCAGCATCCGGCCGTCCGCACCGGCGGCGTAGCAGACGCTCATGATGACGATGTCGCGCTCGTCGCCCTGGACGTTCTCCAGGTTCTTCACGAACAGCCCCGCGTCCTGCTCGTCCCGGGTCCGGACCTGCTCGGCCTCGTACTTCGCGCCGAAGTCGGGGTCCGCCTCGGCGAGGTCGTCCAGCGCCCGCTCGATCTCACCCTGCTGGGCTTCGGAGAACGCGACGATGCCGAGGCTCTTGCCGGTGTCGCGGCTGAGGATCTCCCGGACCAGTCCGGCGATCCAGGTCGCCTCGGCGGGATTGGTACGCCGTACATAGACGCCGTCGACGACTCGCACCGCGGTGATGCTCCCGGCCAGCACGCCGTCGACCACGTCCGTACTGCGGTCCTCGGCTCGAACCGTCCAGGGTGGGGCGGGATGGGCGGGGAGGCGATCGGGGATGGTGGCGAGGCGGCCCTGGTAGAAGGCGGCGTTGCTGAAGGAGATCAGAGCCTCGGAGCGGCTGCGATAGTGCCAGGTGAGCATCGTCGAGGCGAGCCGGAGGGCGCTGATCGCGAGGAAACTGTCGTCGGTGAGCGCGATGCCGACCTGCTCGGCGTCCTCGTCGTCGGGGTCCACGGTCGGCGTCGAGACCCGGAAGTACTGCGTCGGCGGCAGTTGCATCTGGTCGCCGACCACGATCACCTGCGGGGCTCGATGCAGTGCGGGGATCGCCTCCTCGATCGGGATCTGGCTGGCCTCGTCGTAGATCACCACGTCGAACGAGGTCGCGAGCGGCAACGTGTCCGACACCGACGACGGGCTCATCAGCCAGGCCGGCCGCAGCAGCGAGACCACCGTGCCCGGCGCGCCCGAGGCGAGATCGCGGATCGACTTGTAGCGCATCACCTTGCCGAACTCGTGCTCCAGCTCGCGCCGGCCGGCGGCGAAGGCCTTCTTCCGCGCGCGATCCTCGGCCGGCATCCCGGTCGCGCTCAGCTCGGACTGCGCGAGCTCGGTGAGGAAGCGACGCCGTACTCCGGCGACCACGACGTCGGCGTTGACCGCCGTCAGTTCGTCGTACACCAGGCTCAGCTCGCCGACGATCGAATCGAGCCGGGCGGACGTCAGCTCGGTCAGCAAGGGCGCCGCCGCCCGCGCGCGCTGCCAGTGCAGGGCACAGACCGCGTACTCGAGCTGCTCCGGCGTCGCCTCCGACGACCGGACTGCTGCCTGTATCGACGCAGGTGCTTCCGAGAGCTTGCGCATCGCCGGAACCAGCTGCTGGATCGCCGGCACCAGAGCCGGCGAAGCCAACGCATCGACAACCCCTTGTACTTCGGCCAGCGTCCGGTCCGCGTAGCTCTCGACCAGCAACCCTCGGGTGGCGTCCTCGGCCTCAGCCAGCGCGACGGCTACCTTCTCGAGCGCCGCGGCCACCGACCTATCGGCCGCGAGCGCGGACCGCCAGCTCGCCAGGGCCGGCTCCTGGCCGAGCTCATGAACGCGGCGCGCCAGCTCGACCGGGTCGTCCGTCCCCCAGTCGTGCTGCGCCCTCTCCGCGTTCTGCTTGACCGCGTCCGATGCGTCGTGTGCCGCGACCAGGCTGGTCAGAGTCTCCGTGACGGAGGGCCGAACCGCCCGCGTGGACGCGTCGTGACGGCGCTTCACCAGTGACTTCACCCTGCGCCAGTCGCCGTTCAGGAAGGACAGCACTCCGCCTTCCTTGCTTCGGGCAACCACCAGCGCGGCCCGTGCGTCCACCGCCGTCAACGGCTCACTCCACCCCGAAGCCGCCTCCCAGGCCGTCCGCTCGGCCGTCACCAGCCGCTCGTGGTCGATGGCGGTGTCCCGCAAGGCCCGCGCCACCGTGGACTCGACGTCGACGGCGCCGGCTTTGCCCTTCTCCGCCAACGGGCGCATCACCACACCGAACTGACCCACTCGGCGGGCGTCCGCCACCGCGAGCTCGCCCGCTGCTGGGTCGCCGGCACTCTCGAGAGCTTGCGCTACCGCGACCCAGAGGGGCTGAGCCTCGCCGGCGATGCTGGGGATCTCGGCGTCGGCACCAGGAGCGGACCAGACCTCGGGGGCGACCAGGCTGAGTGGACTGCGGGCGAGGACGCCGCCGTTGGTGGGATCGGCGACAGCGAGCGCCTTCGCCAGTTCGGCCACGACTTCGCGGGCGGACCACCAGTCGGCAGGCGAGGGAATCAGCCGGAGCTGGGACGGGGTGAGGTCGTCGCCCCACCGGTGTTCGCGCAGTTCGGCGAGCTGGTTGACGACCGTGCGCAGCGGCGGGGAATCGCCCGCCAGTTGGGTCTCGAACTGCCCGACGGTAGCGAGCAGGCGATCGACCCGGGCCACGAGCGCGTCCCGGCGTACGGTCAGGTCGTCGAGGTCGTCCTCGGACCCCAGCCAGCTCTCGTACGTGTCGCGCAACCCGTGGACGAACGCCTTCTTGTCGGCCTGGGAATCGTGGATCAGCGTGCACAGTCCGTCGAGCCGGCGGCTGACCAGTCGTGCGTGCACCACGTCGAGCGCCGCGCGTTTCTGGCAGACGAACAGGACCCGCCGGCCGCGGGCGACGAAGTCCGCGATCATGTTGGTGATCGTCTGCGACTTCCCCGTCCCGGGTGGACCCTGGATGACGAAGCTCTCGCCCCGCTGGGCGCGCGCGACGGCCGCGACCTGCGACCCGTCCGCCGGCACCACGAGGTGCCGATCCGCGGTCGGCAGCTCGGGAGGTTCGCTGCTGATCGGCCTGGGCCGGTCGGAGAACAGCTGGTCGAACGACGGGCACGACCGCCCGGTCTCCAGCAGTTCGTCGTAGTCCCGGACGAGTCCGAGCGTCCGGTAGTTGAAGTTCGCCAGCGCGACCGCGCACAGGTCCACGTCCCACGCGTACGGGCTGCCGTCGTCACCGGTCTCCAGCGTGTAGGTGTCGGTCTCGATCGCGCCCGGCCGCCGCGGCTCGCCCAGGACGATGCTCAGCGGCAACTCCTGCACAGCCAACTGGTTGCGGAAGATCTGCACGCCGAGCGGCTGGTAGTCCGGCCGCCGATAGGAGTACGAGTAGTGCCGCCCGCCGAACTCGTTCGCCGTGTTCCCGTGCTGGCGGCGCCGGTAGTTCCGCAGCTTCACCATCGCGCGTTGCCGGACCAGGTCGATCCGGGGTTTCTCCCGCAGCTGCAACCGCAGCCCCGGCTCCGACGCTTGGAGCTCGGCGCGCAACCGCTCATGCAGTACGCCGATCGCCCCCGGGTCGGTCAGATCCACCTTCACCGGCAGGTTGATCCCGTACAGCTGGTGCAGGTGATGCCGCAGCGTCGGGTTCACCTCTGCGAGGGGATCGGCGATCCGCAGCGTGTACGAGTCGCGCACGCCGCGCTTCTTCGCCAGCTCCACCTTCACGAGCACCAGGGGAGAGGTCAGCCGCGTCGCCGGGTCGTTCTTCAGGTCGTGCCAGCGCAGGAACGCCGGAACCAGCCGCAGCTGATCCTGCCCGTACTCCGCTCGGTCGCGCCGGGCGGTCGAGATCAGCTTGTCCAGGGCGGACGCGGCGTACGGCGCCTCGTCGTACCGGATCCACTTGCCGAGGGTCTGCGGCTTGCCGTCGACGAAGCGGGCGGCGAGGTCGGCGTTCCAGGTGAACAGCTGCTCGGCGCGGATGTTGCGCACGTCGAGCATCAGCGGGACGGACACCTCGGTCAGGTTGATCGTCTGCGCGGTGTGCCGGAAGTTGACCAGGCGGTTGCGCCGGGACAGGTCGAACAGCCTGTCCCGCAAGGCCTTCAGGACCGCCGCGCGCCGATCCGCCGTACCGCGGGTGACCGCGTCGACGTCGAAGTCGAGCGGCTGGTCGCGGTAGTTCTCCAGCTGCTCGATCAGGGAGCGCAAATCCTGGGCGCGGTGGTGCCGGTCCGGCTCGGCCATCTGGGCGGCGACCGAGACGATCACCGGGTGCAGTGTCCCGGTCAGGGTGTAAAGGTTGCCTCGGGCACCGATCAGGCGGGCGACGCCCTCGGTCCGGGACAGGTCCAGGCCGCAGCCGAGACCGATCAGCAGTTGGCCGAGGCTGAAGATGTCGGTCAGTGGGTCGTGATGACCGAGCACGTGCTCCCAGCTCTGCCAACCGGGCACCAGGACGGGCGCGGTGATCGCCTCCGGCTCCGGCTCGGTGACCTTCAGCTGTGGACGGGAGCCGCTCTCGCCGAGGTCCGTCTCGACCTGGCGGTGCGCGACCACCTCGACCGCGGTGGCGCGATGCCCTTCTCTGGCAGCGATCTCGTGCTCTTGGAGGAGGGGACGGGATGCGTGCTCCGGCAGGAATCCGAGCCGTGTCCGGTCGTCCACGGTGATGCGATCGAGGCCGCGCAGGGGCGCGACCAGGCCGCGCTCGTGGACCTCGGCGGTGGCGTGGAACAGCGGAAGCACCGCCGCCAGCAAGGCGTCATTGCCGAGCCCACCTTGGGAGACGGCCAGCGCGACGAGATCCTTCATGCCGTCACCGCCTCGATCAGCTCCGCGCGCCTCTTGCCGCTCCAACCGAGCTCGTCGTCCGCCAGATCGTCGTACTCCGTCAGTCCCGCGTGGCGCGCCAGCCGCAACGAGGCGATCAGCGCGGCATCACCCGCCTCGGGATCGGCCGTCGCGAGATCGAGCAGCAGGTAGCAGAGGTACTGCCTCGTGGCCGGCGTCAACGCCCGCGGGCGGGGGATCGGAGCCCCGTCGACCGGGCGGACCGCCAGCGGCTCGTCGAACCGCGGCACCACCCCACCCGGTACGCCGAGCGGCCCGGGCGGATCCGCGAACCCGGCCGCATACGTGGCGACGGCGTCGGTGCGCAGGCCTTCCGCCTGGGCGATGTGTGCGGCGAAGTCCGTGCTGAGCTCGCGGAGCAACTCGGCATCCAGGAGGTCGGGCGCATCCACGTCGAGCGGCCCGGTCAAGAGCACCTCGACGTCCTCTCCGGCGAGCCACTTCTGCAACGCCCAGGCGCGAGCAACCCCTTCCGGATGACTCGTTCCACGGCTGCCCGTGCTCAGATCCAGCTCGCCGGCCTGTCTGAGGTAGGCGTCGGGGTCGACGGTCCCCAGCCCCGTCTGGACCTTCAGCAGCGCGCTGATCGCAGTACCGAGATCGTCGCAGGCGACGAGCGCTCCGCGATCGGCGAACAGTTCACACGCCATCACCCAGCGCCGATGCGTCTCCAGATATTGCTGCGGAGTCCTGGCATCACCCGCCGCCGCGTCCAGCAGCCGATCCACTGCGAGATAGGCGCCGTCGTCAAGCGTCCACAACACCCGATGCGCCAACTCGTGCCCACAGACAGCCGTCAACTCCTCCGGCGTGAGCCGGTCCAGCAAGGGCCCTTCGAACAGCACCACGGCCCGATCCCCCTGATGCACCAACGATGCATTCGGCTGGCCACTTCCCTGCGCCTGAAAGAACTCGACCTCCATGTCGAGCCCCAACGCCTCACCAGCCTGCCGCCCCGCCGCATGCAACGCCGGATGACTCCCGGCCTCGAGCCGATAGGTGTTCCTGAGCAGGACCTCGCTCAACCCCGGATCCTGCACGTCCCCGGCCCGCAGCGCAGCCCACGCACGCTCATCCACCCGGCGAACCTGCGACAACACAGCCCGGTGATACCCCAACGGCCCCGCCAACATCACCCCGCCACCCTAACCACCAGCACCGACGAAAATCTCCCGTCATCACCGGGCGCTAGTGTCAGCGTGCTCTGAGTGGGGCATTGGTGTGGTAACCGAGTGAGGGGATGACCGGTGAAGCTCTACTCCGACGTTGGCGTGCAGAGGTTCGGGCAGGTGCTGGGGGACCTGCTGCTGCTCGGGTGGATCGCGTTCTGTACGGCGCTCGGGCTGACCGTTTTCAAGATCACCAACGCCCTCGGGTACCCGGGCCGGAAGGCGGCCGAGGCGGGGGATGGGCTGGCCGAGGATCTTCGCAAGATGTCCGAGCCGGTCGGCAAGGTGCCTGTCGTCGGGGACGAGTTGAAGACGCCGATCGACGGGGCTGCCGGTGCCGCCGGGAAGCTGGCCGAGGCCGGGCGGGATCAGGCGCACGCGGTGGAGCAACTCGCCTACCTGCTGGCGGGAGTGACGATCGGGCTGCCGGTGTTGTTCGCGTTGCTGATCTGGCTGCCCCGGAGGATCAGGTTCTCCCGGCGGGCGTCGGCGGCGCAGAAGTTCATCGACAGCGCGTCGGACCTGGACCTGTTCGCGCTCCGGGCGATGGCCAACCAGCCGATGCACCGGCTCGCCAAGATCTCCGACGACCCGGTCACCGCCTGGCGCGACGGCGATTCCGAGGTGATCGCGCAACTCGCCGACCTCGAACTACGCAGTACCGGGCTGCGGGCTCCGAAGCCGATCTAGCCCGAACCGTGGGGCGGCGACCGTACTGTCGACGTCCACCTGTCCTGGCTTCGCCGCAAACTCGGTGAGACCGCCGCGACACCCCGGTTCCTGCACAGTGTGCGTGGCGTCGGCGTGAAGCTCGCACCTCCCGAAGAAGGCTGACCATGCGTCGCCGGATTCTGCTGCTCTCGATCGGGATGACCACGGTTATCGTCTGGCGTTCCCGATCCCGCTCGCCCGCCGACATCGCGGCGTACCTTGAAGGCCTCAAAGGTGACGAGGCTGGCCAGATCGCGGGCGGCGATGATGACGAGCGGAAGCCTGCTCGTCCTCCTCCTCAGCGTCCTCGGCGCCGAAGTGGTCACCCGCCGCCTGGCCCGCCCGCTCGAAGAAACAGCCCGTACTGCGGAACGCCTGGCGAAGGGTGACATCGACGCCAGGGCGCCCATCACAGGCCCGGCCGAAGTCGCCAAAGTAGGTGCCGCGCGCAACGCTACCGGATCGGGAGCGCGAAGACGAAGGTGCTGCCGAGTCGCTTGACCTGTCTGCGGACGTGGAGTCGGCGTCCTGCGCGGGGTCCAGGGCGACATCACTGTGGCACAGGCAACACCGGCCTACATCGCTTCTACGAGAACAACGGCTTCAAAGACGTCCGCACCGTTGACCTTGCGGCCTACCGGTCAGGTGCGCTGTTCCAGTGCCCAACGACCAGCATTGGATCGCCGACGGCCCAAGCTGGGCCTGGTGAGGATGCTGAGCGGGGTTAGCGATGTGCTCGAGGGGAAACTTGGGCGTCACGTGGCCACGAAACCCGCGCGGGAAATGGGCTACCAGGTCACGCGCGTTGGACAAGCAGCGCGCGTGACCGTTCCCGCCGGGAGCAGGCGACCGGCGTGCTGATGCAACTTCAGGTCCTGGCCGCCGATCCGGCCTACGCCGATTTGGCCTACGCCGAACTCGCCATTCTGGCCGTTGGCCGACCCCTAGCGGTGACCGCTCGTAGGTTGATCGCGGCTGCAGCGTCCGGGGACCAACTCTGAGGACTCATGTCCTCGAAGAACAAGACGGACCGTTACGGCTTGGGCCTGGAACCTGCAGGCAGTTTGCGGGTGTCAAGTGGCGCCGGCATCGGTCTGGGCTTGGTACAGCTCGGCCAGCTTCGAATCCGTCAGTGCCATGATCTGTGGGTGCCGGCCCTTGGTGATCAGGACCACCGTCTCGACGGTCTGTTCCATTGAGTGCGGTGCGAGCGCCGGGAACACCCGTCGGGACCGCCGATGTCGAGGGCGGGTGGCGGCCCAGCCGAGAGGAGGGTCTGGCCGGGCCGCCCGCATGACCGGTCGGGCTACCGGAAGCTATTTGGCCTTGATGGCGTCGCCGACGACGCCTTCGGCAACGTCGCGCAGTTTGGCGTTCCCGCTCGGAAAGTCCGCACCTGCGACCGCCGGTTCATTGTCCGGCTCTGAGCTGGGCCTCGAACTCGGCGTCGGCGGCGTCTTGCCACCGACCGGACTGGTCGACGATCAGGTCCAAGCGATCTGTCCCGGCGCAGGTGATCTGGAACATCTCCTCGATCGCTTCGTCGCTGGCGCGGTCGGATTCGGCCCGGGCGGCTTCGCAGTGCCGGCGGGCGGCGGCGATCTTGTCGCTGTCACCGGCTTCCCGCGCCTTGCTGAGCTGGTCCCTGGCTGCCGTCTGCCGTTGTTTCACGGTCACCTGCAGGTTGAGCAAGCAGACCATCCGCGCGCCGGCCACGAGTTCCTCGGCCGCGCCGATGACCTGCAGGTCGGCCAGCTTGCCGTGTTCGGCCACTGTGGCGGCGTGCAACCGAGCCAGCCCGCCGGAAACTGCCCGGCTCAGCCATCGGCTCTTGTGCGCCCATAGTGAGCCTCCGTCTTTTGACCCGCGGGGCCAGTGTCTGTCTGGCGCGATAGCGGGTGGCCGTGCCGGCCGAATGTGGTGCTGTTCAGCTGGGCAGTCGGCCGGTGTCGAGCACATGCTGGGCGACGTCGCGCAGCTTGGTGTTGTTGTCTTGGGAGTAGCGCTTCAAGATCTCGAAGGCGCGGACCTCGTCGATGCTGAACCGTTCCCTGAGAATGCCGACGGCCTGGCCGGTGCGTTTGCCGGCCTCGACACCTTCGAGCAGGGATTCGCGCTGTTGTGCCGCAGCGATCGCCACCGCGCCGTAGGTGGCGAGGCGGCTCGCCCGGATGTCATTGGCGTCGAAGGTGTGCGGGTGCTCGCCGGTCAGGTTCAGCGCGCCAAGGGTCGAGCCGGCCACGGTGAGCGGGATGCTGAAGACCGAGCGGCCGCGTGGTGTGACTTGGCGTGTCCACTCGGGCCAGCGGGTCTCCGCGGCGGTATCGGGGACCAGAACGCTCAGGCCGGTCCGGATCGCAGTAACGCAGGGGCCCTCACCGAGCTCGAATTGAGCGGCCAGCGCAGCGCCGGAGGCTTCGTCGGTTGCCGCCGCCGCACTGATGTCGGCACGGCGCATCAAAGCGATGGTCGCGTGGTCACACGCCAGGAATTCGACGGCGAACCACAGGAAACGATCGACGGTCTGTTGGGTGCCCGCGGCCTCGTGCAATTGTACGACCAGGTTCTCCAACCGGTCCTCGTCGGGCATGCTCGCCGAGCGCGAAACCTGATGCGCGCCGGAGGCCGGTTCCGCGGCAGGACGTGCCGGTTGATTCTCTCGGATGCCTTCTGGGAAGGTCACTGGCTTCTCCACATCGGAACCTTGGCTCCATCGCGCTCGATGCCCATTCGGCACACACCGCTCGTGGCTTGATGTGCCCGGGTCAGACGAGGCCAGGAGGCTCCGACTGCCATCCACCGGAGTGGATAGGAAGACAACTCTTTCTACTCCCTATCGGCGCCGAAGTCCAGCGCGTAGGGTGCGCTACATGACTGCCAACGGGACTGCCGTACGCAAAGAATCACCACGGCAACGCATTCTCGACACCGCCTACCAGTTGATCTCGCACCGCGGCGTACGCGACGTCGGTGTCGAAGAGGTCATTGCCAAAGCAGGCATCGCCAAGGCGACGCTGTACCGGCACTTCCCGTCCAAGAACGACCTCGTCCTGGCCGTCCTCGAGCAGCGGGAGCAGGTCTGGACCCTGGGCCTGGTCGAAGCCGAAGCGCGGCGGCGCGGCGCCGGCCCCGAACAGCAACTGTTGGCCGTTTTCGATGTTTTCGACGAGTGGTTTCGCAGCGACGGTTTCGACACCTGCACGTTCGTCAACGTGCTCCTGGAGATGCGCGCGACCCACATCCTGGGCGAGGCCAGCATCCGCCACCTGGAGAACATCCGCACTGTCATCACGCAACTGGCCACCGAAGCCGGCCTGCGAGAGCCCGAAGAGTTCGCCCGCTCCTGGCACATCCTCATGAAGGGCTCGATCGTCTCAGCCGCCGAGGGCGACATCGGCGCCGCGCGGCGCGCACAGGCAATGGCCGCCAGCCTGATCGACCAGCATCGCTGACCGACTGTGAACCAGTAGCTGGCGATAGGGTGGCCCGGCGGCCGCAGCAAGCCAAAGCTGGGCGGGGAGTTGGAGCTGATGACTGATCGCGCGACCCTGTTGACCCGTCTGGCCCGCCTCCTCGCCACTGACGCCGCGCCGACCGACCTCGCAAGTCGGTTGTGTACTGCCGGCCGATTGATTCTCGGTGCCGATGGCGCGGCCGTCACAGCGGCAAAGACAACGGCCGACCGGATGACGTGCTGCACCACCGATGCAGTGATTGCGCGGCTGGAGGACTTGCAGGACGTGACCGGTGAAGGCCCTTGTCTCGACGCGTTCCGGTATGGCACCTACTTCACGCTGACGGTGGACGAGACGCCGGACACGCGATGGCCGGAGTTCACTCGCGCCGCAGTGGATGCAGTAGGCCGGGTCACCATCTTTTCCTTCCCGATGCGTCCGGGCGGCAGAACCTTGGGTGTGGTCAGCGCGTACCTGGTAGGGGAAGGTCAACTGCCCGAACCGACTGGCGCCGCGCAACTTGTGGCCGACGTCGTCGGGGCGGCCCTGCTGCGCGATCCGGCCCTCAGCACGGCTGGGGCCTTGGGATCGCGGGACGAGGTGAGTTTGGCCTCTGGCATGGTGGTCGCCCAACTCCACGTCCCTCCTGACGACGCACTGGCGATCCTTCGGGCTCACGCCTACGCCACCAACACCACGCTCGCTGCCACCGCGCGCCGCGTCCTGAACCGCGAGCTCGACTTCCGAGAGGGCTTGTAATCGGCCAAGCGCCAACTGGTGCGCTGTCAGTCAGCGAGCTCGAGCTGGACGGCCCTTCGAGTTCAGGCGACAGTTGCCCATGGCCACAGTCTCGCCCAGGCACGTCACCCGAGCACCCGCAAGGCATGTCCCAGCACAACAGAGCGCCCGTCCTGGTTGCTGTGTGTCCGCAATCCCGCGCAGCGTCGCTTTGGACAGTGGCGGCGATCAAGGGCCCTCCGGTGGCGGCGGCAACCGCGCCGAGCCCCGTCGCTGCTCGGTTTCCGGGCTCGGTGTGGGGCGTCCGCGTCGTGGCCGATTTAGCGGATCACTTCGCAGTTGTCCAGGATCACCAGTCCCTCGGTGACCAGTTCCTCGACCTCGTCGAGGGTGAAGGCGAACTCCCGCGCGCGTTTGATGAAGCTCAGGAGCTCCACCGTGCTCGCTGGTTCGCATACCACCGATTGTCCACCCCGGACCTGACGACAGAGTCAAGTCTCGTGGGTTCTCAGACGGTCAAGTCGGGACGGCGCGGGGACGCAGCGGTGCGAAGAAGGTCCGCAGGTCTGTGACCAGGAGATCGGGCTCCTGGTGTGCCGCGTAGTGCCCGCCTCGGTCGTAGACGTTCCACGACACGATGTTGGAGTGGTCGCGTTCCGCGTAGTGGCGGATCGCTTGGATGTCGCGGGCGAACTGGGCCAGGCCCAGTGGAACTGTGGTCGGCCCTGTGGGCGGCTCCTCCCTGCTTTCGTCGGCATAGATCCGCAACGGCGAACCGGCGGTACCGGTCAACCAGTAGATCGATACATGGGTGAGTAGCTGGTCACGGTCGAGGTCGCCCATCGTGGGACTGTTCCACGCCAGAAGTCCCGCGGGTGAGTCGGACAGGGCGTAGGCCAGTGTCTGCGGACGCTGGGTGTGGATATGGCTGTAGGCAGCGCCGTTGTGCTGCAGGGATCGGAGTGCGTCGAGCGCCTCTCGGTCGCGCGGGGCGAGCTTGTGCAAGTCGGAGGGTTCGGCGGTGGGTGGGTAAGCCATCGACTCCCCGTCCGGTAGTGAGTACAGCTGTGTCACATGCACTCCGACCACCTCGTCGGGGGCGATCCTTCCCAGCTCGGGTGAGATGATCGCGCCCCAGTCGTTGCCGGCCGCACCGTACGAGCGGTATCCCAGTCTCCGCATCAGCACTGCCCAGGCTCGTGCGATCCGGCGCGGGCCCCAACCGCCGTCGGTTGTCGGTCCCGACCAGCCGAACCCCGGCAGGGACGGAATGACCAGATGGAACGCGATGGCCGGATCAAGGCCGTGCTGCCGCGGGTCGCTCAGCGGACCGATGATGTCCAGGAACTCCGCAACCGAACCGGGCCAGCCGTGGGTGAGTATCAAGGGCAAGGCGTCCGGTTCGGGGGATAGGACGTGCAGGAAGTGCACGGTGGTGCCGTCGATGGTGGTGGTGAACTGCGGGTGCTGGTTCAGCCGGGCCTGCCACCTGTGCCAGTCGTACCGGCGTCGCCAATGGTCGACGAGCTCCTCGATCCTCAGTCTGGAAGCACCGTAGGTCCCCGCGTCGCCGACCGGCTCTGGTGGCCACAGGACGTCGGCGAGCCGCGCCCGGAGGTCGTCCAGCTTGTCGTCGGCGACCCGGATCCGAAACGTCCGCAGACCGCCATCGTTTGATCTCATGCTCCGAGCCTCCGACGGCGTGGCCGCAGATTCATCGCGCTTCCTCTCACCTGAGCTCCTGTAGGGGACGACGTCCCCGGCACAGAGGTCGTACCGTCGGCGGCGAGCTCGACATTACGGCTGGCTCGTTGAGCCGCTTCTCGCGACCGAGTACGAGGCGAAGTGGCGGCCTAGCCATGCAGGGTGGGGCGGTAGGTGAGTTCTTGGGTGTGGCCGTCGAGTGTGCGGCTTTCGATCAGTTCGAGGTCGAAGTCGGCGGCGCCGTGGAAGATCGGATCCACTCCGGTCCGACCGGTGATCACCGGGAAGATTGTGACCTGGACGTAGTCGACGAGACCGGCGGCCATCAGTGCCCGGTTCATCGACACGCTGCCCTGCGAGCGCAGCGGTACCTCGGACTCCTTCTTGAGCCGGGCGACGATGTCGACGGCGTCGCCGCTCGCGAGGGTCGCGTTCGGCCAGCCGAGGGGTTCTTCCAGGGTGGTGGACACCACGGTTGTCGGCAGGTTCATCATCTGGGTGTTCACCGGGTCGTCCAGCTTGGCCTGGTCGGTGCTCGGGCCGAGTGCCTGCACGAATTGCCGGTAGGTGTTGGCCCCGAGAACCATCCGCTGCTGTTGGCCGTACAGGGCGAGGCGGCGGTCGAGAAACTCCGGGCCTTGCTTGCCCCAGTAGCCGCCCCAGTCGCCGCCGTCGCCGTAGGAGCCGAACCCGTCGAGAGTGGTGTAGATGTCGTAGGTGTAGGTAGCGGTCATGATGATCTCCTTGTTGAAGGTCTCGTCGACAAGCGGCACGAGCCAGGCCTGGGCGATGCCCCCTGGCGTGGTGAACCTGGTCACGGTGAGTTCAGGATGTCCGCTTTGTCTAACTGATCAGCTGAGTGGCTCGCAGGGCCGCAGTCAGCGCATCCGGGTCGCCGGTTCGCGTATAGACCTCGGCAGCCGTGTCGGTGAACTTGATGACGTGTTCGTCGGTGTGCGCGATCGCGCGGTCCAGTACCTCGGCCAGGGCATCCGGTCCTTCTGGTGCGGCGGGCAGGATCGAGCGAGGCGCCGCGTCCGGTGGCGCGTACGCGGAGAAGATGGCCGCCGTGGTGGTCCAGATCGCGGCCAAGCTCGGCGCCCAGAGGTCACGTGGCAGCGCCGGCAGGCTGTGCAGTACGGCGTTGGGTGCTGTCGCGGTGTGGATCAGGATGACCGGCTGGCCGTGGCCGTACGAGAGGTAACCGAGCGTGGCTGCATCGACCAATTCCGACAACCTGGCCGGTACCTGGTCTGGCGTCGCGGCGGGGGCCAGCCCGACAACGGCACTCGCCCATTGCGGCAGGTGCGGCAACTGGTCGAATCTGTCGGCCACCCGACCTCGCTGCATCGGCACCCGGGGCAGGGCCTGCAGCGCGGCTCGCGGGAAGAGCAGCCCGGCTGGCGGACCTGGATCGGGCACCGGGCGGGACCTGGCCGCCCAGAACGCCAACCCGTGCGCGAGCTCACCGAGGATGGCTGGATTCTCCGCACCGGCGAGCAACGCACGGACCACATGTCCGACCCTGATGACGCCGTGCGTGGTCCCGGCGACGATGCCCGGCAACAGGCGCTCCCACCAGATCGCCAGGACCTCACGCCAGGGCCGCTCCTGCAGTTCATGGGTGAAGTAGACGACCCAGTCCGCGACCCGTTGTCCATCACCGATCGCCGCGTTCCAGTCGCCGACCGTGATCTCCCCAGTGCTGCGGGGCAACTCGTCGAGCCGCTCCAGGTACTGCTGGACCCATCCATCCACACGATCCGATCGGCCCCGGCGAACCAGCACCTCCACGGCCATCGGACCGTGGTTGGTCAACTGGTCCTCGCCCCACTCCGGACCGGTCCGACTGAAGCGCTCGTACGCTTCGCCGAGTACGCCGCCAGTCATCGTGATCACCACCTCTCCTCGCCGACACCGCAAGTCTGGCCGGGAACCGGCTGGGCGACATCCGTGCTCACCACCTATCGACCACTTACCGCGCGAACCGATCGCATGGTCGGATAGACGAATGAGTACGAAGTCGGTCTCCCGGCGCGAGGCGGAGGTGCTCGCGCTGATCGACGAGCATCTGTCGAACGCGCAGATTGCCGGCCGCCTGCACATCTCGGTCCGCACGGTGGAGAATCACGTCGCCTCGATGCTGCGCAAGTACGGCGTGTCCGATCGGCGAGCGCTGGCGGTGATCGCGCGGCGAACACCGAGTGAGGAGTCAGTGCTTGGGCCGATCGCGGGTTTGCCGGCGTGGCGTACCGCCTTCACCGGCCGCGCCCATGAACGTGACACCGTCCTCGCCCTGCTCCGTCCCGGTGCGCTGGTGACCCTGACCGGTTCCGGTGGAGTCGGCAAGACCAGGCTGGCTGCGGTCGTCGCCGCTGAACTCGGCCAAAGTGGCGCCTTCGTCGATCTCGTGCCGGTCAACGACGTGGCAGGAGCCGTCGCCCGCCGGCTCGGCGTGATCGAGACCGCAGAGCAGTCGATCGACTCGTCCGTCGTCACTTTCCTCGGGCGTTCGCGGAGGCTGCTGATCCTGGACAACTGCGAGCACGTGCTCGACGAGGTGGCCGCCCTGGCAGACACTGTGCTGGCACATTGTCCCGGCGTCACGATCCTGGCCACCAGCCGGGAACGGCTCGGCGTGCCGGGTGAGCGAGTCGTGCCGATCTCACCGCTTCCGCTCGCTTCCGATGCCGAGGCGCTTTTCGTCGACCGGGTCAACGCCGTCGACGTGGATCTCCTGCTCTCGCCGGCCGTCGTCGCCGGGATCTGCGCCCGGCTCGACGGCGTACCACTGGCCATCGAACTGGCCGCCGCGCGGTGTGCCTCGTTGGGTGCGGACGGTCTGCTCGCCGCGCTGGACGACACGCTGCGAGTCCTCACCGGCAGCCGTCACCCCGACCAGCGACACCGCTCGCTCAGCGCCGTGATCGGCTGGAGTCACGATCTGCTCGACGAGGACGAGCAAATATTGTTCGCCCGGATGGCAGTCTTCGCCGCGGGCTTCGACCTCGACGCGGCGGAACGAGTCGCTGCAGTCGGCGGTGTCGCCGACGTCCTCGGCAGGCTGGTCGACAAAAGTTTGGTTGTCCGAGACAAGAACTCCTGGCGGCTGCTGGAGACAGTCCGCGCCTATGCTCTGAACCGGTTGGCCGCCCGGGGTGAGCTGGAGCAGACTCGGGAGCTTTATCTGTGGTGGGCGGCGGATACCGCGCGTGAGTTGAGCTGGGAGCGGTTCGACGATGCGGCCGACAATCTGCAGGCGGCGCTTCAGCAGGCGCCGCGAGTTCCAGGCGAACCGGGACACGGCCTGGCTCGGTCCTTGGGTCGCCTCACCTACGCACACGGTCTGGCCAGCGATGCTTTGGAGTACTACGAGGAGGCGGCCGACCGTGCGACCGATCCATCGGATGCCGCGGCGGACCTCTACTCGGCCGCGCAGACAGCCTTCGCCGTGGGGCTGGCTCGCGGTGTGTTCGAGCTGTTCCTGAAGTCCGCCGTGCAGGCGCGGGCTGCCGGCAACCATCCGGCCGAGGCCGCCGCACTCGCCCAGGCCGTCGTCACGGCGGGCCGCTTCCCATCAGGGTTTTCAGAGCCGGTACCACCCACCCGGCTGAGAGCCCTCGCCGAACGCGCCGAAGCATTGGGCTCCAATGGCGATCCCATCATCGCCGCCCACCTCGCAGCCGCAGCCGCCTGGTGCCCTGCCTCTGCTACAGGTCCTCCACCCGAGTTGGGTTCGGAGGGTTTGCCTCCATATCCGGAAATGGTTGAGCGAGCGGTGGCGAGTGCTCGGGCTACTGGTGATGCCGTGCTTCTCTGTGCCGCGCTCGACGCACCCGGTACGGTCGCCCTGCGCGGCGGCAAGTTCGGCCGGGCTCACCGGATTGCCCAGGAACGCCTGGCCTTGGTGGGACTCATGGACCGTCGTCACCCGTCCAGCGCCCCGGAGCTGCTCGACACCTTTCACAACGCCTGGCTGTGCGCCTTCGCCGCCGGCGACCTGGAGTCCGCCCTCTCCACAGCCGAGTACATCGCGCAGGACGAGCTCCTCGGCGGACATCCGTATAGAGGCACAAGCAAACTGATTCCTCCGCTCGTGCTGCTGGGACGTCTTCAGGAAGCCCTGCTCCACGCCGAGCCGATGTGGACTGCCTGGCAGGGATCCGGAGCTCCGATCGCCGCTTGGCTGTCACCAGCGGCCTCTTCCGTCGCTCTCGCTCACGGGCTGCTCGACGACCTTGACGCGTACCGGCTGTGGCGTGCCCGCGCCAAACTCGCCCTGCGTGGGGTCGACGCCGCGCACCCCGCCTTGGTATTCGCCGCCTTCGTGGACGCCCGGGTCGCATCCCACCACGGGTTCACCGAGGATGCGAAGGAGACGGTCGAGCGCGCCTTCGCAGGCTCCTCCACCAGCTGGTCGGCCGCGTACGCGCGAGCTGCCGGCGCCGAGCTCGCTGTACTGGCTCAGCTGCCCGATGCGGAGCTCCGCCGGGTTCAGGCTGGGAGCGAGAACGAGAACCTCTGGGCCGCCGCGTGCCTCACCGGCCGCCGCTCAGGCGGAGCTGGTCGCTGATGAGGAATGTCGTGGCAGGCTCAATCGGTCCATCGAGAGGTGAATCAACGGCGCGATGTTCCCGCGGACAAGTCAGAGGTGACTGCCCCGACTACGCCGGTGCCGTGGTTAGAGTCGTAATAGCGGTCTTTCAAGGCGCCTACCGACGAAACGCCCTTCACTCCGCCCGCTTCGACCGGGAGTTGCTTGCAGGAGCTGTCGGTGGCTCGTGTGTGATGGGCGTGCCATTGTTCGGACTGAGGGTGTCCAGTACGTCGTGAGCCAGGTCCGCGTAGTTGTTGCCCAGTGAGGTGACCGCGACGACCGATCGCGAGGTGGCGTAAGCGATCGACCGCTGGATGGCGGTCGAGACAGCCTCTTGATCCGGATCCGAGTCGCACCAGAAGTACCACGGGTCGATGGAGAAGGAGCCGTTCACGATGTCCACTCCGTGCTCCGCCGCCCAGATGTAGCCGCAGATGGCTGACTCCGGGTAGATGTAGCCGTCCGGATCGCCGACCCTGATCGCCGCGATCCGGACGTTGGGCGCGACGCCCGCAACACCGATTCCCTTCCTGTACTAGGGAGGCACCCTGCGGAACCAGGACGGCGAAGTGTGCTCCACCGGCCGCGTCCGCCGCGGTGGACCGGGGGAGCCACCTGGCAGGACGTATCGACATCTGGAGACCTCTCAATCGGAACGGACGGTCATTCCACCGGCAGCTCCACCGTCGGTGAGGTTGACGGCGGAGCACCCGAACTGAAGCACCCACCTCTGTCACCTACCTGTCGCTAAGCTGCCCGATGGTTGCTGAGCACCATGGGGCCGACGTCAAAGGCTGCGATGAGGTGGAGCCGCTTCGGCAATAGATGCGGCAGGCAACAGTTCTGGCGCTCCACGGGGACGACGATGACGGCAGGGTCAGCACTCTTCCTCGCTCGACTTCTGACCGAACACAGATTCAACGCCGAACGAGCAGTCAGGACAGAGCGTGGGCCTGCCGCGGCGCGCCGATCAGCGAGGTCAGAGCAGCCGGCCTGGGCACCTTTCAGGCGCTCTTGCGAATGCTGAGCAGCTGCAGCCCGGCGAAGCCGGCTACCGCGCCGGCTTGGGCGATCACGAACGCACTACCCAGACCGGTCGCTGCGACGCCGAAGACCAGCGCCACACTGGCCGCCACCCAAGCTACGTTGACCGCGACTACTACGATCAGCGCGCGAATCGGCACAGGTCTTCGCGCGATTGCCCACAGGGCCGCGGCCCAGACAATCAGGAAGCATCCGGCGACCAAGGTCAGCGCACCGGGCAACCCGAGGGCGTCGTTCAGTGCCGGCCCTAGCGCGGCGAGCAGTACACCGAGCCCTCCCGACGCCAAAGCGTCAACCCGCAATACGGTCGCCACGAAACGAGGCGGGCCGCCAGTACCGTCGATCGTCGTCGAAGCAGACATTGCCGTTCCTTCCGAAGTATTTGTCGATGCCACGACTGTGTCGTGCACCCTGGACCTGAGTCGATGACCTCCGAGGTAACGCACTGCTCCACCTGAGGACCCGCTGGCCCTCACTGAGGCCGGATCCGAGTGAACGGGTCTTCACAAACCCGATGCTCACTGGGACTCCGCGGCAGACCGGCGGCAGGGCCACGACGGACAGTTGTCCTATCGTCGTTCGGGCGTCCTCAGCCCTTGACTGCCCGGGGCTGAGGACGCCCGGGCATGTGGGTCAGCGGAGACGTGGGACGGTCCGCCCAGGTGGATCCATCCACGCCAACGCGGAGCAAACGGTGTTCTTCGTAGCGTCGAGGTCCTTCAGTGAGCGGCGATCGTCGGTGTCTCCTAGGGTTGCCAATGGTCATGACGCGAAGGACGTTCGTCCTCCAGCGTCGAGATTGAGCGCGAGAGTAAGAGTGAGGCATTTTCTGCTTTCAGCATCGAACCTGATTGGACTGCCTGAGTCTGTCAACTCCCTCTGTCCTCGTCCTGCCCCGCTGAGCGACCCGTCGTCGGCACGAGTTCGGCAGACCGAGGCCCGGGTCTGTGTGGACAGCTCACCGGCGACAGGCAAAGGACATTGTGACGGCAGTACGACCTGCAACACTGCTCGAACAGCAGAATCTGTCAGCCGTCTTGCCGGTTCGGCGGTTGTGCCGAACCTCCTGATATCGGCACAGCGGGAGCCATGCGCTGTCGCGTGCTGGAGTTGGTTTCTCCCGACGATCGTCGAAAGGATTCACAGGAAGCTCTACGTAGCGCAGCGGCTGCCCTGCTCGCAGTCTCATCCCTTGCTGTGATTGCTGCAGGAGCATGTCACTTGGATCGGTCATGGTGGGCAGCCGATCGGGGACGCGGTGGCTTTCAGCCGCGAGTGAGTGCATAGGCAGCGAGCGCGGCGGCGACTGTCGATAGGCCGACAAGGGTGCCGATCGTGCCGGTCACCACACCGGACCGTGGCCGCCTTCTGTTCAAGACGGCCACGACGCCGCACGCAACGGCGAAGCTGATGCCCAGCCCCGGCGCCAACAGGAACATTCCGAGCACGACGGCCATAGCGCTCCGACTGGTTGGGAAGCCAGGTTCTCCACCGCTGCTGACCACATCCGGCCAGGTGAAAACCCATCCGACGAAGATCGCTGCCAGCAGGGCATGCCACCCGCAAACCATGGCGATTGACCCTCGGATGGGATCGCCTGTTCGCTGTGGTGGCGCCGTCCCGGGCGGGTCAGCGGGTTGCAAGCGGATTACCTCCGGAGCCGTATGTCTTGCAAAGCGGACAGAGTAGTTCGGGCTACATCGCCGCCGCCGCGATGGCGATGAGTGGACCACTCGACACTGTCACCTTCGACTGTCGTCACGCTGTTGCGACGATGCCGCGGAGTACGGCTGGGTCGTTGGCATCGGTCAGGTGGGTTCACGAGGGGTGTTCGATCCAGGTCTTACAGAGTTGAAGGTGACGTAGCGGCAGCGCTTAGCGTGACCGGAGGCAGTCCGGTGGCGACGCGTCGAGGCTTGGCACTTCAATCATCGGGGTGAGGAGAGGGCGCGCTGGATCCCCCATCCGGCCGATGTCCCCAGGTCGCCATTTGGTGTCGACTGATGCCGAGAAGAACGGAAGTAGACGAAGATGTCGACACCAGCCGAGCAACTGACAGTACGGCGCTGGCCGGCCTACGCCATCGCCGGTGGTATTGGACTTTTCTGTGTGGTGGTTGTTGCGGTAGCAGTCATCGAACAACTAGTGCAGGGAAAGCCCGCAGATGGCGATGCGGCGGTGGCCCTTGGGGCTACCGCCCTGCGAGCTGTGACGATTCTGGTTGCGTTGGTGGCCGTTTCGAGATGGGAACGCATGGTTCCGGCGCGGGTCCTGTCGATGGCGCTGTGGGCCATGGCCATCGTCAATTGGCCTACCCGGTGGCCGAAACGCTCGTCAAGGCCGCCATCCTGCTGCACTTGATCGAACCGTTGGACAAGGGCATCAGCAACATGTCACCAGTCGGCTGGTTCAACTTCGCCGCAGCGTGACTGGTCTCGGGCGTCCGAGGCCTACTGTTCGGCCTTGTGGCATCCGACCACCGCCGCCGCCACACATTGTCGTGGCTCTGGGCGCCTATGGGAGGGCTCGTCGGCATGGTGGCGCTCGCCGTGCTCGGTCTGGTGATCAGCCGTTTGTAGCGCACCACGGCGGGTCGGTGCTTTGCTTGGCCGGCGCGTCGCAACTCAACCGGTGCTGAAAGGCAGGTCGCCATCGCGCATCGAATGCTCCGTCACGAGTGCCTCGCCGAGCGGTGACCGCGCGTAGTACACGAGGCGACCTGTCCGCCGACGGGAGACAGCTCCGGCCTGCAGGAGTATCTGCAGATGTTGACTCGTCGTGGGCGGGGTCAGGCCGAGCCGCTCAGCGAGTTCAGAATTGGTCGCCGGCAGATCCAGCGCGTTGAGTAGGTTTGTCCGCGTGCGACCGATGAGACCAGGTATACCGTTGAGGCCGTTGGTCTGGGCTGCCCACAGCATTCCCGTACCACGAGGCGTGTAGGCAAGGGTCGCGGGTTGGTGACCAGTATCGAGCAGCAGAACCTCAGGCCACGCGAAGGCACAGGGCACCAGCACGACCCCCGCCCCGATAGGAGCGGGGTCGGGGGCATGACAGGTGGTGCGGACAATCAAATGCTCACCATCGACCCGAATCCGATCGTGCAGCGAGGACAGCCCGTCTCTGATGCCTGCGCCAACGATTCGCTCTGAGCGCCAAGCGATGTCGGATTCGGCGAGCGACCTGATGCGCCGCCACGACGGTGCCAACGCTATCTCCCAGTAGCACCGCAGCTCATCCGCGATCTGCCGGACGAAGGTCTGTGGTCTGTCGCATGCGTCTTGAAGCGCATACCAGGCGGGACCGGCCGCGGTCAGAAGTCCGAGATCTCGAAGGAGGTCCGCTGGTGTCGTCTGCGCGACGAGCCGAAGTTCGGCGTCCAGATCCGGTGCTGCCTCCGTCGGCGACGGGGTGAGGAAATCGGGAATGTGACCACTCGGCGGAACGAGAGCAAGCAGCCTTGAAGGGTCCATGCGCGCGTCGGCGAGCCGCCTCCGCGTGGTCTGCACCCACGCAGAGTGCAGGCCTCGCGACTGCCTACCGCCGATCACTCGCAGGCTCGCGACAAGTTCCCACAGAGGTGAGATCACAAAGCGGGTACGGCTCATGTCCTGGAGGCCGAACAGGCGCTCTGGCATCGGTGACTACCACCTCACGATAAGGCTGCCGCCACATCGTGGCGTCGCAGATGGCCAATGGGTCACGCTTCCATCATGCGTGACCAAGGAGACAACACATGACAACACAGACAGACGCGGCCGAGGTATTCCGCGCATTGCACCGCCCTGGTGACCCGCTGCTGCTGATGAATATCTGGGATGCCGGAAGCGCTCGAGCCGTACTCGAGACCGAACCTGCCGCCTTGGCCACCAGCAGCTGGGCGGTCGCTGCGGCGATGGGGATGCCGGACGGCGAGACCATGCCTCTCGACGACGTGCTGGCTCTTGCCCGTTCGCTCGTCGGCATGACGCGCGTGCCTGTCTCCATCGACCTCGAGAGCGGCTACGGCTCCGGACCGCTGGAGGTGTACCGGTGTGTTCGCCGCGCGATCGCCACTGGTGCCGTGGGCTGCAATCTGGAGGACCGGCGCCCTGGGTCGGGTTCGCTGATTTCTGCGGACGACCAAGCACAACGTCTACGAGCTGCGCGTCGAGCGGCGGATGAAACGGGCGTGCCGTTGTTTCTCAACGCCCGCACCGACGTCTTCCTCTCCGACAGCAAGGCGGGGCACCGAGGTGTCGAGGAGGTGCTGGCTCGGGCGCACCTCTACGCAGCCGCGGGCGCAGACGGTCTATTGGTGCCCGGGTTGGTGGCCGTTGACCTGATCGGCCAGGTGGTCGATGGTTCCCCCCTGCCAGTCAATGTCATGACCGGCACTGACGGTGACATCCCTGGGTTGGTGAAGACCGGCGTTGCGCGAATCAGTCTTGGCGCCGCGCCGTACATCAAGGTCATGGTGGGCCTGAGTCGGCTCGCTCAGCAGCTTTCTCAAGCGAACTGGTCCGCCACCAGCCCTTGATCACCGGGCTATCTCCGGCGCTCGAGCCGACACACCAGGTTCCGGGCGCCAGACGATCCACCTGGCCTGATCCCGGGAGCGACGATAATCCGCCTATGTTCCGGATACACTTCGGCCCTGAGGATCTGGGCAGGGTGACATTCCCATCGGAGCCGTCGCCACTGTGGCAGGCTGCTCTCGCCGCCCGGGCGCTGGTGGGTCGGCAACGGTCGCCAGAGCTGCACCGATGGCAGCGGGCCGCGCGTTCCCGGCTGCGCCCACCGACGCTTCCGCTGCTCATGCTGATCACGCCGGACGGCAAGTTCCCCGACTTCCTGACGCCCTTCACCACATCAGGCCTCGAGCCGGCCATCGACGAGTTGATCGACACATCGGCCGACGTACTGCGCGACGAGCTCGAGCCGTGGTTGCCGGCGGATACGCATCCCTTTCTCCATGGCCTGGCGGCCGGCACCGCCAAATCCCGGCGCGCACTCGGCACCGCGATCCGCACATTCCACCAAGGTGTCCTAGGGCCGGACGCCGTCGAAGTGGCCGGCCGCCACAGTGCCGACCTGGCCCTTGTTTCGCAGACCTTGCTGAGCACGGGTACAAGCGAGCTACTGGCCACCCTGCACCCGACCATCAGCTGGGCCGATACGACGCTGACCGTACGGGGCACGAACGACTACGAGCTTCATCTTGCGGGTCGCGGTCTCGCCCTTCAGCCATCCCCGTTCACCACCAACTGCATGCTCCACAACGTACCCGGCCATCGGCCGATACTGATATATCCCGGTGCCCAGCTGTCCTCCGGTTGTCCGCACACCACCGCCGACTCGCTGATCGATCTCGTCGGCCGGACCCGCGCCACCGTGATCCGTGGCCTCGTGGTCCCCGCAACCACCACCCAACTGGCCCGCCGCCTCGGGATCTCACCGGCGTCCGCGTCAGAGCACTGCACCATCCTGCGGAGTGCCGGGTTGATCTCCACACATCGCGATCGTGGCTCTGCCCTGCACTCGCTGACACCGTTGGCCCGCCAGTTGCTGAGCCGGCCCGCTGTGCGGCAGTCCGCGGCCGAATAGGTGCGGTCGGCAACCGAATCGCCGGTTCGGAGCACAAACAGATCGACGCCTTCGGTCAGAACCGAAATCGCTGGTCCGGAGCTGGGCAGCAGTGCGTTGATGGAATCTGCTCGCGGGGACGACCTACAGTCCTGCGGGCCCCCCTCCCGAAAGGATGACCATGTCACGGACCCGTTTGGCCGCCCTCGGCGCCGGAGTCGCGATCGTCGGTGCCGGCCTGACCATTGCCGCTCCGGCACAGGCTGCCTCCTGCTACGCCAGCAGCGGCAAGCTGTACTGCGGCAACACCTACGATGCACCGATCTACCGGCTCCCGCGCTCGACGGCGAACGACAAGCCCGAACCGGTCATCGACCGGCTGCGCACCACTTTCAGCTACTTCAACTGCTGGACCACCGGCCAGCAGCACGCCGGCGGCAACAACATCTGGTACCAGACGGTGGGTGACGTCACCCACTCCACCGGCTACATCGCCGCCCGTTGGGTCTACACGCACACCGATCCCTTCCCAGGCGTCAGGCCCTGCTAGCACGGCCACGAGGCGCGCCGGCCATCGACGGGTCCGCGGACTATTAGTTGCTGTTGGCATCATTGCCCTCTCTGCGGTGACTTCACACCGTCGATGGCCCAGACGGCACATCCCCGTGAGGTGAGGAGACGGGTCGAATTTCCATCGCGCTCACGACGATGTCGGTTGTACCAGGCGCCCGGTATTCGGCCCGTCTCTGAACAACCAGTGGAACGGGCCGCGGGTTCTACGCCACCAACTAGCGGTCGGGCTCACACTCGTGACTAGCTCGCCCGAGGATCGGCCGGCGGTCGAGACCCAATGTCGGTCGCCGGACAACGGAGTCTTCCAGAGGAGCTGAGGAAATGCGTCAAGTGAAGCGAATGGTTGCCGTCGCAAGCCTTGCGGCCGCGATAGTCGTACTGCCGGCTGGTCAGGCGGTCGGCGCGAACCACACGACGGCGGCCGGTGGCGCCGGCCCCGTCGCGAGTGCGAGCCAGGGCACTTGGGGGTGTGGTTGGAACAGGCCGGCGTGTGAGAGCAAGCAATACGAGTTCCGGCGGTTCCACTGCGAGGTAGGTCCGATCTACTACCTGCCGACTAGCGGTTACTGGTTCGACTGGTTCTGCTGAACCGGCCCCGGACACCGCTCACTCCGCGGACGCGATGCCCGGGTCCTTGCGTCGGCCCGTTGGCGATTGCCTGACGCGGTCCGCGGCGGCAAGAGGGCGGGAGCCGTCTAGGAACCGCTCACGACTGGGAGATCTTCGTGTCCCACGCCAACTGTGCTTGACCCCGCGTGCCCTTTACGGCTCGCCCCTCTTGTTGTTGATCAGCCCAACCGGACACCCGTTCGCATGCACCACCACCAAGTCACCCGCAACTACGTGGAACGCCGCACTGCCGAAGGACTCAGCAAACGTCAATCGTCGCTGCCTGTCGCTCGAAAGGGCCCACAGTGCTCAATGAGCCGTGTTGCTGCTCCTCACCTCATGTGACACGACCGGCGCCGGTGGAGTCATTGGTGAGTGACGGGACTGTTGCAGACACAGCGATGACGAGGAGAGTTCATGAGGATATGGCGACGAAGGCTCGCCGCGGGTGCACTGGCGTTCGTGATGGCGGTCAGCAGGCGCCGCCGGACGGTCGCGGTCGGTCGGACAGGATGGTCATGCTGATCTCTGGTGACCGGGTCGAGATGCGGGGGCCGAGACCGCCCGCCGTGCAGGCCGGGCCAGGGCGGGCCGGTATGAGGTTTCACATCCACAAGGAAGCCGGTGACACCTATGTGATGCCGTACGACGCGGCATCACTGGTCACTGCCGGACGGATAGACCGGCGACTGTTCAATGCGACCAAGCTCGCCGAGCTTGGCTACAACGACCTGTCGCGCAAGGACATCCCGCTGATCGTCACCGGGAACAGTGAGGATATTCGTGCGGTGAAGGCCGACCGCCAGGGTGGACAAGATCTGGCTGGACGGCAAGGTGAAGGCCACGCTGGACCGAAGCGTCCCTCAGGTCGGCGCACCGGCCGCCTGGCAGTTGGGGCGGTCGACAACTCCGACCAGTTGGCGATGTTCTCGTCACGGGGTCCGCTGAAACGTCACTGGCCGAGGTCGTCGGTGGTGCGATCGCCCTGAACCTCTTGTTCGGTATCCCGCTGCTGCTCGGTGGGGCGATCACCGGGCTGGTGTAGTTCGGATTGCTGATCTACCAGTCGAAGCGTGGTCAGCGACCGTTCGAAGCGGCGATCGTGGGCCTGCTCGCCGTCGTACTGATCGTCCTCACGTTTCGCGGCTGAGCGCGTCGCAAAACCTCACAGGGGTTTAACGCGGCGGGCGGCGGTGCCGTACTCACTGGCGTCACTCACCACATTCGAGGAGCTTGTCATGAACCACAGTGCGGGCCGGTCTTCCCCCAGGGAAAGACCGGCCCGCACGCCGGCTGGGTCAGTGGGTGATCGCAGCAACTACCTTGTCGGGATCGACCAGGAACGGGGCCACGGCTGCGAGCGTGCTGCTCTTCGAGGCACCCTTCTCGAAGGCGCTCATGTAGACACCGCCCTCGGCCTTGAGACCGAGGAGGTTGCCGACGACGGCGGCGTGGCGGGCCTCGACGCCGAAGATGCCGGCCGCGGCCTGCAGAATCATCTTGTCCTTTACGAAGCCGGCTGCGCCGAGGTAGGCACCGACGCCCTTGTTCTCGAAGATGTGCGCCGTGGTGAGGTAGCTCTTGCGGCTGTCGAAGGCACCGCCGAAGTCGACGGCCGGGGCGCCGATCGGCGTACCGCCGAGCTTCTGGATCGTGGCGGTGAGGGTCGCGACATGCGAGGCCTCGTCCGCGCCGATCTGCATCAGGTACTCCTTCTCCTTGCCCTTGACCAGGTTCGCCTTGTTGCCCTGGCGGTAGAACTCGGCTTCCAGATATTCCAGCGCCAGGGCGTAGTTCAGTACTTCGATGTCGTTCCTGAAGTCCTTGGCACTGGCCAGCGCGAAACCGTTGTTCAGGGCACCGATCGCGACGCCGGCCGGTACCGCGGAGGCGTTGCCGTGAATCAGGTCTGCCGTTGTGTCGGTCATCAGCTGTTCCTCCTACTTCGCGATGAAGGGCATGGCGGCCTTGAGGACCGGCCCCATCGCCAGATTGGCTTCGATCGGTGCCGGGAACGGGTTCCCGCCGGTGATCTGGGCGATGATCGCGGCATGCCGGGACTCCACACCCGCGATCGACGCGGCCGCCGCGAGCAGGTCAGGATTCTTCACCAGCGTGACCTGACCGTGGTAAGCCTTCACCCCGAGCTCTTCGAAGACACCGGCGGTCTTGAGGAAGTTCGCGCGGTTGGAGAACGTGCCGGCCGGGAACTTCACCTTCGGCTGCGCGACCGGCCTGCCGCCCAGGTCCGTGATCGTGGTGCGGACGACCGCGACATGGTCGGCCTCGTGCTGCTGGATCGGGTCGACCAGTTCCAGCTCGCGGCCCTTCAGCAGCTTCGCCTTCAGGCCCGCTGTGTAGAACGCGGCCTCGAGGTACTCGAGGGTGAGCGCGTAGTTGAGAATGTCCAGGTCGCTCTTGGCCACATCGTTCCTGAATCCGCGGTCCGCGTTGCCGAACGCAACGGGATCACCCGGCCGGGTGGCGACGTAGGTGACACCGACGCCGACCAGGGCCGCATTGCGGAGAAAGCTCCGCCTGCTGTGCTCGTCGGCGAACTCGAGGACCGGCCGGCCCCGGAAGATCTGCTTGATACCCATGACTCTCCTTGAGTGCATCAGACCGGGTGCATGCTGTGCCCCGGCTTCGTGCTGGGATCCGGTGCGTGCAGGGGTACCGACCTCCTCAGTCGACGCGCGCCTCCACGACGATGCGCTGGTAGTGGGCGGTGAGGGGATTGCAGGCGAACAGGGTGATCACCCTGTCGCCGGGCTTGGTGGGCTGGCGCAGCACGAACTTCACGTACTGCGCCTCCGGCACGATCGTGGTCCTGAAGACCTTGTACGTCGTGCTCTTCGCGCCCACGGTGACCTTGATCGGATCACCCGGGCGGAGCCTGTCCAGGTTGAGGAACGGCTTCTCGTTGGTACTGCGATGGCCGCTGATCACGGAGTTCCCCGGGCTCCCGGGCAACGGCGTACCAGGCCAATGGCCGACGCCACGAACCAGGGCAGCCTCGTCGACGCCGTTGTTCAGTTCGTCATCGAGCCCGATTCGCGGGATCGCCAGCCGGCCGAGTTGAAGCTGCTCACCAGGTTTGGCCTTGATCGCCCGGATCGGCACACCTTGGACCGGGTTGTCACCCGGCCCGAACTGCGACTCGACGGGCTTGCCCTCCCGGAGTTGATCGAGCATTCGGTTCACCAACGCGTCCTCGTCGGCCGGTGCGGGCGTCTCGGACGCGATCTCCGGCCCAGTCGGGCGGACAGTCGGGGCGCCATTGGACGACTGCGACGGAGTGCCGTCGGAACCGAATACGACGACCCCGACGGCGATCAGCGCCGCGAAGACTGTGCTGGCAGCCAGCCACCGCCAGACTGCCGGCCACGCCTTCACCGTGCATCACCCCGGAAGGTCGATCCTCTGGTGCCGAGATCTGTGGGCGTGCAGCGTCGCATCAGCGACCATCTCCTCAGGAAGGGACACTGAAGAGGCCTTCGGAGCCCTGGAGCCCGCGGATGGGTGTGCACCGCACCGTGGACGTCACCGGAGGACAGGTCACGGACGTGGTCCCGCCACGCTAGCCCGCGTTCCCGTACGTTCCTAGATGATCTTCCGGCCGGTGGAGTTCGATGCAGAGTCGCGCGTCCGTTGAGTGAGAAGAGCTGTCAGAAGGTCGCGAGAAGCCGGTGATCTCGTCGCGGCTGCCGCTAGGGCCTGCGGCGGGCGTGCGACAAGTACGTGACCTGCCAACAGCCGGTCACCTGCACCGGCTGTTGGCGTCGATCTTCGCTTTCGGGACAGAGTTCCTACTCCTTCAGGCCGATGTGCTCGACCGGTGGGGTGCGGAGGAGCCGGCCGATTGGCAGGATGGTCGTGATCATCGCCAGGAGCGTGGCTCCCCCGAGTACGGCGGCCCAGCCGAACGGTGGCACATAGGGGAGCGCGCTACCGGTTACGGCCCTCACCACGGCGGTCAAGGTCACCGCCGCGATCGTTGCGCCGATCACGAGGGCGACGCCGAGGAGGCCCGCCTGCTCGGCGTGCACCATCCGCTTGACCTGGCGGCGGGTGACACCGACCAGACGCAGTAGGGCCAGTTCACGACTGCGGGCGAGGGCAGCGATGATCATTGTGTTGGCCGCGGCCAAGGCGGCGTAGCCGACCATCACGCCGATGAGCAGCCGGTTCAACCAGGCGCTGATGGCGAGATCGGTGGCTAGCTGGCTGGTGAGGTTGCCCGTCTGCGCCAAATGGCCGGCAGGGTAGTGTGCCGCCGCCTTGGTCAGCGCCGCATCGACGTCGGCGCGCGGGTCGGTACGGATCAGTACTTCGTCCAGACCGGCACCGACAGTCGCTCGATTCAGGATGACGTCGCCGAACCCCAGGCCACGCCCGTAGATCGCGGCGACCCGCAACTTCTTCGCGGTGCCGTCGCCGAGCCAGACGTCGACCCGGTCTCCCACCTTCCAGCCCTGCGACGAGGCCCGGATGGTCGACACGGCGATGCTGTCCGCGCGCAAGTCGGACAAGCTGCCTTTGCTGATCCGCAGGTCCATCGTCTCGGCGGCCTGGTCCGGATCGATCGCCTGCGCCGCGACGGACTCGGCACCGTCGAAGATCCTGACGATCACCGAGGTACGTCGTACGCCGGTTGCTGCCTGTACCCCGGGAATGCCGCGGAACTCCGCGACGGCGCTGTCGGGCAGGCTGCCCGGCGAAACCAGAGCATGCTGGGCGAGCATGCCGTCGCGGTGCTGCTCGAGTGTCTGCCGTTCCAGGTTGTTCTGCAGGAACCAAACGGAACCACCGAAGCCGACCGACAACACCAGCGCGGTGAGCACGGTCGCCATACCTTGCGCGTTGGCCCTGAGATTCGCGGTGGCGAGGTACCCACTGTTGCCCCACACTCTGCGCAGGACCGGTGCGAGCAGCCGGGCGGCAGATCGGTTGATCCACGGCGCTAGCAGAGCCACGGCGATGACGAACAGGTAGAGCATGCCGATCGCACCGGCCGCGGCTGCCTGGCCGTCCAGGCCGATCGTGAGCATGCTCGACGACACGGCACCGGCAAGCGACGCCAGACCGAAACCGAACCGGACCTTGCCGCTGTGAGCAGGTTCGACAGCGATTTCGCCGAGCGCCTCGATCGGCCGGATGGACGTCGCCCGCCTGGCGGCGATCAGGGCCGAGACCACCGCAAGGAGGGTTGTCACCACCACCGCGGCCAGAGCCGCGAGGACACCATCGCTGATCGGGAAGTCGGCCGGGATGAATCCGCGGGCGACCAACTCGGCACTCACCCACTGAGTCGCCAGCAGGCCCGCCGGTACGCCGAGCGCTGCCGCGACGAGTCCCATCAGTGCGGCCTCCGCCACCAGCATCTTCCGTACCTGACCTGGCGTGGCGACAATCGCCCGCAGCAAAGCAAAGTCCCGGCGGCGATGCCGGACGGACAAACCGATGGTGCCGGCGACCACGAAGGCGATCAGCAGCACGACGTACCCACCGAACGCCGCTCCCACCTGGATCAGCAGGTCCGAGGCCGCTACATCGTCGGACTGCACGGCCAGCCCCCGGTCGGAACCGGTGTAGGCCTTCGCGCCTGCGGCCTCGGCGAGCTCACCGACGGCTGCGGTCACCGCTGCACGGTCCGCATCGGGTGCCGCGATGACTCCGATCGCGTCCATGCGGCCGGGACGGGGGGCGAGTGCCGCAGCGCGTGTATCGGTGAAGAACACTGCCGCCCGCTCGTCGGATCCGTTGGCCGGCTCGGCAACTCCGCTGACCCGGTATCGGTGCGCTACGCCGCCGATCACCAGGTCGGTCAGCCGGCCAGGGGTCAGCGCACCAGCGGTCGCCTCGGCCAGTCGCGCGTCGACCACGATCTCGTTGTCGCCGCCGGGCGCCGTACCGGCTGTGATGCGGTACGGCGTGAGAGCGGCACTGCTCCAATTGTGGCCGTCGGCCGGCACGGAGCCGGAAGCGAGCGGCACGACCGGGATCGAGAGGTCGTGGACGACGGTCGCGACGCCCGGGACCCGGCGGATCTGGGTGAGCAGGTCGGCCGACAGCGTGCCACCTTCGGGTAGCCGGACCGTCGTCGTGTAGGTCTCGCCGTCGAACTCCTTGCCGGTAAAGGTGATGTCGCGGTCCGCGACGACGATGTCCGCTGCGGCGTACCGATCCGCGGCCGGTCGATGGCGCAGGCCGGATTCGACCAGGACACCCATGGTCATCAGAATCATCACGCCGGCGGCGAGCGCCACCAGGGTGGCGACGACGCTGCCGGGACGGTGGCGCAGCATCCGGAGTGCGAGCTTCGTCATGCTTCAGCCCTTCTGTGCAACGGGCTGACGGCGGCCGAGGGACGCCAACTGGGCAGCGATGCGTTCGGCGCCGGGCTGCGGCATGTCAGCTACGAGCCGGCCGTCCGCGAGCACCATGACGCGGTCGGCGTACGACGCGGCCACCGGATCGTGGGTGACCATCACGACTGTTTGCCCGTGCTCATCGACCACCGATCGCAGCAGGGACAGCACCGCGGCGGCGGTGTGGGTGTCGAGTGCCCCGGTCGGTTCGTCCGAGAAGATGACGTCCGGGCGCATGGCCAGGGCCCGGGCGATCGCGACGCGCTGCTGTTGGCCGCCGGAGAGCTCCGCCGGGCGGTGATGCAGGCGGCTGCCGAGGTCGACGCGGTCGACCACCTGCGCGAGCCACCGGCGGTCGGGACGCGCTCCGGACAAGCGCAGCGGGAGCACGATGTTCTCCTCGACGGTCAATGCACCGATGAGGTTGAAAGCCTGGAAGATGAACCCGATCTTCGTCCGGCGCAGCTCGGTCAGCTGGGACTCGGACAGTGGGGACAGTTCGGTGTCGCCGATCCAGACACGTCCCGAGGTGGGGCGGTCCAGCCCCGCGGCGGTCTGGAGCAGGGTGCTCTTGCCAGAGCCCGAGGGCCCCATCACTGCCGTGAAGGTGCCTCGGCCGAAGGTGGCGTCGACACTGGCCAAGGCGGTAACAGGCTGGCCACCAGTTCCGTAGGTCCGGGTGAGTTGCTCGACCCGCACGGCCGCCTGGGAGTCACTCGGCGATGCTGCTCGAGGACCCGGGATGACCTGGTCAGCGTAGACGGACATCAATTCGCCTTTCCGTGGTAGCGCTCTGGATGAGCACACGAAAACGCTATGGCGATCGCGCCGGCGGCAACATGCTGCCTATGGGCCAAGCGGTGGTAGAGCAGGCACTACCCCTCCGCTGCTCAGGGGGTAACCAGCCCCGTCTCGTAGGCCGTGACAACGAGCTGGGCCCGGTCTCGGGCGGCCAGCTTGAGGAAAAGCCGCGACACGTGGGTTTTCGCGGTCAGCGGCGAGAGCACCAGGTGCTCGGCGATCTCGTGGTTGGAGAGCCCCTGCCCGACGAGGCCAAGGACCTCCCGCTCCCGGGGGGTCAGCTTGGCGAGCCGCCCGTTGGGATCCGGCGACCCCGCGACAGGAGCCGTCGGCGCTTCGGCGGGGGTGGCGGCGACGTAGGCCTCGATGAGCCGCCGAGTGACCCGCGGGGCCAGCAGCGCCTGTCCGTCGTGGATCAGGCGCACCGCGTCGAGCAGAGCGGCGGGATCCACGTCCTTGAGGATGAAACCCGAGGCTCCGGCGCGCAGCGCGCCGAAGACATATTCGTCGAGCTCGAAAGTCGTCAGCACCAGCACCCGGGTGTCCGCGAGCCGGGGGTCGGCCGTGATGCGGGCGGTCGCCTCGAGCCCATCCACCCGGGGCATCCGGATGTCCATGAGAACCACGTCGGGCGTGGTCAGCACAGCCAGCTCGACGGCCTCGGCGCCGTCGACGGCCTCGCCGACCACGTCGAGGTCGTCCTCGGCTTCCAGCAGGGCCCGGAAGCCGGCCCGCACCAACCTCTGGTCGTCGACCAGCAGCACCCGGATCATGGGGCCCCGACGGGGAGCGACGCTGCCACCCGCCAGCCACCACCTGGCCGCGGCCCGGCCTCCAGCGAGCCGCCCAGGGCGACGGCGCGCTCGCGCATCCCCCGCAGCCCCTGGCCAGATCCGGTGCCGGCTCCGGCCCGCGCACCGGCCGGACCGCCGTCGTCCTCGACCTCGAAGACCACGAGGTCATCGCGCCGGGTCACCCGCACGTGCGCCGAGGTCGGGCCGGCGTGCCGGAGCACGTTGGTCAGCGCCTCCTGCACGATGCGGTAGCCCGTCGCGCCCACTGTCGCCGGGAGATTCCGGGCCTCAGCGTCCACGCCGAGGTCGATGGCGATATCGACGTCGAGGCCGGCCGATCGCAGGCTCTCCCGCAGGTCGGTGAGGCCGTCGAGGTCGACGGTCGGGCGCACCGGCGCGGAAGCGTCGGGCCCGTCGCTGTCGCGCAGCACCCCCAGCATCGAGCGCAGGTCGTTCAGGGCGGCGCCGCTGACGCGCTTGATGTCCTGCAGCGTGCCGCGAGCCTGTTCGGGGTTGCGGTCCAGCAGGCGTGCGCCCACGCCGGCCTGCACGTTGATCGCCACCATGGCATGAGCTACGACGTCGTGGACGTCGCGGGCAATCCGGAGCCGCTCCTCCCCGACGCGGCGCAGAGCCTCCTCCTCCCTGGTGCGCTCGGCGGTGTGGGCCCGCTCGAGCAGCGCAGCGGTATGGGCCCGTCGCTCGTGGGTCGCCACGCCGAGCGCGAGAGGGAGCGCGATCAAACTGAGGTTGCGCGCCGTGTCCCAGGTGAGCACGTCGTGCGGGCTGCGGACCTGCAGGATGACAACCACCACCGGCATGAGCAGGATCGCCGCCGTCAGGGCCGTCCGGCGGCCGCGCCGGGTGGCCAGCGCGTAGGCGCAGAGCACGGCGGGGAACGCCACGGTGTTGTAGATCTTCGCGGTCACCAGGACACCGATCAGCGTGGGCAGCGCCAGGACCAGCGCCCATTCCGGTGCTCGCCGGCGCAGCAGCAGGGGCAGCGAAGCGACCACGATCGCGGCCACCGCGAGCCCGCTCGCCCGGGCCTGATCGAGCACAGCCAGCTCCACCGCCATGGCCGCCACGCACAGGAGCGCCGGGAGCCCGTGGACGACGAGGTCGTCGGCGAGGTGGCGACGCACAGCGGCCCGGATCACGCCGCGAGTGTACCGAGACGTGACCCGGGCCGGCGTCGTCCTCAGGGAGTACGTGCCAGGCGGTCCGCCTCAGCCTGGGCGAGGTGCTGGGCTTGGTCGGACCCGCCCTCCGACAGACCGATCCGGTCGTGGAGCCGGCGCAGCGGCATCGGCGACCACCAGTTCCACTTACCCAGCAGTCCCATCAGGGCCGGCACCAGCAGCGAGCGGACGACGAAGGCGTCGACCAGGACGCCGACCGCGGTGGCCAGGCCGAGCTGCTGCATGAAGGAGATCGAGCTGGTGCTGAACGCCCCGATCGCGACCGCCAGGAGGATCGCCGCCGCGGTGACGACGCTGCCGGTACGGCCCAGGCCGGTCGCCACGGCGTCCCGCTCGGAAAGCCCTGCCTCGCGGGACTCCCGGATGCGGCCGAGCAGGAACACGCCATAGTCGGTCGACAGCGCGAACACCACGGCGGCGGCCACCAGGAAGTCGGTCGGTTCGATGCCGCCGTTGGGGGTGTAGCCGAGCAGGCCGGTCAGTCGGCCGTCCTGGTAGATGAAGGTCAGCACCCCGAGGGCGACCCCGACGGTCAGGACGTTCATCACCACCGCCTTGACCGGCAGCACCACCGAGCCGGTCATCAACCACAGCACCAGCATCGTGAGGCCAACCAGCAGGGCGATCGCGAGCGGCAGGCCGGCGGCGATGGCCGCCTGCTGGTCGACGAACTCGGCGGCGGGTCCGGCGACCAGCGCGTCCACTCCCTTGTCGGAGGCCAGGTCGCGGACGTCGGCGACGGCCCGCTGGGCGACGTCCCCGGCGGCGTCACCTCCGACGACCAGGTCGACCTGCCAGGTGTTCTGCCCGAGGTCAACGGCCTTGGCCGGGACCTCGACACCCTCCACCGACGAGGCGGCGTCGGCGAAGGCCGCCGCCTCGGCCGGGTCGTCGGTGCTCACCACAGCGGTCACGGGGGTGGTGCCCGAGCCCTCGTACTCCTGGGCCACGGTGTCGCTGACCACGCGGGCGCTGAGGTCCGTGGGCACCACGGTGCCGTCGATCGGGGTCCACTCGGCCCGCAGCGCCGGTACTGCGAGCGCGACCATCACCGCGGCGGTCGTGACGGCGACCAGCCCGGGACGACGCATGACCAGCTGCGACAAGCGGTACCAACGGCCCTCGGCCCCCGACGTACGCCGGGACCGGCGGGCGAGCTTCGCCCCCCAGAGGCCGAAGACGGCCGGGGTGACGACGAGCGAGGAGACCGCGGCGACGACCGAGACGACGGCGCCGGCCAGGCCCATGGACTTGAGGAAGCCCAGCGGGAACACCGTGAGCGTGACCAGCGCGACCGCGACGGTGGCCGCCGAGAAGGCCACAGTGCGACCGGCTGTGCGCATGGTGGTGGCGACGGCTCCGAACGTCGGGCCCTGGCGGTCCAGTTCCTCGCGGTAGCGGCTGACCAGGAACAGGGTGTAGTCGATGGCCAGCCCGAGCCCGAGGCCGATCACCAAGTTGAGCGCGAAGACGCTGAGGCCGTAGACCTGGTTGATCCCAGCCAGGGCCAGGAAGGTGCCCATGACGGTAGTAATGCCCACGGCCAGCGGCAGGACCGCGGCGCGGCCGCCGAAGATCAGCAGCGACAGCACGACCAGGATCGGAAAGGCCATCAACTCGGCGCGGCTGAGGTCCGCGGCGACCCGCTCGCTGAGTTGGACGCCGGCGACGGCCTGGCCGCCGACGGTGACGGCGGGGTCGTCGGCGAACGCTTCCAGCACGTCGGCCGCGACGTCGTCGCTGCTGGCGCCGGCCTCGAGGGTGCCGGTGACCAGGCTCGAGGAACCGTCCGCCGCGGACCCGCCCGGCCCGACCGCGGCGATGCCGTCGACCGCCTTGAGGATGTCGGCAGCGGTGTCGACCGCGGGCCCGTCCGAACCGCCTTCGACGAGGAGGACGATGCCGGCTGACAGGCTGCGTCCCGTGGCGGCCTCGACCCGCTCTACGGCGCGGACGGAGTCGGCGTTCGAGGCGACGAAGCCGCCCTCGGTCTCGAGGGCGCCGGCGACCGGGCCGCCGAGGACGCCGGCGACGATGACGAAGAAGAAGACGGCCACGAGGACACGACGTGGCGCTGCGTGGAGGGCCTTCAGGGCCCGGCTGAGAGGTGAGCTGGTCATGGTTCAACCCTCGTCGCGAGCAAGGGGTCGACGCGTCGTGCCGGGGGAGTGGGTCAGGACCTGGACGGCGCCGGGGGTACATCGGGCGGCGTACGCCCCTCGATGTAGCCCCGTGGTCAGCCTCACGCGAACTCTGACGGGCGGACGATTCCCTTGCGTAGGTCCCGTCAGCTCTGCCTGGTGCAACGCGAGCCTGCGGCGGGCCGGACTAGCGTCGACAGCGTCGGTGACCCCGCGGTGTCACAACATCCTCGAAAGAGTCAGCGGCGGATGATGCCCTGGACTGTCGCGGTGGCGATGGCCGAGGTACGGGAGTCGGCGCCGAGCTTGAGATAGATGTGGACGAGGTGGGACTTGACGGTGGCCTGGCTGAGGAAGAGTTGCTTGCTGATGGCGGCGTTGGAAAGGCCGTCGGCGACCAACTGCAGGACTTCGGTTTCGCGCCGGGTCAGTGTGGTGGCAGGCTCGCGCATGCGGCCCATCAGCCGCAGCGCGACGGCGGGTGCGAGCGCTGCTTTCCCGGCCGCCGCCGTGCGTACGGCTGCGGCGAGTTCCTCGGGCGGGGCGTCCTTGAGGAGGTAGCCGGACGCACCGGCTTCGATGGCGGCGAGGATGTCGACGTCGGTGTCGTAGGTGGTCAGGATCAGCACCCGGGGCGCGCCCTTGCGAGCGGTGATGGCGGCTGTCGCCTGGGAGCCCAGCATCTGGCCGCCGAACTGGAGGTCCATCAACACCACGTCGACAGCGAGGTCGGGCTCGGCGGCGAGAGTGACGGCTTCTTCAGCGGTGGGCACATCGGCCACGACGATGAAGCCAGGCTCGGTCTCCAGGACGGCCTGTAGCCCGGCTCGTACCACCGGGTGGTCGTCGGCGACCAGCAGCCGGACGGGGGCGACGGTCATACGTCGACTCCTTCGCGGGCCGGCAGGGGGAGTGCGACGGCCAGGGCGGTCCCTTGGCCTGGGGCGGTTTCGAGGGTCAGGGCGCCGTGCAGGGCACTCGTGCGGGCGCGCATCGCGATCAGCCCGAAGCCGGAGCCGGAGCCGGACTCGCTCCCGCCGTGCACGGGGAGAGCGCCGGGATCGAAGCCGTGTCCGTTGTCGACGACGTCGAGCGCGATCTCGGTATCCATGTAGCTCAGGGTGAGCTCGGCATGGGTGGCGTTCGCGTGCTGAACGGTGTTGGCCAGTGCGGACTGGGCGATGCGCAGCAGCGCGACCTCGTGCGGGGTGGGTAGCTCTGCCGGGGTGCCGGAGATCTGGCAATGGACGGTCAAAGGAGAGGTTCGGGAGGTCGTGGCGCACAGTCGCACCAGCGCGGCAGGCAGGCTTCCGGCCTCCAGGCCGGGTGGGCTCAGGGCACGGACGAACCGTCTGGCCTCGGCGAGATTGTCGACGGCAGCGTGGCGGGCGTGGCGCACATGGTCCAGTGCCACCGCGGACCGGCCGGACAGCTGGGCGCGTTCGGCGGCCCGCAACAGCAGTTGGATCGAGGACAGACCCTGGGCCAGGGTGTCGTGGATCTCGCGGGCAAGGCGTTCGCGCTCGGCCAGGACTCCGGCGGCATGCTCGGCAGCGGCCAGTTCACCCCGGGTCGCGGTCAGTTCCTCGATAAGACGGCGGCGCTGCTCGCTCTCCCGGTACAGAGCCTGGTAGCCGAGGGCCACCGCGACGGCGACTGCAGCGCCGAGCACGGGGCCGATGACTGTGCCCGGGGTGAGAGTGTGGGTGTGCCAGCCGAATCCTGCGATTGCCAGCACGGTGGTGATCGCGACGGCTGTCAGTGCCCAGCGGCGCGGCAGCAGGTGCAACTGGACGAAGAAGAGTGGAAAGGCGAGCCAGACGCCGTCCGGGGTGAGTGCGAGCAGGACCAACCAGGTGGCCGTGACAGCTGCCAGCCACCAGGCCGCGGCCGGTGCCCGAGTGCGTACGGGGTGCAGGAGCGGTCCCGCGCCGTAGACGGCCGCAAGTGCGCAGATCGCGATGATCACTTTCGGGCCGCTCGCACCGCCGTCGGCCGCGGCCCGTACTCCGGCAATGGCCAGCAGGCCCGCGACCATCAAGTGCAGGCAGAAACGCAGCACCCGCATCGCGGGAGTCAAGGAAGGATCGCTCACAAGGTCTCTCATCGGCTGTCGGGCACATCCGTCCAGATGGTGCCACTCCCCAGAACAGGGTAAGCAAGCGCCGCGGGTGGCGGCATCAACCAAAAGGTGTAAGCGCGGGTGAACCCACGATCCATCATCGGGCAGTCCTCGGGGCGATGCCGCGGCGAGGTCCGACAGGCGACGGTGGAGACCTGCGCCGGGCGCCAGGTCCGGCGCCGGACCACACCGAAAGAGGTAAGCCTGTGTTCGTGGCCTGGAGAGACCTCCGATTCGCCAAGGGCCGCTTCGCCCTCATGGGCACCGTGATCGTGCTGATCACACTGCTGGTGGGGCTGCTGTCCGGGCTCACGGCGGGTCTGGCCCGGGAGAACGTCTCCGCCATCACCGGCCTACCTGCCGACCACCTGGTCTTCTCCGCTCCACCTGGTGACCAGGACATCTCCTTCACGGATTCCCACATCGACCAGAACACCTGGGAGCGGTGGGCCCAGATACCCGGCGTCGAGTCCGCCCAGCCGCTGGGCATCGCGATGACCAAGGCTCAGGCCGGCTCCACCACCGCCTCCCTGTCCGCCTTCGGTGTCCAGCCAGGCTCCGAGCTGGCTCCCGACTCCAGTGAGATCAACGACAGTGCCGTGGTGATGTCCACGCGGGCCGCCGACGAGTTGGGTGTGAAAGTCGGCGACGCCCTCACTCTGGGCGGGCACGCTGTTACCGTCGCCGCTGTCAGCGGGGAGGCGATGTACAGCCACACGCCCGTCGTGTGGACGTCCCTCGCCGACTGGCAGCAACTCGGTGCTCCTGCCGGTGACGGCGGCGCGGGTGCCACTGTCGTGGCCCTGGCCACCACCACCCGAGCCGATCTGGCGGCAGCCGACCGGAAACTCAACACCAGGGCCGTCAGCAGCGACGAAGCATTGCAGGCGATCGGCTCCTTCACCGCGGAGAACGGTTCCCTGCAGTTGATGCGCGGCTTCCTGTTCGCCATCTCGGCCCTCGTCATCGGTGCGTTCTTCACCGTGTGGACCCTCCAGCGCAGCGGCGACGTCGCCGTCCTCAAGGCACTGGGCGCCTCCGGCCACTACCTGCTCAAGGACGCCCTTGGCCAGGCCGTGACCCTTCTCGTACTCGGCACCGGAATCGGCACGGTCCTGGCGGCCGGTCTCGGCGCTGCCGTTGGCGGCAGCGCGATCCCGTTCGTCCTGGACGCCGCCACGGTCCTCGTCCCGATGGCCATCATGATCGCGCTCGGCGTCCTCGGGGCGGCCCTGTCTATCCGGCGTATCACCTCTGTCGACCCCCTTACCGCGTTGGGAAGTGCCCGATGACCGCGACAACCACCGCCGCAGGCCTGCACCTGGCAGACATCACCCTCACCTACCCCGACGGCATCAGCCGCCTGACCGCCCTCGATCACGTGAACCTGAGCGTGCCCGCCGGCACCATCACCGCTGTCGTCGGCCCCTCCGGCTCCGGCAAGTCGAGTCTCCTGGCGGTGGCAGCCACCCTTGTCACTCCCGACGCCGGGCGGGTGAGCATCGCGGGTACTGAGACCACCGGGCTGAGCCGCAACGAGTTGACGGCCCTGCGCCGCACCGCCATCGGCATTGTCTTCCAGCAGCCCAACCTGCTTCCCTCCCTCACCGCTGCCGAACAACTTCAGCTCATGGTCCATCTCGACGGCCGCAACCCGAAGCAGGCCCGCAGCCGCGCCTTGGACCTGCTCGACGCGGTTGGTCTCGCCGACCAGGCCGACCGGCGATCCCACCAACTGTCCGGCGGCCAGCGCCAGCGCATCAACATCGCCCGCGCCCTGATGAACGACCCAGCGATTCTCTTGATCGACGAGCCCACCAGCGCCCTCGACCACGAACGCGGCGCTGCCATCCTCGAACTCATCGCCACCCTGACCCACCAGCGAGCGACCGCCACTGTCCTGGTCACCCACGACCGCTCCCTGCTCACCACCGTCGACGCGGTCGCCGAAGTCCACGACGGCCGTCTCCTCCCCGCCGGCAAGTGATCGCGCGGGCGATGTCGGCCTGGGCGAGCATGTCGACCAGGTCATGCCCGTCGATGACCGGCGGGCGGCCTGGCACCGCTCCGTTCTTGCCGAATCGGGGCGGTGACTCTCACCGTGGACCGATTGCCACGAGTTCCCTCGATTGCGGCGCCAACCTCGACGCTGCCACCGGTCGGATCCTCACTGAGAGATCTACCGACAGTTGATCGATGGCTCGAACCTCTCGGTAGATGATGGCCCGGTCAGTGAACAACGAAGCCCAGCAGCGTTTGCAAGCGGAGTACAGTGCGTTCGGTCCGCGGACATGGAGGAACACCTCCTGCGGGCCGGTGAGGAATTCGACGATGGGGTCGTCGGCCGGCTCGCCCCCGACCACCAGCTCGACCGCATCGCCACCGAGCCGGCGATACGCGTCGGAGATCGCCTCAGCCACAGCCGGCGGAACGTCCGCGTAGAAGTAGGCATTGCGAATGGACGCCCCGACCGCGATCAGGTCCGCGCCACGGCGAAGCCGGCGCAGCTGCGTAGCCACGACCGTCCGGAGCCTGGCAGTCCGCACGAACTCGCGGTAGGCAGCCGGGGTGGTGGTGAAACCGCTTCCGTCCGGTGACCAGGTGATGTACGGCGAACCGCTCATGATGATGTCCCTCCCGATCCCATGCTCTGGGCAACGATGTAGGAGACCGTCAGGCGTCCTACAGCTCCCATTCCACAGCACACCGAGCCACACGATCAGTGCCGAAGGTCCCCTGCCCGAGGACCAAGCGCCCTACCGGGCACAAGACGATGGCCTAGAGGCCGAGAGCGCGCAGGACAGCGGTACGTGGCGGTCCATGAGCAGGTACTGCGGCGCCGGGCGGCGTGGACCGCTCGGTCCCGATGCGGCTATTCAAGTAGCTGTTTGCCGGCGAGGTAGAGCGACGCCGAAACTCACTGAGCTGTGCGCGATCTGAGCCAACGGGTCACGACCGTTGGTTTCCGCAACTGGACGCCGCCGCAGGGCAAGCGTGGATTTGGCGCGGTGTGAACTGCCACCCGCACCCGATCGATCCCAGACACACCTAAGCTGTTACTACCCCTCGGACGGCCTGTGGCGCCGAGGGCGGACCACGAACTGCTCCGGAAAGGTCCACTCGAACCGCACAGCGGCCAGGCGCACCAGCGTCGTCACCACCCCGCAGATAACCCCCGCGATCGGGATCGGCGTACCGAGTTCGGCGAGTAGGACCAGCACTGCCGTGCCTGCGCCCGCCGCGACGGCGTACAGGGTGCCCACGTGCAGGAAAGAGAAAGACAGGCCCAGCATCACGTCGCGCAGCATCCCGCCGCCGATGGCTCCGATGACGCCGACCACCACAGCCCCGGCTGCGCCGACGCCGAGGGACAGCGCCTTCGAGGCGCCGATGGCTCCGAACAGGCCCATCACGACGGCGTCGAGGAGCACGCTGATGAGCCAGTCCCCTCGTGCGAGCACCGGTTGCAGGACCATGCCGAGGATTGCCGTGGCACCGGCCACGGTCAGGTACCAGTTGCTCCACACCACGACCGGCGGTTGGTTGAGCACGAGGTCGCGGAGCAGGCTTCCTCCGAGCGCGACAGCGAGTCCGATAGCGATCACGCCGAGCACGTCGATGCGGCGGGACCTGACGCCTGCGGCGAAGAGTGCCCCTTGGAGGCCGCCGAGTCCGGCGGCCAGGAGTTCGATCCAGAGCGTCACCTGGAACGGGGTGATCGACATGTCATCCCTCCGGACAGTTGGGCCGGCGCGCGCTCGGCGCGGGCGCCAGGCCCAGCGTCAACAGTGGCTCAGCGACCGGCGGGCGAAGCGGCCTTCGCGGCCTTGTCGATCGTGTCGGCGACGACGCCGGCCTGCGTCAGGAAGACGGCGTGGCTGGCGGACACGTTGGTGATCTTCGCGCCGCTGCGGGTCGCCATGTGCTGCAGCATGGCCTGGTCGAAGGCCTTGTCCTCCGTGGCGATGACGGCCCAGGTGGGCTTGTCCCGCCAGGCGGCGTTCTTCACCGGCGCGCCGAAGGCCGACATGTTGATCGGGACCTGCGTGTCCCGCAGGAAGGCGGCGTCCGCGTCGCTCGCGTCGTGGGCGAACCCGGCCTTGAACTTGTCGTGGTTGAGGAAGCCGTAGCCGTCCTCACCGACGTCGATCACGAAGTCCGGCGTCGCCGCGAAGCCCTCGTACTGCTGGCTCGTGGTCTCGCCGGCGTCGGGTGCCAGCGCGGAGACGTAGACCAGACCGGCCACGTTCGGGTGGACTCCGGCCTCGGTGATGACTGTGCCGCCCCAGGAGTGGGCGACGAGGATCGCGGGGCCGTCCTGCCGGTCCAGCACGCGGGTGGTGGCTGCGACGTCGTCCTCGAGTGAGGTGAGCGGGTTCTGCACGATCGTCACCTGGTAGCCGCGCGCGGTCAGGTTGTCGTACGCCCCGCCAGCCCGAGCCGTCAGCGAACGCGCCGTGCACCAGTACGACGTTCTTGATCTCCTGGTCCGTGCTCATGCTCTGGTCTCCCTTCCCGCACGGGGAGGTCCCGAGCGGCTGTTGTGAAGAGTTCGGCATACGCCGTCTCTGATATGCAATATATTGCATCCTGGGCGTGAGGGCAACTGCCGCTCAGGGTTTCGTAGAGAGGGAGGTGTGTGTGCAATATGTTGCTGTGCCGATTCCCCAGGGTAGTCCTGCTGTAGACCGCGCCCTTCTGCGCGACGACGTCTACCGTCGCCTCCGCGACGCCATCGTCGACGGAACGTTCCGGCCGGGAGAGCAACTCAAGGACGGTGAGCTCGCCGAATGGCTGGGGGTGAGCCGGACCCCGGTGCGCGAAGCGCTGCTGCGCCTCGGGGCGAGTGGACTGGTGGTGGCGCTGCCGGGTCGATCCACGACGGTCAGCGCCATCGACATCCAGGTGGTGCGGGACGCGAAGGACGTCGTCGCCGCGATGCACGAGTTGGCGGTACGACAGGTGACGGGGCGGATCAGCGCGCACGATGTGGACCGGATGCGAGACGCGAACCGCCGGTTTGCCGCGGCGGTGGCGTCAGGCGATGTCAGTGCGGCCCTGGATGCGGACGAGGAACTGCACCAGATCCCGGTCGCCGCACTCGGCAATCAGGCCCTCGAAGCGGTGATCGAACGCTTCGACCCACTGATCCGCCGCGCGGAGCGATTGCGCTTCGGCGTCGACGGCCGGGTGTCGGTCAGTCGGCACGAGCAGTTGATCGATCTCATCGAGGCCGGCGACGCGGAAGGCGCCGCGTCGGTGGCCTTCGACATCTGGCACAGCCTCGCGGTCGACGAGAACCCCGAAGCCGAGGCCTGACCTGGTAGTCGAGGTCTGCGAGCCGCTTCTGCTGGCCGGCCAGGCCGCGAGTGTCGGCTTGCGCAGCGCCTTGACCGCGGCGCCGGTTGCGCCGCCGACGGTCTTGGCGAGCTGGTTGCGGGCAGCAATGAACTCGTCCGGGGTCAGCCCGTACAACTCCACTGACGGAGGAATCAGTGGCTGGGAAGGGAGCGTGGGAGCCCGAACCAGGGAAGGACGCTGTTGTCGAAGCGGGTCACGGCGGAGATCCGGTCGCCGGCCAGGGTGAGGACGAGAAGCCCGGTTCCGTGCCGGATGCCGTCGGTGGGCGCGCGGAGGTAGGTGCCGAAGGCCGGTTGGCCGTTGGCGCGCGTGGGGACCAGGTGGTACTCGCGGTTGGCGCTCATGAGCGCGGTGTAGAAACCGGCGACGGCGTCGCGGCCGAGGTATTCGAGCGGCATCGGCGGCATCGAGACCCGAACGTCGTCGGTGAGCAGGGCAACCAGGGCATCGATGTCGCCGGCTTCGTACGCGCGAGTGAACCTCGCCACGAGTGCCTGCTCGGCCGGTGAGGCGAGCGTCGGCGATGAAGCGGTGGTTCCGTCCGGCGGGATGCGCCGTTGCAGCGTGGCGCGTGCCCGTTTGAGCGCGCTGTTGACCGATTCGACGGAGGAGCCGAGGATGTCGGCGACGTCGGCTGCCGGGTAGCCGAGCACCTCGCGCAGGATCAGGACGGCCCGTTGGCGGGCGGGCAGGAGTTGCAGCGCGGTGACGAACGCCAGCGAGATGGACTCCGTCTGCTCGTAGCGTGCTTCCGGGCCGGGCGGCGTGGCGATCGCGCCGTCGAGGAGCGCGTCGGGGTATGGCTCGAGCCAGACGATTTCGCCGTGCCGGCTCGGCTCCGGTGGTTCGATCTCGGGCACGTCCCACTCCTTTGCCGGGCGGCGGCTGGCCGAGCGAATCGCGTTGAGGCACTGGTTGGTCGCGATCCGGTACAGCCAGGTGCGGATCGTGGACCGCCCCTCGAACCGGTCGAGACCGCGCCATGCGGCGAGCAGCGTGTCCTGCAGAACGTCCTCGGCGTCCTGGAACGAGCCGAGCATCCGGTAGCAGTGCATGTGCAGCTCCCGGCGATGTAGCTCTGTCAGTTGCCGGAACGCCTCGTCATCCCCATTCCGCGCTCTTGCGATCAGCTCGCTCGCGGTCACGTGTCATCACCTCGCCTGGTGTCAGGTTCGCCAGTCTTCCTCAGTTGTGACACCGGCCGGGCCGAAAACTGGGCGCATCACGCGCCGCCCATTTTGCCGGCGGTGGGGTGTCTGCACTCTCGACAGTTCGATTTCCACCTGACGAGGAGAACGCATGACACTCGCGGACAAGACGGTCCTGGTGACTGGAGCCAGCCGCGGCATCGGGAAGGCGCTGGTCGACGAGGCGCTGAGCAGAGGCGCCAAAGGGGTCTACGCCGGCACCCGCCAGCCCTTCACCCACACGGATGAGCGCGTCACGCCGCTGACCCTCGACGTGACCAACGCCGGACAGATCGCCGCCGCTTCGGAAACGGTTGGTTCACTCGACGTCCTGATCAACAACGCGGGCGTGTACGGCTATGAAGACCTGGCCGATCGAGCCGGCCTGGAGCGGCATCTTGAGGTTAACCTTTTCGGCCCCTATGGCGTCATCCAGGCACTCTTGCCTCGACTTGTCGAGTCGAAGGGCGCGATCGTCAATGTGCTGTCGCTGGCAGCGGTGGCTGCCGTGCCGATCAGTCCTGCGTACTCGATCTCGAAGGCGGCCGCGTTCTCGTTAACGCAGTCCCTGCGTGCCACGCTCGCCGGTCAGGGCGTGGACGTTCATGCCGTGCTGCCCGGTCCCGTGGACACTGACATGGTGCGTGACCTCGACATTCCGAAGGCGTCACCGCAGTCGGTAGCCCGGGCCATCCTCGACGGGCTTGCCAAGGGAGAAGACGAGATCTTCCCCGATCCCTTCTCGCGGGCGCTTGCCGACAGCTGGAACAGCGGTGCGGTCAAGGCGCTCGAGCGCGAGAACGCGGCCCTCGTCCCCGCGCCGCAGAACCAGTAACGGAAGGCAATCCATGAACACGAGTCTGCTGCTCCAGGACAAGACCGCCGTGATCTACGGAGCCGGCGGCGCCATCGGTCACGCCGTCGCCAAGACCTTCGCGCGCGAAGAGGCACGGGTCTTTCTCACCGGCCGCACCCTGTCGAAGGCAGAGCTACTCGCCAAGGAGATCAGTGCGGTCGGTGGCGTGGCCGAGTCCGCGCAGGTCGACGCGCTCGACGAGAACGCCGTGGCCGCGCACCTCGACACCGTGATCGAGAAGGCGGGCGGCGTCGACATCTCGTTCAACGCGGTCGGGCTCCGCAATACCACCCTGCAGGGCGTTCCCCTCGTCGATCTCGACGTCGACGACTTCATGCGGCCGATAGCCGAGCACGTACGAGCCAACTTCCTGACCGCCCGCCTTGCCGGCCGGCACATGACGGCGAAGGGCTCGGGGGTGATCATGACCGTGACCTCGATTCCCTCCCGGATCGCCAATCCCCTCATGGGTGGCGTCGCGTTGGCTATGGCGGCCGAGGAGGCCCTGATCAGGGACCTCTCAGTCGAGCTCGCGCCGTACGGCGTTCGCGTGGCCGGCGTCCGCGCCCAGGGCATGCCCGACAGCGGCACGATCGAGGAGGTCTTCGGCATCCACGCCAAGGCACACGGAATCACCCGCGACCAATTCCAGGACATGGTCGCCGGGCGCACGCACCGCAAACGCCTGCCAAGCCTCCAGGAAATGGCCGAGATCGTCACGTTCATCGCCTCGGACCGGGCCAGCGGAATCGCAGGCACCATGGCGAACATGAGCCTCGGAGCCATCCCCGACTAAGACGCCGTAGCCGGGCCTGGTCGGTGATCACCTGGCCGTCGAAGGTGGCAGGCCGGGCGAACTCTGCCAATCGATGTTCGGCGTCTCTGGCGGCCGGGCCGGTCAGGCGGACGTGTTCGATCTCCAGGCCCGTCTCGCCGAGGAACTGACCGCGGGCAGTACTCCGTTCGTCATCGCAGGTCTTTCTCGTAGGCGTGGACGGCGGTTGTCAGCTGAGCGGATTGCTCCGGCGCGAGGTGCGTGGCCAATCCTGGGATCTGCACCTCCTGGCCGATGCGGACGAGCACTCGGACCAGGGCTCGGAGGGCTGCGAGGGTCTCGGCGGCCTGGAGTTGGAGTTCGGCTGTCTGGCCGAACCGGATCAGTTCGATTCGTAGTTCCTCCAGCGTGTCGACGAGTTGGGTGAGTTCGTCGGCGACGATCGCGGAGTAGGCGGTCAAGGCCGCGGGGGCCTGGTCGGCGGTGCTCGCGGGCCGCATTGTCAGTCCGTCCGTGGTGACCCGGGGAAGGACTCGCCGGCGGTAGGTGTCCACGGTCCGCTGCATGGTGAAGAGCAGCTTTTCCGGCGTCGTCCAGCCTTCGGCGGTGGCCTCGTCCTCGAGCATGGCGAGTTCTTGCTCCCAGCGGGCGATCTCTGCCAGCAGGGCGTTGATGTCGGTCATGACGACTCCTGGTGGGCAGGAACGAACGCCGAGACCGGTCGCCGCGGTGTCGTGGCGGTGACGGTGCTGTGGCCGAAGCGGATCACCATGTGTGCGTGGCCGGGCTTGCCGGTGGATCGTTGGACCGCGCGGCGGAGGTCGTCGTACTCGAGTGGCTGGTTGAGGAAGGAGGCCTTGAGGCCTTCTCGGGTTGCGGTGAGCAGCATTCGCTGGAGCGCGAGGCCGGCGGCGACCTGGTCGGCTCTGGTGTCTGCGTTGGTGGACAGCACCGCGAGGACGGGGTCTGCTTCGAAGACGGCCCGCGAGCGGGTCTGGTCGGTCGGGCTGGTGCCCATGTCGCGAACAGGTGAGGGGTAGGCGGCGGACCGTGGTCCGAGCACCGAGCTCGGCACGCCGTCGGTACTGCGCTCGCCGCCGACCCAGTGGGCGCGTTCGGCGCGGCGGTGCCAGTCGCCGATCTCGCGGAGATCGGTGTCGACCAGTAGGTCGAGGACCTCCTTGACCTTTGGCGCCGGGAGCCAGGTGAGCTCGGCTTGTTCGGTCATGGCCGCCTTGCTGAGCAGTGCCCGGACCTCAGCGGCCAGGTGGACCGGCCGGACCGGCTCGCGGCTGGTGTGCCGGCGCGGGATCTCCTGCGCGAGCTGCTTCAGGACGCGATCGGGTTCGTTGATCGGCTCGACGACGACTCGGGCGACCAGGTCGGGGTCGTAGCGATCGGGCATCAGGCCGAACCAGCTGCCGCAGCCCATCGCCGCGGCGGCGCAGCGCAGGTTGAAGGTCGCGGCGCCGGCGGCGATCCGCATCGCGCGGCCGGTCGGGTCCTCGGCCGGCAGCGCGCGGGATCCGTCCAGGTAGATGTTGATCGCGTGCCGGTCGATCTCGAACCGCCAGGGCTGGGTGTTGTGCATGCTCGGCGCCGCGACGGCGGCCTTGAGCAGCAGGTCGATCTGCTCCATCGACAGCTCGTCTGCAGACATGAGGGTTCCTTCGACTCCGCTGGGGCGGCAACCTTTGCCGCAGTTCCAGCCTGCGGTTGCGGGATTGCCCCTCGCATCGGGCATCGGTCCCAAATGTTCAGGCCCTTCGGCACGAACGATGCCCGGCAGAGTCTCTCGGCAGGGCCGACGACGACCCTGGATCAGGCTCAGTGGGGACCGACATCGCGGGTCGGTAGGCGGACGGGGAAGGGACCTTCGGCCCTGCGCTGAAGGTGTGTGGCGTTGAACTCTGGAGGCATGTTGTTCTCTGTCTGGCCGCCGTACCACGTCGGCATGCGGACCCTTGACGAGACCATCGTTCAGGGCCACGACCTGGTATCCGACCTCATCCGGCGAGCCGGCATGGGCGGGAGCAGCGACGTGATGATCGGGTCCAGCCAGTCCGAGGCCGCCAACGGGACCTGACGATGGCGACCGGCGGGAAGCGGCCCCAACCGCGGTGTTGCTCCCTGGTCTACCTGGTGACGTCCGACCCGGCGGAAGTCTCGACGAGCCGGTAGCCGGTGATGATCTCGGGTTGGATGGCGATGACGACGTCCATCGGGAGTTCGACCCAGGGGCGTAGTGCTTGCTCGTAGCGAGCGACGCGGGCCGGGTCGTCGATGGTCCGTGCGATGCCGGTCACGACGACGCTCCAGCCGAGCCGGCGCAGCGGGTCGAGGTCGTCGGCCTCGTAGGCGACCACGGTGCCGGTCGCGCCGGCGACGGTCGCGGACAGCCGGCTGCGAATGATGATCTGGCCGTCGCTGACGAAATGGTTCACCGGCCGGATCGCCGGCAACGCGTGGTGGGAGAACACGATGCGTCCGTAGCCGGCGCCGGCCAGCAGTTCGAAGGCCTCCGCCGGATCCAGCTCGATCAAGCTCCGTCCACCGGTCGGCTCCGGAGCCAAAGTGAACTCAGCCGTGGCCGGCTCGGCGGGATGTTGAACAGACATCGACCGAATCCCCTCCCTTGGCTGATCTATCAACGCTGTCATGCGGCGCGGCCCGGAGACCAGAGTCGAAAGTCCTGTCCGGGCGGCAGCGTGGTGGCATCGGTCCCGGTCATCCGGGCACTTCGGCCCTGGCGGCGGCCAGGCGCCACGGGGAAGATCGAGGTGTCGGCCCACGACCGCGGTTTGCCTGTCCGCGGTTTGGGCACGTCCTGTGTGAGCGCCGGAGGCCAACGATGAACGTGGACCCCCCAAGCGTCGCCAGCTCGGGCAGCGAGGTGGCGCCTCCCGCTGTCGGCCCGACCAGGTCGGCCGGGTTGATGCTGGCCGTTGCCACCGTTGGCTTCGCCGTGAACTTCTGGGCCTGGGCCCTGCTGAGCCCTTTGGGGCCGTTGTTCCGGACCGAGGGAACGCTGGGCACGCTGTCGGAGTCCGATGTCGCGTTGCTGGTCGCTGTACCCGTCATCGTCGGCTCACTGGGCCGGATCCCGGTCGGTGCGCTCACCGACAGATTCGGCGGCCGGGTGATGTTCCCGCTGGTTTCGGCCGCGACGATCTTACCGGTGCTGTTCATCGGCTTCATCGGCCTGCGGTCGTTCGATGCACTCTTGCTCGGCGGGCTCTTCCTGGGCATCGGCGGGACGGCGTTCGCCGTCGGGGTGCCGTTCGTCAACGCCTGGTTTCCGCCCGAGCGCCGTGGACTGGCGATCGGCGTCTTCGGCGCGGGGATGGGTGGTACAGCGATCAGCGCCCTGACCACCGTGAAGCTGTACACCGGCGCAGGCGAACGTACTCCGTTCCTGCTCACCGCCGTCGCCCTCGCGATCTACACCGCGGTGGCGTGGCTGGTCCTGCGAGACGCACCGGGCCGCAAGCCTCCGCAGGGCTCACTTCTGACCCGAGTGATCGCCAACGCGAAGCTGCCGATCAGTTGGCAGGCCTGCGTCCTGTACGCCGTCGCATTCGGCGGATACGTCGCCTTCTCGGTCTATCTCCCGTCCTATCTGAAGACCGCGTACGACCTGGACGCCGCGGACGCGGCCAACCGCATGGCCGGGTTCGTCGTGGTCGCCGTCCTGATGCGACCGATCGGCGGCTGGCTGTCGGACCGGTTCGGTCCCGTGCCCGTCCTGGCCGGCTGCTACGCGGTCGTCGTCGCCGGCGCGGCCGTCGCCGCCACCACGCCGCTGCTCGAGCACGTCGGCACGGTGGCGTTCTTGTCCCTGGCTGCCGCACTCGGCGCCGGCAGTGGCGCGACGTTCGCACTGGTTGCCAAGGTCACCGATCCCGCTCGTGTCGGTGGCGTGACCGGGCTGGTCGGCGCGGCCGGCGCCTCGGCGGCTTCGTGCCGCCGCTGATCATGGGCTACGTCTACGGCCGCACCGACTCGTACGCGATCGGTCTGACCTTGCTGTCCGTCACGGCAGCCCTGACTCTCGTTCTGACCCTGACCATCGTCAGAAGCACCGCGAACCAAGCAGCAGCCTGAGGGCGCGACTCGATCAGCGAAGGAACCTGTATGAGCACTGAGGCTCACCCTGACGGGAAGAACCACAAGCGCGAGATGGGTCTGGATGGAGGATTGAGTCAGGCGTTGGTCAGCACTCGCCGGTACTTCACCAAGGGCGTGGTGTCGGACGATCTGCGGACGTTGCACAAGACTGGTGGCCGCCAGGCCGATGACTTCTACCGGGATCGGTGGAGCCATGACAAGGTGGTGCGTTCGACGCACGGGGTGAACTGCACCGGGTCGTGCTCGTGGAAGGTGTACGTCAAGGACGGCATCATCACCTGGGAGACCCAGCAGACGGACTATCCTTCCGTCGGACCGGACAAGCCGGAGTACGAGCCGCGCGGGTGTCCCCGGGGCGCGGCGTTCTCCTGGTACACCTATTCGCCGACGCGGATCCGCTACCCCTACATCCGGGGCGTGCTGTTGCAGATGTACCGCGAAGCCAAGGCGCAGCACGGTGACCCGGTGGCCGCGTGGGCTCACATCGTCGGCAATCCGGCCCGCGCGGCGCAGTACAAGTCCGCTCGCGGCAAAGGCGGGCTGGTGCGGGCGAGTTGGGACGAGGCGACCGAGATGGTGGCCGCCGCCTACGTGCACACGCTGAAGAAATGGGGGCCGGACCGGATCGCCGGGTTCTCGCCGATCCCCGCGATGTCGATGGTCTCGCACGCCTCCGGCGCCCGGTTCACCTCGCTGATCGGCGGCACCATGCTGTCGTTCTACGACTGGTACGCCGATCTGCCGGTGGCGTCTCCGCAGGTGTTCGGCGACCAGACCGACGTACCGGAGTCGGGGGACTGGTGGGACGCCGGTTACCTGATCATGTGGGGCTCCAACCTGCCGGTCACCCGTACACCCGACGCGCACTGGATGGCCGAGGCGCGGTACCGCGGCCAGAAGGTCGTCGCGGTCGCGCCCGACTACGCCGACAACGTGAAGTTCGCCGACGAGTGGTTGCCGGCGGCACCGGGAACCGACGGGGCGCTGGCGATGTCGATGGGACACGTCATTCTCAAGGAGTTCTTCGTCGACCGCGAGACGCCGTACTTCGTTGCCTATGGCAAGGCATATACCGATCTGCCGTACCTGATCCGCCTCGACGAGGCGAGCGACGGCGTCTACCGGCCGGGGAAGTTCCTGACCGCGGCCGATCTTCCGGCCTTCGATGATGAGGAGAACGCGCAGTTCAAGACGGTCGTGCTGGATTCCCGCACCGGTGCCCCGGTGGTGCCCAACGGGTCACTCGGCCATCGCTTCGGGGCGGCCGGCGAAGGGAAATGGAACCTCGATCCCGGCGAGACCGACCCGGCCCTGACGTTGTCCGGTGAACAGGCGGAGGCGGTCCTCGTCCAGGTCTCGAGGTTCGACACCGGCGACGGATCAGGTGGTGACGTCCGGCGTGGGGTGCCGGCCCGCCGGGTCGATGGACACCTCGTCACGACCGTGTTCGACCTGATGCTCGCCCAGTACGGTGTAGCCCGCGCCGGACTGCCCGGTGAGTGGCCCTCGTCGTACGACGATGCGGACGCCCCGTACACGCCGGCGTGGCAGGAACGCATCACCGGCGTACCGGCGTCGGCGGCGGCGCGGATCGCCCGGGAGTTCGCACAGAACGCGGAGGACTCCAAGGGCCGGTCGATGATCATCATGGGTGCCGGCACGAACCACTGGTTCCATTCCGACACGATCTACCGGGCGTTCCTGGCGCTGACCACCTTGACCGGCTGCCAAGGGGTGAATGGTGGCGGCTGGGCGCATTATGTCGGGCAGGAGAAGTGCCGTCCGGTGACCGGCTGGGCCCAACTCGCCTTCGGGCTCGACTGGGCGCGTCCGCCGCGGCAGATGATTCAGACGGCGTACTGGTACCTGCACACCGACCAGTTCCGCTACGACCACTTCGGCGCGGACACGTTGGCCGCGAAGACGGGGGAGGGCCAGCTTGCGGGGAAGTCGACCGCGGACCTGATCGCTCTGAGCGCCCGGCTGGGCTGGATGCCGTCGTACCCGACCTTCAACCGGAATCCGCACGAACTCGCGGACGAGGCGCAAACGGCCGGCCGGCCGGTGGCCGACCACGTGGTGGACCAACTGAAGTCCGGTCACCTTCGCTTCGCCTGCGAGGACCCGGACTCACCGGAGAACTTCCCGCGGATCCTGTCGGTCTGGCGGGCGAACCTGCTCGGCTCGTCCGCCAAGGGCAACGAATACTTCCTGAAGCATCTGCTCGGGGCCGGCTCGTCGCTGCGCGCCGGCGAGGCGCCCGAGGGTCGCCGCCCTCGCGAGGTGGAGTGGCACGAGGACGCGCCGGAAGGAAAGCTGGACCTGCTGCTGACGCTGGACTTCCGGCAGACCAGTACGACGCTGTTCTCCGACGTCGTCCTGCCCGCCGCGACCTGGTACGAGAAGCACGACCTCAACACCACCGACATGCATCCCTTCATCCACTCGTTCAACCCTGCGATCGCGCCACCGTGGCAGACCCGGACGGACTGGGACGCCTGGCAGACGATCGCGGAGAAGTTCAGTGAGTTGGCCGCCGAGCATCTGGGCGTCCGCCACGACGTCGTCGCGGTGCCACTGCTGCACGACACCGCCGACGAGATGGCGAATCCGCACGGCGTCGTCCGGGATTGGAAGGCCGGCGAGTGTGAGCCGGTGCCGGGGGTCACGATGCCGAAGCTGGTCGAGGTCGAGCGGGACTACGGCGCTGTCGGGGCCAAGATGGCAGCCCTCGGGCCGTTGATGGAGAAGCTCGGCGCGACGACCAAGGGCGTCACGTACGACGTCAGGGATTCGGTCGACTACCTGCGGGCGAAGAACGGCGCCGTCCGGGGCGGCCCCGGTGACGGCAGGCCGTCGCTGAAGCGCGATGTGCACGCCTGCGAAGCGATCCTCGCCCTCTCCGGTACGACGAACGGTCAGCTCGCCACCGAGGGGTTCAAGACACTGGAGAAGCGAGTCGGGAAGCTGCTGCACGACCTGGCGGCCGAGCACGAGGGCAAGCGGATCACCTTCGCCGACACCCAGGCCGCACCGACGCCGGTGATCACGTCGCCGGAGTGGTCCGGCTCCGAGACCGGTGGCAGGCGGTACTCGCCGTTCACGATCAACGTCGAGCGGCTCAAGCCCTGGCACACGCTGACCGGACGGCAACACTTCTTCCTCGATCACGACTGGATGGCCGAGCTCGGCGAGAACCTGCCGGTCTACCGGCCGCCGCTGGACATGGGTGTGCTGTTCGCGGAGCCGGCGATCGGATCGGTCACCGAGCTCGGTGTGACGGTTCGCTACCTGACGCCGCACAGCAAGTGGTCGATCCACTCCGAGTACCAGGACAATCTGTTCATGCTGTCGCTGTCCCGCGGCGGTCAGACGATCTGGATGAGCGACCAGGATGCGGCCAAGGTCGGTGTCGTGGACAACGACTGGATCGAGGCGGTCAACCGCAACGGGGTCGTCGTGGCCCGGGCGATCGTCTCGCACCGGATGCCCGAGGGGACGGTCTACATGCATCACGCGCAGGACCGGCTGATCGACGTACCGATCGCGGAGACGTCGAAGAAGCGCGGCGGGATCCACAACTCGCTCACCCGGTTGCTGATCAAGCCGACCCACCTGATCGGTGGATACGCCCAGCTGTCGTTCGCCTTCAATTATCTCGGCCCGACCGGGAACCAGCGCGACGAGGTCACCGTCATCCGCAAGCGGTCGCAGGAGGTGCAGTACTGATGCGAGTGATGGCGCAGATGGCGATGGTGATGAACCTCGACAAGTGCATCGGGTGTCACACCTGCTCGGTGACTTGCAAGCAGGCCTGGACCAACCGGACCGGTACGGAGTACGTGTGGTTCAACAACGTCGAGACTCGGCCTGGACAGGGGTACCCGCGGACCTACGAGGACCAGGAGACCTGGAAGGGCGGCTGGCAGCTGAACCGGCGCGGCCGGTTGACGCTGAAGGCCGGCGGGCGGCTGAAGAAGCTGCTGACGATTTTCTCGAACCCCAAGATGCCCTCGATCCACGACTACTACGAGCCCTGGACCTACGACTATGCGACCCTCACGGACGCGCCGGCCCAGGAGCACACGCCGGTCGCCCGGCCCAAGTCGCTGCTGTCCGGCCAGGACATGAAGGTGAGCTGGTCGGCGAACTGGGATGACGACCTGGGCGGCTCCGCGACGACGGCGAAACGTGACCCGGTGCTGAAGAAGGTCGGGGACAAGGTCAAGTTCGAGTTCGAGCAGACCTTCATGTTCTACCTGCCGCGGATCTGCGAGCACTGCCTGAATCCGTCGTGTGCCGCGTCGTGCCCGAGTGGCGCGATCTACAAGAGGTCCGAGGACGGCATCGTTCTGGTCGACCAGGATCGCTGTAGGGGTTGGCGGATGTGCATCTCCGGCTGCCCGTACAAGAAGGTCTACTTCAACCACCGCACCGGCAAGGCCGAGAAGTGCACCTTCTGCTTCCCGCGCGTCGAGGTGGGGCTGCCGACCGTCTGTTCGGAGACTTGCGTCGGCCGCCTGCGCTACATCGGTCTGATGCTGTACGACGCCGACAAGGTACTGGAGGCTGCCTCGACGACCGACGAACACGGACTGTACGAGGCGCAGCGTGGTGTCTTCCTGGACCCGTCCGACCCGGCGGTGCGGCGAGAGGCCGAGCGGGCCGGCATTCCTCACGACTGGGTGGAGGCGGCTCAGCGGTCGCCGATCTACGCCCTGATCAACAGATTCAAGGTGGCCTTGCCGCTCCATCCGGAGTACCGCACGATGCCGATGGTCTGGTACATCCCGCCGCTGTCGCCGGTCGTGGACGTGATCAAGGAGACCGGCGAGGATCCCGAGGACCGGGGGAACCTGTTCGCGGCGATCGACGCCCTGCGGATCCCGATCGAGTACCTGGCGGAACTGTTCACCGCCGGCGACGTCGCTCCGGTCGACCTGGTACTGCGCAAGCTGGCCGCGATGCGTTCGTACATGCGCGACATCAACCTCGGCCGCGACCCGGACAGCTCCATTCCGGAGTCGGTCGGCATGACCGAGGAAGAGATGTACGACATGTTCCGCCTGCTGGCCTTGGCGAAGTACGACGAACGCTACGTGATCCCGTCCGCGCACACCGAACAGGCACACTCGCTGGAAGAGCTCGCGACCGAGTGCTCGCTCGACTACGAAGGCGGCCCGGGGATGGGCGGCTCCGGACCGTTCGGCGAAGGATCGGGAACACCGACCCCGATCGCGGTCGAGAACTTCCAGATGCTGCAGGATCGCCAGACCACCGACACGATGGCTGCACCAGCCGGTCGAAGTGGCCGCGTCAACCTGCTGAACTGGGATGGGAAAGGTTCCCCGAGCGGGATGTTCCCGCCCAGGCCCGACGGCCCGCGACCGGCCGCCGGCGAGATGCCGACCGACCCGGACGACCATGGCTCGACCGGTCCCGGTGGTACGGGCGGACTGACCGGGGGAGCTGACCTGAAATGAGCGGCAAGCATCCGGCACCGGGGTTGCCCACCGACGAGCGGGCGGTCGCCTGGCAGGCGGCGTCACTGCTGCTTGACTATCCCGACGAGATCTTGCTGTCGCGGCTCGATCTGATCAGTTCTTTGGCCGAGCGGCTTCCCGGTGCCGTCGGCGATCCGCTGCGCGCCACCATCCGCGAGTTGGAGTCGTCGAGCCTGCCGGCCCTCCAGCAGGAGTACGTCGAGACCTTCGACACGAGGCGCCGGCACAACCTCTTCCTGACCTACTTCGCTCACGGCGACACTCGACGCCGCGGGGTAGCACTGCTCCGCTTCAAGCAGACGTACCTGCGGTCCGGCTTCATTCTCGACGAGTCCGAGCTGCCCGACCACTTGTGCGTAGTACTGGAATATGCGGCGACGGTCGACCAGCGGCTTGGCTGGGGTTTGCTGCTCGACCACCGTGCCGGGCTCGAGCTGCTCAGGCTTTCCCTGGCGGACGCCGGCTCGAAGTGGCTTGGCGCGCTGGAAGCGGTGACAGCGACTCTGCCGCCGCTGCGGGGCGACGAATGGGCCGCCATCCAGCGGCTCGCGGCCGAAGGCCCGCCGCAGGAAGAAGTCGGGCTGACACCGTACGCGACCCCTGCCTTCGACCCCGTGACGTTGCCGATGCCGACCTTCCCGGGAGCCCGCCGATGAACGAGATCCTCTGGGTCGTCATCCCCTACATCTGTCTGACGATCTTCGTGGTCGGTCACTTCTGGCGCTACCGCTACGACAAGTTCGGCTGGACGACCCGCTCGTCGCAGCTGTACGAGGACCGGCTGCTGCGCTGGGGCAGCCCGTTGTTCCACTTCGGCATCCTCGCCGTCTTCCTCGGCCATGTGATGGGCCTAGGCGTACCGAAATCCTGGACCGAGGCAGTCGGCATACCCGAGGGCCTCTACCACTTCCTCGCCGTCTCCATCGGCGCCGTCGCAGGCTTCGGCACCATCGTCGGGATGGCCATCCTCATCTACCGGCGCCGAACGGTCGGGCCGGTCTTCTCCGCGACCACCCGGATGGACAAGGTGATGTACCTGGTCCTCGCCACCGTGATCCTGCTGGGCCTGGCCAATACGGTCGTCGCGAACATCTTCGGCCACTACGACTATCGCGAGGGCGTCTCGGTCTGGTTCCGCGGGATCTTCCGCTTCTCGCTGCATCCGGATCTGATGGCCGCGGCGCCACTGAGCTTCCAGCTCCACGGCCTCGCTGCCATGGCACTGTTCGCCCTGTGGCCCTTCACCCGCCTGGTCCACGTCTTCAGTGCCCCACTCGGCTACCTGACCAGGCCCTACATCGTCTACCGCAGCCGCGACCCCCAAGTCGGCGCCCACACCCCGCGCCGTGGCTGGGACCGCTAAGGCATCGTCAGTCTGACATGACGAACGGGAGCGTGTGAGGGACCTTTGAGTTCGTCAGTGCGGCCAGGCTCCGGCCACTGATCGCGACACAGATTCGAAGGCTGCGTGGGGGCGCGGACATCCTCGCGGGCGGACGCAGTGCTCGGTCTCAGTCGTCGTCATCCGCGACAGTCACGCTGTGCGGTCGCTGACCCCACGGCAACAGTCGGCGACCCTCGAGCGACTCGATACCCAGCCGGATCAGGTACCGATCGGCCGCCGGCGCCCAAGGGCGCAACGGCAGCGTGCGCCGTGCCGCCCGCGCCTCATCAGGATCGACCACGGACAGGTGTCCCAGTGCCGTAACGGTCCAGCCCAGATGCCGTTCGGGATCGAAGTCGTCCACCTCGAAGGCGACGACATCTCCGCGCTCCGCGGCGCGGTACTTCTCGCCGTCAGCCGTTGCGAACACCAACGTGTTCTCGTCGACGAAGAAGTTCACCAATCGGACCGCCGGCAGTCCGCCTCGAGTGAAGACAAGTCGTCCCACCGGCACGGAGGCGATCAGCCGCAGGCACTCCGAGTCGGCGAGCACCTCAAGACCCACCTGATCAAAACGACGCGCAGCACTCGCCGTTGATTCCCGCCTACTGGTGATCTGGTCCTTCACAGTCATCCTCAGTCGCCTCCGATCCCTCTCCACCCCATAGAAGCCTGGGGCCGAACCACACCTCAGAGTCCGAGGCCCTGAACCTGCGGGACCGATGGCACCTGGCGATGTGGGCCGCAGGCCTCTGGCCGGCGAGCTCTCGGGGCATGAGAGTGGACTTGAGAAGGAGATCACCGCGAGCGAACGAGGTCGGAGCATGGAGAACGCGACGAAGTACGTCCTGGTCGGTATCGACGGAACGCCGGAGGGCCAGCTGGCGCTGCGCTGGGCGGTCGACGCCGCCGGGCGGCGGGGGCTGGCGGTACGGGTGGTCCGCGCCTACCTGAGCCAGGTCAGCCAGTGGCCGGCGATCGGCGCCGAGGGATACATCCCCGACCCGCCGCCGGTCGAGCTGTATCAGGCCGAGCTGGACGCGGCGGTCGACTTCGTCCGGGACCGGCTGGGCTACCAGAACGGGTCCGGCTGGCTGACCCAGCAGGCGGCTGCCGATGCCATCCTGCTCGAAGGGGCCGACGCCGAGCTGGTTGTGGTCGGCACAAGGAGCCGGAACAAGCTGTCGGCCGCGATCCTCGGCTCAGTGGCGACCGCCGTCACGGCGAAGTGCGACCGCCCGGTCGTCGTGGTCCGCGGTGACCGGCGGACCGGGCCCATCCTGGTGGGTACCGATGGATCGGCGGATTCCGACGAGGCGCTGGCCTTCGCCTTCGACGAGGCCGAACGGTCCGGTACGGCGTTGAACGTCGTGTACTGCTGGCAGCCGCAGGACCGCCACGAGGCCCCGATCGAGAGCACCCGGCACCTTCTGCGCGACTGGCTCGCCGAGAGCCTCGCACCGTACGACGGCAAGTACCCGTCGGTCCAGGTTCGCGCGTCAGTGGTCGAGGGGCGAGCGGCGAGCAAGCTGACCGAGCTGACCGCCGAGTCCTCGCTGGCCGTGGTCGGATCCCGTGGGCGCGGCGGTGTGGCCGGGCTGCTGCTCGGTTCAGTCAGCCAAAGCCTGCTGCACCACGCGGACTGCCCGGTGGCGGTGGTCCACGAACCGCGCGACGACTCCTGATCGGCGATGATCAGCCGGTGCGCGCGGTGAGGGGCGCGCGGAGCTCCAGTACCGTGCCGTGCGGCTCGTGGGCGGTCAGCCGCACTGCGCCACCCAGCGCCTCGGCTCGTTCCCGCAGGTTGCGCAGGCCGCTCTGCCGGGTGTTGTCGGCGATGCCGATGCCGTTGTCGGTGACCCGGGCAACGACCTCGTCGCCGCCGGCGGTCACCTCGACCAGGACGTCGCTCGCCCGCGCGTGCCGGACGACGTTCGAGAGGGACTCCCGGATCGCGGCCAGGATCTGCGGCCGCGCGGTGGCCGGAACGGCGGTGTCCAGCGGCCCTGTGCACACCAGGCGGGGCCGGAAGCCGAGTGGTTCGGCGTACTCCGCGACCAGGTCCTGGACGTCGGCGCGCAGGGAGATCTCGCCAGGTCGGTGGTGCAGCTCGAAGATCGCCGCGCGGAGCTCGCGGATGGTGGTGTCGATGTCCTCGACGGCCCGGCTGATCCGCTCCTGTACCTCCGGCCGGACCATCCGCTGCATCCCCTGCAGCTGAAGGCCGGTAGCGAAGAGGCGCTGGATGACCAGGTCGTGCAGGTCGCGCGCGATGCGGTCGCGATCTTCCAGGACTGCCAGGACAGACTGATCGCGCTGCGCCTGGGCGCGGTCGAGTGCCAGCGTCGCCTGGTTCGCGAACATCCGGACCAGGTCGGTGCCCGGTGTCACGGTCATCGGGACGCCGGCCGCCGCGGCGACGACGAGCAGGCCGCCGGTGTCGCTGCTGCCCGTCGGCAGCGGTGCCAGGATCGTCCGGCCGAGACGTTCGAGCTCGGGCGCGTCGCTCAGTTGCCCGCTCTCCTTGACCAGGGCGGCCACGTTTTCGATCACGACCTGGCCGTCGCTGTTCAGTACGTCGGCCAGCCCCGGCTGGTCCAGGGCGATCACGCGGCCGACGTAGTTCCGGAACTCGGGTGGACCGTCGACCACCTCCACGACAAGACTGTCGCCCTGCCTGAGCAGCGCGGCACCGACCAGTGAACCGGACACCTCCCGGGCCCGGGTGACGATCAGTTGGAGCGCCTCCTGGGAGTCGAACTCGCCGAGCATGAGCTGAGTGATCTCGGCTGTGACCTCGTGCCAGCGGCGGCGGCGCTCGGTGTCGGCGTACAGGCGGGCGTTGTCGATCACGACCCCGGCGGCCGCAGCGAGCGCGGTGACGGTGCGTTCGTCGTCCTCGGTGAAGTCGGCGCCGTCGGCCTTCTCGGTCAGATAGAGGTTGCCGAAGATGTACTCATTGGTGCGGATCGGGACACCGAGGAAGCTTTTCATCGGCGGGTGATCGGCCGGGAACCCGTACGACCGGGGATGCTCGGCCAGGTCCGTCAGCCGCAGTGGCTCCGGGTGATCGATCAGCAGGCCGAGGATGCCGTGCCCCTCGGGATACGGCCCGATCGCGGCGATCTGGTCGGCAGTGACACCGTGGGTGATGAAGCGCGACAGGCGCTTGCCGTCGTGGCCGACCACGCCGAGTGCGCCGTACTGCGCGCCGACCAGCTCGCAGGCGGCGGTGACGATGCGGTCGAGGGTGCTGTTCAGGTCGAGGTCGGCGCCGATCCCGACCACGGCGTCAAGCAGGGCGCGCAGCCGCTCTTGGGAGTCCATGATCTCGTCGACGCGGCCGAGCAACTCCTGCAGCAGGGCGTCCAACCTGACCCGGGACAGAGCGGCGAACTCCAGCGCGCCCTCGTCCCAACCAGCCCGCCGATCTCCGGATTTCCCTGTCACCACTACACCGTACGTAACCGCCGCGCCGTTGTGAACCGAAGCTCCGACGGGACGAAGGTCCCACGGCGTGCTGCCGTCCGGCCCCGCAGTTCAGGTAGCGCGGCTCTGCCGCCGGTGGCACCGCTCGCGGGACGCTGGAAGCGACCAAGGAAGTGGAGGCTGGACATGAGTATCTGGGCACGCACCGGATCCGTCGTCATCGAGGTCGACTGCAGCGCCGGGGGGCTGCGGGATCGTCGACTACGCCTGCACGGAAGCGCTGCGATCGTGGGCCGGACCCGGGCCTGCGGCCCGCACCGGCTGATCGCCGCCCAGGCGAACCTGCACCTGGCCGGCCGCGATGACCTGCCCGGTCGCGATCGTCGCCCACCACTTGACCGAGGCCGAACAGACCTGCCTGGGCGAGGAGCGGCACTCCCGGCGCGCTGAGGTCGCCGTACCGACATACTGAGATGGAGCTGACCATGTCCGACAACGACGTCCGCGCACTCATTGTCTACGAGTCGATGTTCGGCAATACCGAGAAGGTCGCCCTGGCGATCCGAGACGGGCTGGAGCGGGCCGTCGACACCGACGTGGTCCGGGTCGATCGGTGCCCGGCGAGCCTGCCGCACGACGTACGGCTGCTGGTTGTCGGCGGTCCGACCCATGCGTTCAGCATGAGTCGCGCGTCGACGCGGGCCGACGCGTCATCGCAGGGTGACGTGGTGATGCCGGCGAAGACCGGTATCCGGGAATGGATCGACGGTCTCGCCGGCGGCAGCAGGCGTGCGGTGGTGGCGACATTCGACACCCGGGTCACCAAGGTCCGTCGACTGCCCGGATCTGCGGCGAAGGCGGCGGTCAGGGCGCTGCGGCGGCACGGGTTCACGACGATCGCCGACCCCAGCAGCTTCTACGTGGACGACTCCATCGGCCCGGTTTCCGATGCCGAGCTGGAGCGCGCGCGAGAGTGGGGCGAGTTGGTCGGCCGTGAGTTGCGGCAGTTCATCAGCCCGATCCGGCGTCACCCGTGGCGGCGGTCCGCATGACGCACGATTCCGGTGCCACCATGGGGCTGGTCCTGTCTCTGATCCCGCCGACGTGCCGGCGACCTGGCGGTCCGCCCTCAGCGTCGGCCGTCGAGAAGGATTACGCTGAACCGGAAGTGACGCTGACCCTAGGCGAGGGCTGATGACGATCAAGGTGTTCCTGCTCGACGACCATGAGGTGGTGCGGCTCGGCCTGCGTCAGCTGCTGGAGAGCGAGCCGGATATCGAGGTGGTCGGCGACGCAGGCACGGCAGCCCACGCGATCGCCCAGGTGCCGGCCCTGCGGCCGGATGTCGCGGTGCTCGACGTGCGGCTCCCGGACGGTGACGGGATCACGGTGTGCCGGGAGATCCGGTCGGCGATGGACGAGCCGCCGGCCTGCCTCATGCTGACGTCCTTCTCCGACGACGAGGCGCTCTTCACCGCGATCATGGCCGGCGCGTCCGGGTACCTGCTGAAGCAGGTCAGCGGGACAGACCTGATCGGCGCGGTCCGGCGGCTGGCGGCGGGGGAGTCGTTGCTCGATCCCGCGATGACCAAGGCAGTGCTGGAGCGATTGCGGCACCCGGCCGAGGAGGACGACGATCCGCGGTACAAGTCGCTGACCGAGCAGGAGCGGAAGATCCTGGAGGAGATCGCGGCCGGCAAGACCAACCGGCAGATCGCCCAGACGATGTTCCTGGCCGAGAAGACGGTGAAGAACTACGTCTCGGGGCTGCTGCGGAAGCTGAACATGGAACGCCGGACCGAGGCCGCGGTTTACGCCGTGGAGCGGGCCAGGCTTCGTAAGTCGTGAACCGGCAGTCCAACTCTCGCCCGAGCAAAACCCGGTCCGGATCCGGCGGCCGCTGAGCTGATCGGGCTCGATCACCACGTGCACTACGTGCTGCGAGTCCCGGGCACCTTGACCTCAGGTCCCGGCGTCAGAGGTCCTTGGGTAGTTCAGATGGGGACTGTCGCCCCTGCCGGCACGGTGGTCGGGGCGCCGAGGATGAAGGTATCAACCAGCATCCCGGAAAAGGAACTGACCATGACGATCCTCGGCCACCGGCCCCACCACACCATCGACACCCCCGTCGTCGACACCAGCACCACCCCGGCCGGCGACCGCTCGGCTCGGATCGGTACCGCCGCCGCCCGCGCACTCGCCGTCCTGCGGATAGCGTTCGGCCTCACCTTCCTGTGGGCCTTCGTCGACAAGGTCTTCGGCCTCGGCTACGCCACCCCGGCCGGCAAGGGCTGGATCGACGGCGGCGACCCGACCGCCGGATTCCTCGGCAAGGGCGCGACCGGCCCGTTCGCGGACTTCTACCACTCACTGGTCGGCGACTTCTGGGTCAGCCCGCTGTTCATGGTCGGCCTGGCTGGGATCGGCCTCGCGCTCACCCTGGGGATCGGCACCCGCATCGCCGCCGCCTCCGGCGCGCTGCTCTATCTGCTGATGTGGTCCGCTGTGCTGCCCCCCGAGAACAACCCGGTGATCGACGACCACATCCTGGGCGCCATCACGCTGGTCGTCCTCGCTCTCGTTGCCGCTGGCAACGTCTGGGGCCTCGGCCGGTACTGGAGCCAGACCGCGATCGTGCGCCGCTTCCCCTGGCTGCGCTGACCGTTCTACCTAGTGGGCCGTGCCGCACCTGACCGGTGCGGCACGGCCCACGCTGTCGTGGGCTGCGTTCCGCAGACAACACGCCGCTGATCAGACCAGCAGGCTGGCAACCAGCCGGCCGTCCTGGTCCTCGACCAGCACGGTCGTGATCGCGTCTCGTCGCATCGCTGTGGACATCCTGGTCTGGACAGGCCGGGGTGTCGAGACCATCACGCTTCCGCCGGCCATTCGGATGCCTTGGGCATCTGCAGCCATCAGCCGGTAGGTCCGCCCGGGCTGGAGACCTGACAACGACAGCGAAATCTCGGTACCCCACGGATACGGGGCCATCTTGCCGACCCTCGCGATCGAGACTGCTGCTTGCGGGGCTTGGTTCCCGGTGAACGTACTGGGCAGCAAAGATCCTGCCGCCAGCAACGAAGCGGCGACCGCTGCGAGGATCTTTCCCCGTAGGCGCACCGGCCGTGGATTCCTGGGCCTCGACAAGACTGGTACGACGCGTCCCGCCGGCGGCAACCCAAGCGCGACTGCTCCGCCTCCTGGTCGTTGCGCCAAGTCCAGGGTGGCGATCGTCCGCCGGACGCCGTCGGCTTCCGCGCTGCAGGCTAGGCAACCAGCGAGGTGCTGCGCGACGGCGTCCGGCAGCGGTCGAGCAAGCAGCAGATGCTCTGTGGAAACGGTCCGGGCCAGCTCGCATTCAGGGGTCATTGGGCCATCCATCCGTTCTGTTCGAGGATGATCCTCAACGCCCGCACGCCGTAGTACAGCCGGCTTCGCATCGTCGCGGCGGGGATTCCCTTCTCGTCGGCGAGGTCCGCGCAGGTACGGCCGAGGTAGTAGACCTCCACCACTGCTTCGCGATGTTCCGGCGTCAGCCGGCGAAGCGCTTCGCCCACCTGGATGTTGATCAGCAGATGGTCGATCGGATCCGACGGCTGATCGCTCGAGGCAACCCTCTCGGCATCGATGCCGCCGGCGCGAACCTTGCGTCGGCGGACCGCATCCACCACTCTGTTGCGTGCGATGGCGAACAGCCAGGTTCGCAACGAGGCGCGCGACGGATCGAACCTATCCGCCGACTGCCAGGCTCCGATGAACGTCTCTTGCAGTACTTCCTCGGCCAGTTCGCGATCATCCAGCGCGTTGACCGCGAAACCCAGCAACTCCCCACCGTATCGCCCGTACGCCGCCTCTACGCCGCGCTCTGTCCGCAGCGTCTCCACCGGGTCGAAACCGGTCCCGTCGGACTCGGGATCTTGCTGTGCGCCATCACCGATCACCAAGTCCTCACACCAGCCTTCCGTTCGGGGTGCTGCCGAGGAGGTCTACGCGCCACCCGGCCGAAACGTTCAACCCGAGGTCGTTCGTCGTTTCGCCAATCCCCGCCGGGCGCCCTTCAACGTTCTGACTGGGGGCCGCGTATCTCCTTGCGTATCCGCAGAAACACTTCGAAGGAGTCTTGTGTCTGTTCATCGCACTTTCGGGGTACTGGCTGCCGGGCTTGCACTCGGAGCCGGCGCGCTCGTCCCCGCGGTCATCGGTGAGATCCCGGTGGCCGACGCGGCATCGCCAACTGTTGTCGCCGCCGGCAACAAACCGATTCCGATCACCCGTCAGGACCGCCTCTACGTTGCGGACCAGACATCGAACACGGTCACGGTGATCGACCCGTCCACGAACCGGACCCTGGGCTCGATCCCGCTCGGCACTCAGCGGGTGGGGGCGGTATTCAGCCCTCAGTACCTCGAATCCGTCGGCGTCCACGGCCTGGCCTTCTCCGGCGAGACCCACCGCCTCGCGGTGGTGAGCGTGACCAGTAACACAGTCGACATCGTCGACACGACAACCAACAAGGTGGCGACCAGGACCGACGTCGGGCGCGCATCGCACGAGGGCAGTTTCACCAAGGACGGAAAGCAGTTCTGGGTCGCGGCCCGCGCCCGCGACACCCTCACGATCGTCGATGCGGTGCGCGGTGGAGTGATCGCCAATCTTCCCGTCGGCCAAGGTCCATCGAAGGTCGTGATGAGCCCAGACGGAAAGCTGGCCTACGTAAACCACATCACCATGCCGCAGATCACCGTGATCGATGTCGCGAGCCGCCGAATCGTCGACCGGATCACCGGACTCGCAGACGCCTTCTCTTCCGACGAGGCGATCTCGCCGGACGGCACCGAACTGTGGGCGTCGCACAAGAGGGCGGGCAAGATCAGCGTCGTCGATCTCGTCCACCGCAGAGTCGCCCAGGTCCTGACCACCGGCCCTGACACCAACCACCCTCAGTTCGCCGACACTCCGGCAGGCAAGTACGTCTACCTGTCCGTCGGAGGACTTGACCACACGTTGGTCTACCGGCGCGACAACGGCACCAGCAGGCTGGTGAAACGCGTGCAGAACACCGGCCACGCACCTCACGGCGTCGCGGCGAGTGGGGACGGCAGCCGGATCTACGTCGGTCTCGAGAAGTCCGACCGAATCGACGTGATCGATACGGCCACCATGAAGATCATCAAGACCATTCCGAGCGGCCAGGAACCACAAGCTGTCGTTTACGCACCAAGCGCTGCCCCGTCCGGTCAGGCTCCCAACCTGACTCGCCAAGGCCTCGGGCAGCAGGCACGATCTGTTGCCACGACTTTGCCCGACGGGAGGGCCGGGCAGCGCCTGGACCCGGTCAAGGGACGAGCGCTGGAAGGCACCGTTCGCCCGGTCGCCGGGGTTGACATGATTCAGCTGCAAGCCCGAGGTCTCACACCGAACACCACCTATCAGGCCTACTCCGTCGGCCGAAACGGCCAACGAAGTGCATTGGTCACCTTCAACACCGATGCCAACGGCAACGCACCGATGGTGCTGGCTTTCAGTAGTTTCACCGGCCGATCCATCGCCCTCGCATCGCGTGGCACCGCGCCGGCCAATGCGACGCCGGTCAACCTGGCCTATTGCGACTGCGGCTGTGGGTGCTGCTGAGGCCAGCCCGTTCCCTCGGTGCTGACGGCTTCTGCGCAGAGACCCACGCCGGGTGGAACGCGGACAACCAGTTCTTCCAAGGCTGCGTCGTGTCCGGGGACCGCCGCACGCGAAGTGTCAGCCGTGGTACGGCACCGCGAGTACGGCGATGACCTCGCCGGGCCGGCTCTCCACCAGCAACGAGGTGATGACGTGGCGGCGCTGAGCGCTGACGAGACGAGCTCGCACCGGCCGCCGTTCGGCCACCTCGATGCTGCCTGCGGCCACCCGGTGGCCATCGGCGTCGGCAGTCATCAGTCGGTACGGGCGTCCGGGCACCAATCCCGACACCGACACCTCGATCTCGGTTCCCCAGGGCTGCTCGACCATCGGTCCCAGCTTCTTGATCGCAACAGCCTCCTTCTGGTTCTCGACCGAGAGCAGCGCGCCGGGAACCGTCAACAGGGCGAGGACCATCGTGACGCCTACCAGGGCCCGTCTGACCGATCGCGTACGGCGGTGAACCGCCGGCCGGTCTGATCGCTGCCGTGCAGCCAGAGCCGGTTCGGGGGAGCCGGCCATTCGCAGAGTCTCCACCGTCCGCCGGATCTGGATCGCCTCGTCCTGACAGAACAAGCATCGGTCGAGGTGAGCGCCGATCCTGCGAGGCAGGGGCTGCGACCTCATCAAGAGCTCGGTCAGGATCGGCAGTACCGTCTGACATCGCGGGTTCATCAGGCCAGCCATCCGTTCTCCTCGAGAATCGATCGCAGGGCTCGGACGGCGTAGAAGAGGCGACTTCGCATGGTGCCGGCCGGGACGCCGAGCTCCGCGGCGAGGTCGGCGCAGGTGCGACCCAGGTAGTGGACCTCCACGATGACGTGGCGGTGTTCGGGGCTGAGCCGGTCCAGAGCCTCCCTGACCTGGATTGTGAGCAAGAGACGCTCGATCGGATCTGATCGGGACCGCTCGGCGAGCGCCTCGCCGCTGGACGTCTCTCCCAGATTCCGGCGATGCCGGCGGCGCAAGGCGTCCACGATCCCGTTGCGCGCGATCGAGAAGAGCCAGGTCCGCACCGACGACCGGGCAGGATCGAAGGTGCCGGCCGACCTCCAGGCCCGGGTGAACGTGTCCTGGACCAGGTCCTCGGCCAGGTGCCGATCGGACAGAGCCCGGATCGCGAAGCCGAGCAGTTCGGGGCGATACCGGCGGTAGGCAGCCTCCACACCCGGCTCGGTGTTCAACGCGACCGGCGGCTCTGGGCCATTGTTCGCCGCGCAGACTGCTGGTGGCCGTTCCCCGCTCGCGCTGCTCACCTGGCACCCATCCTGACTCGACGTGTTCGTCGCTCTCGCAGGGTCTACGCACGGCCGGGTCCAAACGTTCACCGCAATGACCGGTTCGTCCGTGCGACGAGCGCCACATCGCGAGGTCTCAACGACTGGGTGAGCAGCGACGTATGCCTCTGAGATCCCGAGGAACCGCTTACTCCTCACTGCACCCAGCCCTCAACGAAGGAGCGAACCCAGATGACGCTTTCGCCCGGCACCTCCTATCAGCTTCGGTACGGGAGCGAGGCGGCCGACCAGCCGCTGGCGGTGTGGAACGAGGTGCTGGCGCACCAGTTGGCTCACCGGTCGGTGAGGAGCTACCGGTCGGACCCAGTCTCCGACGAGACGCTGACGGCGTTGATCGCCGCGGCGCAGTCGGCGCCGACGTCGGGAAATCTTCAGCTGTGGAGCGTCGTCGCCGTACGAGATCAGGCACGCCGTACGCGGCTGGCCGAGCTCGCGGGCGCACAGGACTTCGTCGGTCAGGCCCCACTGCTGCTCGTCTGGCTGGCCGATCTGGCGCGGGCGCGGCAGGTGACCGAGCGGATCGGCCAGGCGACCTCGGAGGGCGCGGACTTCGTCGAGGCCGCGTTGCTCGGCTTCGTGGACGTCGCGCTCGCGGCGCAGAACGCGGCGCTGGCGGCCGAGTCGCTCGGGCTCGGCACGGTATTCATCGGCGCGATCCGCAACCGGCCGCTCGAGGTCGCGGCGGAGCTCGACCTGCCGCCGAACGTGTTCCCGGTCTTCGGGCTGACCGTCGGCCATCCCGACCGGTACGACGAGACCACGGTCAAGCCGAGGCTGCCGCAGCAGGCAGTTGTGCACCACGAGCAGTACGCGCTGGAACCGCAGGCGGCCCACGTCGACGCCTACGAGAAATTGCTCAACCGGTACTACGCCGCCGCCGGCCTGCCTCCGAGCTGGGCCCACCGAGTGGCGGCTCGCTTCGGTACTGTCGCCGGTCTCAACGGCCGCGAGCACCTGCGGGAGGCGCTCCGGCTCCGGGGTTTCCAGCTCCGGTGAGGCAGGCCGCCTACCGGACCGGCCCGCCGGGCCGAGCCGCCACTTCCAGACCTATGAGCGTCAGTTGACTGTTGCCTTGAGCTCGTTCTCGTGCTCGGCCACCCAGTCGTCGAAGGACTTGAGTTCCGGGTTCAGTGCGCGGACCAGGTTGAGATCGCGGTCGCCAGTGAAGCGGGCGGAGTCCTCGGCGTAGTACTGGAACATGTTGGCCATCTCCACCGCGCCCGGGAAGCCGAGGCCACGGAACTGGTCCCAGGTCAGGGGCTGGTAGGTGACCTCCTCGCCGAGTGCCTCGCTCAGGGCGGCCGCGTACTGGTCGCCGGTCAGGTGGTCGCCAGCAATGCTGACCGTCTTGCCGACGAAGTCGTCGCCGCGCTTGAAGACGCCGAGCGCGGTCTTGCCGATGTCCTCGGACGCGATGCCGGACAACGGCTGGTCGGCCATCGGCATGGTCAGTACGAGCTTGCCGCTGGCGTCGCGGACCGGCCCGACGCCCTGCGCCATCGAGTCGTAGTAGAAGGTGGTCTGCAGGAACGTGGTCGGTACGCCGTACTTCTCGAACAGGTCGTTGGCCTCGCCCTTGGCGTCGAAGTGCGGCACCTTGTACTTGCCGTCGTCCAGGCTCGGCACCCGGTCGTCGTCGCCGAAGTGGTGGCGGGTGTCCTCCAGCGTCGACCAGATCAGGTGCTGGACACCGGCGTCCTTGGCCGCCCTGGCCGCGTTCTCCGCCTGCTCGTACTCCATCTGCGCCCGCGTCCGCGCCGCCTCTTCCTCCGGCGTTCGCTCGGCCCAGTAGTTCGTCACCACGAAGGCGCCGTAGGCACCCTCGAACGCCTTCCGTACGCTCGCCTCGTCGTCGAGGTCGGCCTCGACCACCTCGGCGCCGGCGGCCGCGAGAGCCTTTGCCTTCTCCGACTGCGCGCCGCGGGTCAGTGCCCGGACGGCGAACCGCTGCGCGGGGTCGGCCAGGATCGCCTGGACAAGCCCGCCGCCCTGCGAACCGGTGGCTCCGACCACGGCGATGAGCTTCTTGTCTGTCATCGAAATCTCCTTCGGAATTTTTGGGTTGATCTGTCAACCTGGACCGAGCATAGCTCGCTGGGTTGATGTGTCAACCCGGCAGGGTAGGATGCGTTCTGTGGCGAACGAACCGTGGCTCGACGACGACGAGCAGAAGGCGTGGCGCAGCTATCTGCTGATGCGCAGGACGCTGGAGACGCACCTGGCCCGGCACCTGCAGCGGGAGTTCGGCCTCTCGGAGTCCGACTTCGAGATCCTGGTTAATCTGTCCGAGTCCGAGACCGGCCGGATGCGCGCCTACCAGCTGGGCCGGGCGACCCAGTGGGAGAAGAGCCGGATGTCGCACCACCTGACCCGGATGGAGAAACGCGGCCTGATCCGCAAGGAGGCCTGTGACGCCCGCTACCCGGAGATCGTGCTGACCGAGCAGGGGCTGGCGGCGATCAAGGCCTGTGCACCGGTGCACGCCGGCCGGGTCCGCTCGTTCTTCGTCGACGTTCTCGGCAAGGAGCGGCTGCTGGCACTCGGCGAGTCGGCCAACGAGGTGATCGCCACGATCGAGAAGCACCAGCGCACGGACTGCCCACCGGAGATCAGCGGCTGCGGCTGAGCCCTGGGCGACGCCCGGCGGTGCTGCGGGGGCGCGAGATCACCCGCGGTGAGGTGACGAACGCGCGGCGCGCGGTACTGGCGTGTGCGGCTCTCGCACTACGCCTCGCCAGTGGTGTTGAAGGTGATTCGTAAGGCACCGGAAAGGAGCGTCCCGACATCACACCAGTGACCGAAGTGGACTAATGTCTGAGGAGGGCGCACAACGGCGTGCGACCCGGCGCAGCGTCAGTCGCAGGCGTCATTGTCACGCGTGGAGACGGTGGGGAATGCAGAGCAAGCTGGACGTCCTGAAGGCGGATGTTCTCGCGAAGGCGGTGGCCGCCGGAGCACACGGCCACGACAAGTCGGTCGATCCCGGGAAGCTCAAAACCTTCCTGGAGCGGTACTACCGCTACGTGGCCGCCGAGGACGTTGCCGAGCGGCAGCCGACGGACTGTCTGGGGGCGGCCAAGCACCACTACAAGTCCGCGCTGAGCCGTCCGCAGGGCACCGCGAAGGTGCAGGTTTTCACCCCGACGGTCGAGGAGCACGGCTGGTCGGCGAACGGCCGGACGGTGGTGGAGATCGTCGTGGACGACATGCCGTTCCTGGTCGACAGCGCCGCGATGGTGATCACCGACCACAACCTCGAGTTGCAGTTGCTCGTGCACCCGCAGTTCGTCGTCCGGCGGGACATGAGCGGCACCCTGCAGGAGGTGCTCGACGACGCGGTGTCTACGGACGAGCACGACCTGGTCCGGGAGAGCTGGATGCATCTCGAGGTCGAGCGCATCGCCGACCCGGCCGAGCACCGGCAGTTGGAGCAGTCGCTGCAGCGGGTGCTCGGTGACGTACGCGGAGCGGTCGAGGACTGGCCGAAGATGCACGAGAAGGCTGTGACGATCGCAGCCGAGCTGGACTCTGCCGAACTGCCGGTGAGCGAGGGGGAGGTCGAGGAGGCCCGGGAGCTGCTGGAGTGGCTCGCCGACGAGCACTTCACCTTCCTCGGCTACCGCGAGTACAGCTTCACCATGGACGGCGACCAGGGCATCCTGCGTGGCATCCCCGGCACCGGCCTGGGCATCCTGCGCCCGGACCCGAAGCTGGACAAGAACGCCGGACTGCTGCCGCCCGAGGTGAGTGCCAAGGCCCGGGAGAAGAAGCTGCTGATCCTGACCAAGGCGAACTCCCGCTCCACGGTGCACCGCTCGTCGTACCTGGACTACGTCGGCATCAAGCAGTTCGACGAGAACGGTGAGCCGGTCTCGGAGCGCAGGTTCATCGGCCTGCTGTCCTCCACGGCCTACACCGAGAGCGTCATGCAGGTCCCGGTACTGCGCCGCAAGGCGCTCGAGCTGTTCCGGCTGACCGGGTTCGACCCGAACAGCCACAGCGGCAAGGGCTTGCTCGACGTGCTGGAGACCTACCCGCGCGACGAGTTGCTGCAGGCGCCGGTGGAAGACCTGCTGCCGATCGTCCAGTCGGTTCTGCACCTGCAGGAGCGCCGCGCGGTCAAGCTGTTCATCCGCCGCGACGTGTACAACCGCTACCTGTCCTGCCTCGTCTACCTGCCCCGGGACCGCTACACGACCGCGGTCCGGCTGAAGATGCAGCAGATCCTCAAGGACGCGATCGGCGCCGAGTCGGTGGACTACGCCGCCTACGTGACCGAGTCCGTACTGGCCCGGGTGCACTTCGTGGTCCGGATGAAGCAGGGCCAGACCGTCGGCGAGTTCGACGGGGAGATCGTCGAGCAGAAGGTGGTCGAAGCCACCCGCGCCTGGCAGGACGACTTCATCGCGGCGCTGCACGCCCAGGGCGGCGACGGTGCCGTCACCCGGCTGAGCAGCCAGTACGCGGGGGCCTTCCCGGAGGCGTACAAGGAGGACTTCGACGCCCGGATCGCCGTGAAGGACGTGACGATCCTGGACAGCCTCCCCGTCGAGGACGGCCTGGCCATGTCGCTCTACAGCCCCATCGACGAGGAGTGGGAGGGCGAGCGCCGCTTCAAGGTCTACCGAACCGGTACTGCGCTGTCGCTGTCTCAGGTGCTGCCCCTGCTGACGCACATGGGCGTCGAGGTGATCGACGAGCGGCCGTACGAGATCCGCCGGCCCACCGGTACGGCGTACGTCTACGACTTCGGGCTGCGGGTGCCCAGCGACTACGAGGAGCGCGAGGAACTGCGCGGGCTCTTCTCCGAGACCTTCCACGCCGTGTGGCAAGGCAAGGCCGAGTCCGACAAGCTCAACGCGCTGGTACTGCGCGGAAGCCTCAGCTGGCGGCAGGTGTCCATCCTGCGCGCCTACCAGCGCTACATCCGGCAGGGCGGCACCCCGTTCAGCCAGGACTACATCGAGAACACGTTCCTCAACCACGTCGACGTGGCCCGGCTGCTGGTGCAGCTGTTCGAGACGAGCTTCGACCCGGCCGGTGGTGCCGCCGACGACCCGGACCGGCAGATCGCGGTCGCCCAGTTGGAGAAGGAGATCGTCGCCGCGCTGGACACGGTGAAGAGCCTGGACGAGGACCGGATCCTGCGGTCGTACCTGACCGTGATGAAGGCGACGCTGCGGACGAACTACTTCCAGCCGGGTGCCGACGGCGAGGCCCGGCCGTACATCTCGTTCAAGCTGGAGCCGAAGGCCATTCCGGAGCTGCCGCAGCCGCGTCCGGCGTACGAGATCTTCGTGTACTCGCCGCGGGTCGAGGGTGTGCACCTGCGCTTCGGCGCGGTCGCGCGCGGTGGCCTGCGCTGGTCGGACCGGCGGGAGGACTTCCGGACCGAGGTACTGGGCCTGGTGAAGGCGCAGATGGTGAAGAACTCGGTGATCGTGCCGGTGGGGGCGAAGGGCGGCTTCTACGCCAAGCAACTGCCCGACCCGGTGGCCGACCGGGACGCCTGGCTGGCGGAGGGGGTCGCGTCGTACAAGACGTTCATTTCCGGGCTGCTGGACATCACCGACAACATCGTTGCCGGCGACATCGTTCCGCCGCGCCAGGTGGTCCGGTACGACGGCGACGACGCGTACCTGGTGGTTGCCGCCGACAAGGGCACGGCGACGTTCTCGGACATCGCGAACGGCGTGGCGAAGGAGTACGGGTTCTGGCTGGGTGACGCGTTCGCCTCGGGTGGTTCGGTCGGCTACGACCACAAGGCGATGGGCATCACCGCGCGCGGCGCCTGGGAGTCGGTCAAGCGGCACTTCCGCGAGATGAACCACGACTGCCAGAGCCAGGACTTCACCGTGGTCGGCGTCGGCGACATGTCGGGTGACGTGTTCGGCAACGGGATGCTGCTGTCGGAGCACATCCGGCTGGTGGCGGCGTTCGACCACCGGCACATCTTCCTCGATCCCACGCCGGACGCCGCGACGTCGTACGCCGAGCGGCGGCGGTTGTTCGAGCTGCCGCGGTCGTCCTGGGCGGACTACGACACCGGCCTGATCTCGGCGGGTGGCGGGGTGTATCCGCGCACGGACAAGGCGATCCCGATCTCCGCGGAGGTCCGGGAGGCGCTGAGCCTGGAAGGCCACCCGGCGACGCTGACGCCGGCCGAGCTGATGCAGGCGATCGTGAAGGCGAAGGTCGACCTGTTCTGGAACGGCGGCATCGGCACCTACGTGAAGTCGTCGGCCGAGACGCACGCGGACGTCGGCGACAAGGCCAACGACGCGATCCGGATCAACGGCCACGACCTGCGCGCCCGGGCCGTCGGCGAGGGCGGCAACCTCGGCTTCACCCAGCTGGGCCGGATCGAGTACGCGATGAACGGCGGCCGGATCAACACCGACTTCATCGACAACGTGGCCGGCGTGGACACCTCCGACCACGAGGTGAACATCAAGATCCTGCTGGACAAGGTGGTCGCCGACGGTGACCTGACCGAGAAGCAGCGCAACGACGTGATCGCGTCGATGACCGGCGAAGTGGCCGAGTTGGTGCTGAAGAGCAACTACCGGCAGAACATCGGCCTGGCGAACGCGACCGCGCAGGCGGCGGCGCTGATGCACGTCCACCAGGACTGGGTCCGGCGGCTGGAGAAGCAGGGTTTGCTGGACCGGGACCTGGAGTTCCTGCCGAGCATCGCCGAGTTCAAGCGGCGCAAGGCGGAGGGGCGCGGGCTCACGTCGCCGGAGCTGTCGGTGCTGATCGCCTACACCAAGATCGTGCTCGAGGCGGAACTGCTGAAGACGTCGCTGCCCGATGACGAGTACCTGGCCGCGAAGCTGGTGTCGTACTTCCCGAAGGCGATCCAGGACCGGTTCGCCGAGCCGATGAAGTCGCACCAGCTGCGCCGGGAAATCATCACCACCCAGGTGGTGAACGAGTTCATCAACTCCTCCGGGATCACGGCGTTCCACCGGCTGTCACTGGAGACCGGCGGCACGGTGGAGGACGTCGTCCGGGCGAACCTAGCGGCGTCGCGGATCTTCGCGCAGCCGGAGCTGCTGGCGAGCAACGCCGAGCTCGACAACGTCGTCGACGCAGCGACGCAGACGAGCATGCGGCTGGAGACGCGGACCCTGGTCGAGCGGGCCACCCGCTGGCTGGTGTCGAACCGGCGCCCGCCGGTGGACATCGCCGACCTGATCGAGTTCTTCGCCCCCGGCATCGCCAAGCTCACCGCCGCGCTTCCCGACGTACTGCGGGGCCGCGAGCTGGCGTTGTTCGAGCATCGGCGCGAGGCGCTGGTCTCCAAGGGAGTCCCGGCCGACTTCGCCACCCGGATCGCGGTGCTGCCGCCGGCGTACGCGGCGCTCGGCATCATCGAGACGGCCGATCGCGACGATCTCGACGCGCTGGAGGTCGCCAAGGTCCACTTCGCGCTCGGCGAGCGGCTGCAGCTCGGCCGGTTCCTGGAGCGGATCATCGGCCTGCCCCGGATGGACCGCTGGCAGACGATGGCCCGCGCGGCGCTGCGGGACGATCTGCACGCCGTTCACGCGCGGCTCACCGCGCAGGTCCTCGCCACCACCGACGCGTCCCTGGAACCCGAGGACCGGGTCATCGCCTGGCAGGACATGAACGAGGCAGCCCTGGCGCGGGCCGCCAGCATGATGGAGGAGATCGTCGAGACCGAAGGTCCCGAACTGGCTCATCTGTCAGTGGGCCTGCGGTTGGTCCGCACCCTGATGGGCAACCAGGCCTGACGTTTGCTAGAGCGAGGGCGGCCCGTCGTCGGGTCGTCCTCGCTTCCAGCTCCTGAGCCGCCGGATCGCGGCGGGAGTCGCTCCACCGAACTGGACCCAGAGCTGGGTCCGCAACGCGAAGAACGAGAAGGACCTCCGGCCGGCCAGCTCGCACAGGGCCTCGGTCATGAACCACGGCAAGGCCCCGGTCAGTGCCACCGGAACGCCGTACGCGGGTTCGGGCATGTCGATCGGGTTCCAGCCGGCGAAGGCGATCGTCAACGGCAGGCCGACGATCGACAGCAGATAGGCCGCGGCGAAGAACGCCTCTTCGCCCTCCTTGAACTCGTACGGGGCCGCATGCCTGGCCTCGGCCTTCTCCGGCAACGGGAACCACTCCAGACCACGGAGCCGGACCTTCACCTTCGCTCGTCTCGGCTCGTCCGGTTCCTCGTCCTCGGTCACCGGACGGCGGTCATCGTTCGCTGACGATGACATCTACCGAGTACTGGTCGGCGCGGTAGCAGTGGTCGCCGAACTCGACGGGTGAGCCGTCGGCGTCGTAGGCGGACCGCGTCATGGTGACGAGCGGCTCGGCCTTGGACATGTGCAGGGTGCGGCGCTCCTCCGCGGTGGCGTTGCGGGCGCCGATGCGCTGGCGGGCGACCGTCGGACGGACACCGCGAGCCCGGAGTACGGCGTACAGGCCGTCGGTCTCGAGTTGTTCGGCGGTCAGGTCGTCCATTGCCGGGGGCAACCAGTTGCGCAGGATCGCGAGCGGGGCGTCGCCGGCGTAGCGGAGCCGGACGATCGAGACCAGCGGGGTGCCGAGGGGGAGTCCGAGGGCCTCGGCGGCGCGGTCGTCCTGGGCGGAGCAGACCAGCGAGAGCACGTCGGTGCGCGGGGTCCGGCCTTCGCGGATCAGGTCGTCGTACAGGCTGGTCAGTTCGGCGCGGCGGTGCACCATCTGGTTGGCGACGGTGGTGCCGATGCCGCGGCGGCGGACCAGCAGACCCTTGTTCACCAACTCCGAGATCGCGCGCCGCACGGTCGGGCGGGACAGGCTGAGCCGGTCCGACATCGCCAGTTCGTTCTCGAACGGGTCACCGGGGCGCAGCGTGCCGTCACTGATGGCAGCGGTCAGTTGCTCGGCGAGCTGGTGGTAGAGCGGCACCGGGCTCGTCCGATCGATCTGGATCGGCAGGGCGGCCATGGGCGACAGGTTACATGAAGGACGTTTGTATGTCCCTACGTGAAAATGTGCTAACAAAGTATTGACACCCTTGCGCGGGCGGGCAAAGCTAGCGGGGTCCCGCACAAACACGCCTTGACGAGAGGGCACAGGATGCGCATCGGGTTGGTCGGAGTCGGGCGGATCGGGGCGTTCCACGCCGCGACCCTGAAGAATCTGCCGGCGGTCAAGCAAGTGGTGGTCACCGACGTCGACGCGAGCCGGGCGGAGTTGGTCGCCAAGGACCTCGGCCTCGAGTTCGCCGCGGACGTCGACCAGTTGCTGCGCAGCGACCTGGACGGCTTCGTCATCACCGCCGCGACCTCGGCTCACGCGGACCTGATCGCCGCCGGGGTGGCAGCCGGTGTCCCCACCTTCTGCGAGAAGCCGGTCGCCCCCGACCTGGCCGACACCCAGCGGGTCGTCTCGCTGGTCGAGGCCTCGGACGTGCCCGTGCACATCGGCTTCCAGCGGCGTTTCGACGTCGGGTACCGGGCCGCCCGCGAGCAGGTGCGCAGCGGCGCGCTCGGCTTCATCCACCACATCCGCGCGAACACGAACGACGCGTTCCCGCCACCGGCCGGTTACATCCCGACCAGCGGCGGCTTCTTCCGGGACTGCACCGTGCACGACTTCGACATCATCCGGTTCGTCACCGGCCGCGAGGTGGTCAGCGTCTACGCCACCGGCGCGAACCGGGGCGAGTCCTTCTTCGGCGAGTACGGCGACGTCGACGCGGCCGCCGCGCTGCTCACCCTCGACGACAACACCTTCGTCTCGGTCAGCGGCACCCGGTACAACGCTGCCGGCCACGACGTCCGGATGGAGGTGCTCGGTTCGCTCGGGTCGGTGGCGATCGGGCTGGACGAGCACACCGCGCTGACCTCGGTCGAGCCCGGCGTCACCTTCCCCGGCGGTGACCCCCACGCCACCTTCATGGACCGGTTCCAGCCGGCCTACGTCGCTGAACTGACCGCCTTCACCGAGGTGGTCGCCGGCACCCGCGAGGTGCCCTGCACGGTCCGGGACGCGCTGCAGGCCTTCCGGATCGCCGATGCCTGTGAGTTGTCCCGTCACGAGAACCGCGTTGTGTCCTTGGAGGAGATCGGCCGATGAGTGACCTTGCTAGCCGGATCGCCGGAGCCCCGATCTCCTGGGGTGTCTGCGAGGTGCCCGGCTGGGGCTGGCAGTACGACCCGGAGACGGTGCTGGCGCAGATGCGTGATGTGGGCATCGCCGCGACCGAGTTCGGGCCGGACGGGTTCCTGCCGGAGGACCCGGCCGAGAAGGCGAAGGCGCTCGCCGATCTGGGACTGCGTGCGGTCGGGGGATTCGTTCCCGTAGTACTGCATGATCCTTCGCACGATCCTGCCCCTGAGGTCGCGCGAGCACTGGAGGGGTTCGTCGCCGCCGGTGCGAGCACGCTGGTACTGGCCGCGGCGACCGGCCAGGACGGGTACGACGGCCGTCCGGTGCTCGACTCCGCAGGCTGGGCCACGTTGCTCGCCAACCTCGACAGCTTGGCCGGCCTCGCTGCCAAGCAGGGGGTCGTCGCGACGCTGCACCCGCACGTCGGCACGATGATCGAGAACGCCGAGGACGTCGACCGGGTACTGGAAGGCTCCACGATCGGCCTGACGCTCGACACCGGACACCTCCTGATCGGTGGGGTGGATCCGGTGGCGCTCGCGCTCAAGCACACCGACCGGATCAAGCACACGCACCTGAAGGACGTCGACGCGAGCTGGGCGGCCAAGGTCCAGTCCGGCGAGGTCAGCTACACCGACGCGGTCCGCGAGGGCATGTACCGCCCGCTCGGCGGCGGTGACATCGACCTCACCACGATCGTGTCCACGCTGGAGAAGTCCGGATACGACGGCTGGTACGTCCTCGAGCAGGACACGATGTTGCAAAGCCGCCCGTCGGACGAGGGACCACTGTCCGACGTACGGGCGAGCATCGCGCACCTGCGCCGGATCGCTGAGGCCGTCTGATGGCAGACGACGTACTCACCATCGGGCGGATCGGGGTCGACCTCTACCCGCTGCAGACCGGTACCGCGCTGGAGGACGTCGAGAGCTTCGGCAAGTTCCTCGGCGGCAGCGCCACCAACGTCGCCGTCGCGGCGGCCAGGCACGGCCGGAAGTCGGCGGTGATCAGCCGGACCGGCAACGACCCGTTCGGCACGTTCATCCACCGGAGCCTGCTCGAACTCGGCGTCGACGACCGGTTCGTCACCCCGGTCGAGGGGCTGCCGACGCCGATCACCTTCTGCGAGATCTTCCCGCCGGACAACTTCCCGCTGTACTTCTACCGGTTCCCGAAGGCGCCGGATCTGGTCATCAACCCGTCCGAGCTCGACCTGGACGCGATCAAGGACGCGAAGATCTACTGGTCGACCGTCACCGGTCTGTCGGCCGAGCCGAGCCGGACGGCGCACTTCACCGCCTGGCAGGCGCGGGAACGCAGGCCGATCACCGTGCTCGACCTCGACTACCGGCCGATGTTCTGGGCGGATCCGAGCGAGGCGCACGAGCAGGTCAGCCGGGCGCTCGAACACTGCACGGTTGCTGTCGGCAACCGTGAGGAGTGTGAGGTCGCGGTCGGCGAGACCGATCCGGACAAGGCCGCGCAGGCGTTGCTGGACCGCGGTCTCGATCTGGCCGTGGTCAAGCAGGGGCCGAAGGGGACGCTGGCCCGCACCCGCGACGAGCGGGTGGAGGTGCCGCCGTTCCCGGTCGAGGTGGTCAACGGTCTGGGCGCTGGCGACGGCTTCGGCGGCGCCCTGTGTCACGGGCTGCTGGCCGGCTGGCCGCTGGAGAAGGTGATCCGGTTCGCGAACACCGCCGGCGCGATCGTCGCCTCCCGGCTGGAGTGCTCGACCGCGATGCCGACCGAGGCCGAGGTCCTCGCGCTGCTGGGGGAGTCCGCATGACCGCGGCCGAGTCCCAACTGTCCACTCCTCAGCTGTCCGCTGCGGAGCGGGGCGTCAATCTGACCGAGATCCGGGTGCGGCATCCCGAGCGGATCGGGGAGGCGTGGCAGCAGCGGCGTCGGCGGGGGGTCGTCGGTGACGACGGCCGGCTGCTGATCGTCGCCGCCGACCACCCTGCCCGCGGGGCCCTGGGCGTCCGCGACGACCGGATGGCGATGGCGAGCCGCCCGGGCCTGATCGATCGACTCTGTACCGCGCTGTCGCGGCCGGGCGTCGACGGCGTGCTCGCGACTCCGGACGTGCTCGAAGACCTGCTGCTGCTCGGCGCGCTCGAAGGCAAGGTCGTCATCGGCTCGATGAACCGTGGCGGGCTGCAAGGTTCGGCGTTCGAGCTCGACGACCGGTTCACCGCCTACGGATCGGCGGAGGACATCGCCGCCCGCCGGCTGGACGGCGGCAAGATGCTGACCCGGATCTGCCTCGACGATCCCGGCACGGTGGCGACGCTGGAGAGCAGCGCGGAGGCGGTGACGGAACTCGCCGAGCGCAAACTGATGGCGATGGTCGAGCCGTTCTGGTCGGTCCGCCGCGACGGCCGGGTGACGAACCTGCTCGATCCCGACTCGGTGATCAAGTCCGTCCACATCGCCTCCGGCCTCGGCGCGACGAGCGCGTACACCTGGCTGAAGCTGCCGGTGGTGGACGACCTGGATCGGGTGATGGAGGCAACGACGCTGCCGACCTTGCTGCTCGGCGGCGATCCGACTGTCGCCCCGGAGGAAACCTATGCATCCTGGGGGAAGGCCTTGAGCCTGCCCTCGGTCCGCGGCCTGGTCGTGGGCCGGGCCCTGCTCTTCCCACCCGACGGCGACGTCTCCTCCGCGGTAGACCAAGCCGCCGCACTGGTTCACGGAGGTGCCGCATGACGCAGTGGTTCAGGCCGGCCGGCTCCACGGCCAGGGACGGCTTCGAGCTCGCCGTGAGCCCGGGCGAGAAGGACTGGAACCACACCGGCCTGTACGTCGCGACGTTGCGGCCCGGGCAGTCCGTCGAGATCGAGACGGGTGACTCGGAGTGGCTCGTGCTGCCGCTGTCCGGATCGGCCGAGGTGATCGTCGACGGCGAGACCGTGGCGCTGGGCGGACGCGCGGACGTCTTCGCCGGCCCGACCGACCTCGCCTACGTACCGCGCGGCAGCACGATGGCCGTGGTCAGCGCGGGGGGTGCCCGGATCGCCTTCCCCCACGCGCGGGCGGCGTCGGACTACCCGTTCCGGCGGATCGGCATCGAGCAGGTGGAGACCGAGTTGCGCGGTGCCGGTGTCGCCTCCCGGCAGGTGCGGAACTTCGGCACGCCCGCCGTGCTGGAGGCGGACTCGATCATCGCGTGCGAGGTCCTCACCCCGGCCGGGAACTGGTCGTCGTACCCGCCGCACAAGCACGACGAGCACAAGCCTGGCAAGGAGTCCGAGCTCGAGGAGATCTACTACTTCGAGCTACAGCTCTCCGACGATGCCCCTGAAGGTGTCAAAGGCAACGACCCGATCGGTTACCAGCGGGTCTACGGCACCGAGGACCGCCCCATCGAAGTACTGGCTGAAGTACGCAGTGGGGATCTGGTGCTGGTACCTCATGGGTGGCATGGTCCGGCGATGGCGCCTCCTGGCTATGACATGTACTACCTGAACGTGATGGCTGGTCCCGGCACCGAGCGGCAGTGGCTGATCAGTGACGACCCGCAGCACGGCTGGGTCCGGGAACTGTGGAACACCCAGCAGATCGACCCACGGCTGCCCTTCGGGGAGACGACTGATTCTGGAGGAGAGCGATGACGGTGCGCCTCACGGTCGCCCAGGCGCTGGTGCGGTTCCTGAGCGTCCAGTACTCCGAGCGCGACGCGGAGCGGCAGAAGCTGTTCGCCGGCTGCTTCGGCATCTTCGGGCACGGCAACGTGGCCGGCCTCGGCCAGGCTCTGTTGCAGGCCGAGCTCGAGGACCCGGAGGCGTTGCCATACATCCTCGCCCGCAACGAGCAGGCGATGGTGCACAGCGCCTCGGCGTTCGCCCGGACCCGCGACCGCCTGCAGACCTACGCCTGCACGGCGAGCATCGGTCCGGGCTCGACCAACATGATCACCGGCGCCGCCCTGGCCACGGTCAACCGGCTACCGGTTCTTCTCCTCCCTTCCGACGTCTTCGCCACCCGGGTCGCGACACCCGTGCTGCAGGAGTTGGAGAGCACGACCGGCGGCGACGTCTCGGTGAACGACGCGTTCCGCCCGGTCTCGAAGTACTTCGACCGCGTGTGGCGCCCCGAGCAATTGCCGTCGGCGTTGCTGAACGCCATGCGGGTGCTGACCGACCCAGTCGAGACGGGCGCGGTCACGATCGCGCTGCCGCAGGACGTCCAGGCCGAAGCCTTCGACTGGCCGGAGGAGCTCTTCGCCGAGCGCACCTGGTACGTCGCGCGGCCGTTGCCTGAAGCATCCATTGTCGACAAAGCGGTAGAGCTCCTCAGATCGTCGGAGCGCCCGCTGATCGTGGCCGGCGGCGGTGTGGCCTACTCGCAGGCGCAGCACGCGCTGCGCGAGTTCGCCGAGGCGACGGGCGTCCCGGTCGCGGAAAGCCAGGCAGGCAAGGGATCGCTGCGCTACGACCACCCGCAGTCGGTCGGCGCGATCGGGTCCACGGGGACGACCGCGGCGAACGCGCTGGCCCGCGAGGCCGACCTGGTGATCGGGATCGGGACACGCTTCGCCGACTTCACGACGGCGTCGCGGACGGCCTTCCAGAACCCGGACGTCAAGTTCGTGAACATCAACGTGGCGCGGTTCGACGGTGGTAAGCATGCTGGTCTCCCTCTGATCGCAGATGCCCGGGAAGCCCTTGTTTCCTTGCGGTCTGCGATCGGTGATTGGTCTGTACAGGAAACGTACAAGGAAAAGACCGCGGAACTGGCACGAGTTTGGGACGGCATCGTCGAGCAGGCGTACAACCCGCCTGCGGAGGTTGTGGACAACCTCGCCGAGGGCCTGCTGACCCAGGGCGAGGTGCTCGGTGCCGTCAACGAACTGTCGGAGCCGCGTGATGTGGTGGTGTGCGCGGCCGGTTCGATGCCGGGCGACCTGCACAAACTCTGGCGGACCCGCGACCCGAAGGGATACCACGTCGAATATGGCTACTCCTGCATGGGTTACGAGATCGCCGGCGGCCTGGGCGTCCGCCTCGGCGCGCCCGACCGGGACGTCTTCGTCATGGTCGGCGACGGGTCGTACCTGATGATGTCGAGCGAGCTGGTCACCGCGGTCCAGGAGAACGTCAAGATCATCGTCGTCCTGGTGCAGAACCACGGGTTCGCCTCGATCGGCGCCCTCTCCGAGTCCCTCGGCTCACAACGCTTCGGTACTGCGTACCGGCGGCGTGGCGGCGACGGGCGGCTCGACGGTGACTACCTGCCGGTGGACCTCGCGGCGAACGTGCGCAGCTTCGGCGTCGAGGTGATCGACGTGAACAGCCGGGCCGAGCTGGAGAAGGCGATCGGTACGGCGAAGGCGGCGGACGGCCCGATCGCGATCCACGTGACAACGGATCCGCTGATCGGCGCTCCGGACTCCGATTCCTGGTGGGACGTGCCCGTCAGCCAGGTGTCCGACCTGGAGTCGACGCAGACCGCCTCGGCGTCGTACGCGGAGTCCAAGAAGGCACAGAAGCCGTATCTCGCACCGGTCGAAGGAGGCTCCCATGGGTAGCGTCAAGGTTGGCAGCGCGCCGGACTCGTGGGGAGTCTGGTTCGCGGACGACGAGCAGCAGACTCCTTGGGAGAGATTCCTCGACGAGGTCGCGGGGGCTGGTTACACCCGGATCGAGCTCGGTCCGTACGGCTACCTCCCGACGGATCCCGCGCGGCTGAAGGAAGAGCTGGACAAGCGCGGCCTCGAGGTGACGGCCGGCACGATCTTCGAGCACCTGCACCGCCCGGACTCGTGGGACTCGACCTGGCAGGACGTCTCGGCCGCCGCTGAACTGGCCGCGGCGATGGGGGCCAGGCACCTGGTCGTGATCCCGTCGATGTGGCGTGGTTCGAACGGGGAGATCGTCGAGCCGCGGCTGGACCACGAGGGGCAAGCGCGGCACGGGAAGCAGGTGACCGAGCTCGGCCGGCGGATCGCGGCGGAGTACGGGTTGAAGACGCAGTTCCATCCGCACGCGGACGGGCACGTGGACAGCCAGGAGACGGTCGAGCGGTTCCTGGCCGAGACCGACGGGGACTATGTCAACCTCTGCCTCGACACGGGGCACATCAGCTACTGCGGCGGCGACAACCTGGAGCTGATCCAGAAGTATCCGGACCGGATCGGCTACGTGCACCTGAAGCAGGTCGACCCGAAGGTCCTGGCGGCGGTCGAAGCCGAGGGAGTGGGCTTCGACGAGGCGGTCAGGCGCGGGGTGATGTGCGAGCCGCCGCTGGGCGTGCCCGACCTGCCGCCGGTGCTCGACGCGCTGGCCGGCCTCGATGCCGACCTGTTCGCCATCGTGGAGCAGGACATGTATCCCTGCCCACCCGACGTCCCACTCCCGATCGCGGAGCGGACTCTGTCGTACCTCAAGAGCCACGGGGGTGGTGTATCCGTTTGACGACCAGCAGAGTAATTCTGCATGGTCACACCCACACGCCGCGGCGTTACCGCGGAACGTCTGAAAGGCTGGTTGTAGTCATGGTTCGGTGGCAGAAGAAGGCGGTGGCCACGGGGGCGGCGCTCGTGCTGGTCGCGGCGCTGGGTGCTTGTAGTTCCTCCGGCGGCAAGCAGGAGGAGGAGAACTCCGGCGGCGCGGCCGGCAACGTGGCGGACACACCGCGGATGAAGATCGCGTTCATCACGCACGCCAAGCAGGGCGACACGTTCTGGGATCTGGTCCGCAAGGGCGCCGAGGCGGCGGCCGCGAAGGACAACGTCGAGCTGCAGTACTCCGGTGCTCCCGAGGGCGCGGACCAGGCCAACCTGGTGCAGACGGCGATCGACCAGAAGGTCGACGGTATCGCCGTGACGCTGGCGAAGCCGGACGCGATGCAGGCGAACGTGAAGAAGGCGGCCGACGGCGGCATCCCGGTCGTCGCGCTCAACGGTGGCATCGAGGCCTGGAAGCAGGCGGGTGCGCTCGGGTACTTCGGTCAGGACGAGCGGATCGCCGGTCAGGCGGCTGGTTCCAAGCTCGCCGAGCTCGGCGCGAAGAAGGCCGTCTGCGTCATCCAGGAGCAGGGCCACGTCGGTCTGGAAGCTCGCTGCCAGGGCGTCAAGGACAAGTTCCCGGCCGTGGAGAACATCTACATCACCGGCACCGACATGCCCGGTAGCCAGACCACGATGACGTCGAAGCTCCAGCAGGACAAGAGCGTCGACTACATCGTCACCCTCGGCGCGCCGTTCGCGCTGGCGGCGGTCAAGTCGGTCAAGGAAGCCGGGTCCAGCGCGAAGGTCGGCACCTTCGACACGAACAAGGAACTGGTCGGCGCGATCAAGTCCGGTGACGTGCAGTGGGCCGTCGACCAGCAGCCGTACCTGCAGGGCTACCTCGCGGTCGACAGCCTGTGGCTGTACAAGACCAACGGCAACACCATCGGCGGTGGCCAGGCCACTCTGACCGGCCCGGCGTTCATCGACAAGGACAACGTCGCCGCGGTCGAGAAGTTCGCCGCCAACGGGACCCGCTGATCGCCATGGCGTCCACCCTGACGGCGCCGTCGTCGGTCGACGACCGCGTCTCGACACGTTCACTCGGCGCCCGGTTGCTGAGCCGGCCGGAGATCGGATCGCTGGTCGGTGCGATCGTCGTCCTGGTGTTCTTCCTGATCACGGCGCCGACGTTCCGCGACGTGGCTGCCAGCGGCACGATCGTCTACAACGCGGCGCTGATCGGCGTGATGGCGGTACCGGTCGCGTTGCTGATGATCGGTGGCGAGTTCGACCTGTCGGCCGGTGTCGCGGTGACCACCGCGGGCCTGACCGGCGGGCTGTTCGCCTACCAGTTCAGCACCAACGTCTGGGTCGGCGTCCTGGTCTCCCTGCTGGTCATGCTGGCCGTCGGCGCGTTCAACGGCTGGCTGCTGATGCGGACCGGGTTGCCGAGCTTCCTGGTGACGCTCGGCACCTTCTTCATCCTGCAGGGACTCAACCTGGGTGTCACCCGGGTGCTGTCCGGCACGGTCTCCTCGACGTCGATCAGCGACATGGACGGCTTCGAGTCGGGCCGGAAGGTCTTCGCCTCCGACTTCACCATCGGCTCCGTCAACGTCAAGATCCTGGTGGTCTGGTGGATTCTCTTCGTGGTGGTGGGTAGCTGGGTGCTGCTGAAGACGAGGATCGGCAACTGGATCTTCGCCGTCGGCGGCGACGCGGCGGCCGCGCGGGCGGTCGGTGTGCCGGTGAAGCGGGTGAAGATCGGCCTGTTCATGATGGTCGGCTTCTTCGCCTGGTTCTCCGGCATGCACCTGCTCTTCACCCAGAACAGCGTGCAGTCCGGCGAAGGTGTCGGCAAGGAGTTCATCTACATCATCGCGGCCGTCGTCGGCGGGTGTCTGCTGACCGGTGGATACGGCTCGGTGGTGGGCGCGGCGATCGGTGCGCTGATCTTCGGGATGACCCAGCTCGGCGTCGTCTACGCCGGCTGGAACGCCGACTGGTTCAAGGCGTTCCTTGGCGTGATGTTGCTGCTGGCCACCATCGTCAACCTCGTCGTCAAGAAGAGGGCGGATCTGAGATGAGCACCACCGAGAAGTTCGCGGAAGAGGCCAGCAGCAGTCCGACCACGCCCGTCGTCCACCTGGAAGAAGTCGGCAAGAGCTACGGCAACGTGCACGCGCTGCGGGGTGTCTCGCTGGCGGTCAGGCAGGGCGAGATCACCTGCGTGCTCGGGGACAACGGCGCGGGCAAGTCGACGCTGATCAAGATCATCGCCGGGTTGCACGAGCACACCGACGGCGTCTTGTCGGTCAACGGCGAGCGGCGCACCTTCAGCTCGCCGCGGGAGTCCCTGGACAGCGGGATCGCCACCGTCTACCAGGACCTGGCGCTCGCCCCGCTGATGTCGGTGTGGCGGAACTTCTTCCTCGGCAACGAGCTGACGAAGGCGTTCGGCATGCTGGACGCGGCGAAGATGAAGAAGATCGCGCACGAGGAGCTGACCAAGATGGGGATCTCGATCCCCAACCTGGAGCAGCCGGTCGGGATGCTGTCGGGCGGTCAGCGCCAGTGCATCGCGATCGCCCGGGCGATCTACTTCGGCGCGAAGGTGCTGATCCTGGACGAGCCGACCGCCGCACTCGGCGTGAAGCAGTCCGGCGTGGTGCTGAAGTACATCGTCAAGGCCCGCGACGCCGGCCTCGGCGTCGTCTTCATCACCCACAACCCGCACCACGCCTACCTGGTCGGGAACCACTTCGTCGTACTCAAGCTGGGCCGGGTCGCGCTCGACACGCATCGCGCCGACATCACCCTGGAGCAGCTCACCAACGAGATGGCCGGTGGTTCCGAGCTGGAGGCGCTCAGCCACGAGCTCCGCGGTATCGAAGCGGGGACGGTGGTGCGCCCGGCCAGCAGCGAGGGCCCGGTCCGGATCGAATCCCCACTGGAGAGCACATGACACAGCACGACCTCAGGATCGGCATCATCGGCGTCGGGATGATGGGCGCCGACCATGCCGAGCGGGTCGCCCGGCGGATCTCGGGCGCCCGGCTGGTCGCTGTCTCCGACCCGGACACCGAGCGAGCGACCGCGCTGGCCGCGGCGCTCGACGGGGTCCGGGTGATCGGTGACGCCCAGGCCCTGATCGGCGACGCCGAGGTGGACGCGGTCATCATCGCCTCCCCCGGTTTCGCGCACGCCGAGCAGTTGATGGCGTGCCTGGAGCACGGCAAGCCGGTGCTCTGCGAGAAGCCCCTGACGATGGACACCGAGTCGTCGTTGCGGGTGGTCGAGGCCGAGCACAAGGTCGGTCGGCCGTTGATCCAGGTCGGGTTCATGCGCCGCTTCGACCCGGAGTACGCGGGGCTGAAGCGGTTGCTGGACTCCGGGGAGCTCGGGCGGACGCTGCTGCTGCACAACGTGCACCGGAACAGGACGGTCCCGGAGACGTTCCGCAGCGAGATGATCGTGCGCGATTCCCTGGTGCACGAGGTCGACGTCGCCCGCTGGCTGTTCGACGATGAGATCGCCCGGATCACCGTGCACGCCCCGAAGCCGACCAGCCTGGTCGGCGAAGGGGTGCTCGACCCGCAGCTGGCGGTGTTCGAGATGGCCGGTGGCGCGATGGCCGACGTGGAGGTCTTCGTGAACTTCCAGGTCGGCTACGAGGTCCGCTGCGAGGCCGTCGCGGAGAAGGGCAGCGCGACCATCGGCCTGGGGGTCGACGTGCTGACCAAGCAGGCCGGACACTGGGGTGGTGCGGTGCCGGACGACTTCCGGGTCCGCTTCGGGCTGGCCTACGACATCGAGGTCCAGCGCTGGGTGAACGCCGCGGCGAAGGGCGAGATCGACGGTCCGACGGCCTGGGACGGCTATGCGGCCGCCGCGGTCTGCACCGCCGGTGTGCAGTCTCTGCAGGAAGGCCGTCCGGTGGAGGTCGAGATGGTGAGCCGTAGCGAGGTGTTCGGGTGAAACTCAGCCTCGACCCCTACATGTTCCGCAGTACTCCGCTGCTGGAGCTGCCGGCCCTGGTGGCGTCGCTCGGTTACGAGTGGCTGGAGCTGTCCCCGCGGGACGACTTCCTGCCGTTCTTCAACCACGCCAGGGTGGACGACGCGGGAGTCGCCGCCTTCAAGCGGGAACTCGGCAAGGCCGGGGTCGGGGTCTCGTCGGTGCTGCCGCTGTACAAGTGGTCCGGCCCCGACGAGGACGAGCGGCAGGCGGCGGTCCGGTACTGGAAACGCGCGATCCGGATCACCGCCGACCTCGGCGTGGACGTGATGAACTCCGAGTTCAACGGCCGGCCCGAGCAGGCGGCCCGGAGCGAGTCGCAGTTCTGGCGCTCGATGGAGGAGTTGCTGCCCGTCTTCGAGGCCGAAGGAGTGCGACTCGTGCTCGAGCCGCACCCCGACGACTTCGAGGAGGACGGCAAGGCCGCGATCGACCTGATCCGCGGCATCAACAGCCCGCTGGTCAGCTTCCTGTACTGCGCGCCGCACACCTTCCACATGGGCAACGACGCCCCGGGCATCATCGGGTACGCCGGTGACCTGCTCACCAACCTCCACATCGCCGACTCGTTCGACCACACCGGGTCGTCCGGGCTGCGCTACATCGTCAACCCGCCCGGCTCGACCGTCCGGGTGCACCAGCACCTGGACATCGGCCAGGGTGAGGTCGACTTCGACGAGCTGTTCGCGAGCCTGGCCTCGGCCGGTTTCGACGGCACCATCACCGCCTGCGTCTTCGCCTGGGAGGAACGCGCCCGGGAGTCGAGCACGTTCATGCGGGAGAAGATCACCTGCCTTTTTGATGACGCAAGACTGATGAAGCAAGGGATGCAGCTGTGAGCACTGAGCGAATCACCCACCTGATCGGCGGAACCCCGTGGACGGGAGTCTCCGAACGCACCAGCAAGGTCTACAACCCGGCCACCGGTGAGGTGACCGGCGAGCTGGATCTGGCCTCGGCCGCGACTGTCGACGAGGTGGTGAAGGTCGCCCACGACGCCTCGAAGGCCTGGGGCCGCACGTCGCTCACCAAGCGCGCGCAGGTGCTGTTCGCCTTCCGCGAGTTGCTGAACGAGCGCAAGGAGGACATCGCCGCGCTGATCACCGCCGAGCACGGCAAGGTGCTGTCGGACGCGCTCGGCGAGGTGACCCGCGGCCTGGAAGTGGTCGAGTTCGCCTGCGGCATCCCGCACCTGATGAAGGGCGGCTTCAGCGAGAACGTCTCCACCAACGTGGATGTCTACTCGATCCGCCAGCCGCTCGGCGCGGTCGCGGTGATCTCGCCGTTCAACTTCCCCGCGATGGTGCCGATGTGGTTCGTCCCGATCGCGGTCGCCTGCGGCAACAGCGTGGTGATCAAGCCGTCGGAGAAGGACCCGTCCGCGGTGAACGCGGTGGCCTCGCTGTGGAAGGAGGCCGGGCTGCCGGACGGCGTGATGAACGTCGTGCACGGTGACAAGGAGGCCGTCGACCGGCTGCTCGAGCACCCCGACATCAAGGCCGTCTCCTTCGTCGGCTCGACCCCGATCGCGCGCTATGTCTACGAGACCGGCACCAGGAACGGCAAGCGCGTGCAGGCCCTCGGCGGCGCGAAGAACCACATGGTCGTGCTGCCTGACGCGGACCTCGACCTGGCCGCGGACGCGGCGGTCAACGCCGGCTTCGGCTCGGCCGGTGAGCGCTGCATGGCGATCTCCGCGCTGGTCGCGGTCGAGCCCGTCGCCGATGACCTGATCGCCAAGATCCGCGAGCGGATGGCGACGCTGAAGACCGGCGACGGCACCCGCGGCTGCGACATGGGCCCGCTCGTCACCGGCCCGCACCGCGACAAGGTCGTGGGGTACGTCGAAGCCGGCGTCGAGGCCGGCGCGGAGCTGACCGTCGACGGTCGCGAGGGTCCGTTCGACGGCGGTGACGACGGTTTCTGGCTCGGCCCGACGCTGTTCGACAAGGTCACCCCGGACATGTCGATCTACACCGACGAGATCTTCGGCCCGGTGCTCTCGGTCGTCCGGGTCCCGTCGTACGACGCGGCGCTGGACCTGGTGAACTCCAACCCGTATGGCAACGGCACCGCGATCTTCACCAACGACGGCGGCGCCGCCCGGCGCTACCAGACCGAGGTGGAGGTCGGCATGGTCGGCGTCAACGTGCCGATCCCGGTCCCGATGGCCTACTACTCCTTCGGCGGCTGGAAGAACTCCCTGTTCGGCGACAGCCACGCCCACGGCGTCGAGGGCGTGCACTTCTTCACCCGCGGCAAGGTCATCACCTCACGCTGGCTGGACCCGTCCCACGGTGGCCTGAACCTGGGCTTCCCCACCCACGACTGACCCCAGTACCGCGGCCAGTGCCGCTGCGGCCGATCCGTCGATGTGGCCGTGCAGGAGTTCCGTGCGATGGACAAGCCGGGGCGACTCCACGGCCACGGCGGCCACCGTTGCGACGCCGGCCGCGGCAGACGCCGGCAGTACTGCGAGACCGTGGCCGGCGGCAACCAGTGCGAGCAGGGTGCGGGTGTCCGTGCCTGAATAGGTGATTGAGGCGCGGAGCCCGTCCGTCTCGGTGGCGGCCCGGAGATCGTCCAGTGGGGCGGCGATCTCCGGGGCGTCGATCCACCGCGCATCGACGAGGTCATGCAAGCTGAGCCGCTTGCGCCGGGCCAGTGGATGGTCGTGGGGGAACGCGACCATCAGTGGTTCGTGAGCGATAGCCGTGGTCCGCTGCGCGCCGGTGTCGAACAACCTGAGCGGATCGCTGGGCGCGGCAACGCCGTCCACCAGGCCGAGGTGGAGCTCCCCGGCGGCGACGCCCCTGGCGACTGCTTCACGCCCGGCGACCACCAGGGTGACGTCCAGACCGGGCGTGCTCCTGCGCAGTTCGGTCAGTGCGCGAGCCGGTGATGCCGCCAGGGGAGTCGCGCCGAGGATGAGTGAGCCCGGCGCCTCCCCGGTGGCACGGAGTACGTCGGCGCGGGCTGCGTCCAGACGGAGCAGGATCGGGGCCGCGTGCTCGAGGAGGCGCTCGCCTGCTGCCGTGGGAGCCACCGGGCGCCGCTGTAGCAGCGCAGTACCGAGGTCGTTCTCGAGGGCGGCGATGTGCTGGGAGACGGCGGATTGGGTGTAGCCGAGGTTCGCCGCGGCCGTCGAGAACGAGCCGGACTCGGCGACCGCCACGAAGGTACGCAGCAGATGGGGATCCACGCCGATCAGTATTGCTTATCGGGTGTGTAGAGATCATCGTTGGCGCTGATCTCATCGTGGGCCCACGATGAACGCATGACCTCTGCTCACACCGCCCGGATCGCTCTCGTCGGTGATCGTTCGCCGCACGTCCGCTCGCATGCGCGAGTGCCGGGACTTCTGGATGGACTGCGCGACCGGGAACAGTTGGACCTGGACGTGTATTGGGTGCCGACTGAGCACGCTGACGAACTGGCCGGCTTCGACGGGATCTGGTTGCTGCCCGGCAGCCCGTACGAGAGCGAGGCCGGCGCAATTGCCGCCGTCCGCTGGGCGCGGGAGAACGGGGTTCCGTTCCTGGGGACCTGCGCCGGCTTCCAGCACGCTGTCCTCGAGTTCGCCCGCAACGTCTGCGGTGCGACCCACGCCCAGCACGGGGAGACTTCGCCCGATGCCGACGACCTGTTGATCGTGCCGCTCGCCTGTTCGCTCGTTGGGCACGAGGGCGCGGTGCACATCACTCCGGGCACGCTGGCGGCGTCGATACTCGGCACAGAGCGTTCCGTGGAGCGCTATCACTGCTCCTACGGGTTGGACTCCACCCGGTTGGATGTTCTGCGGGACAACGGGCTCGTGTTCAGTGCCTTCGACAACGACGGCGACCCGAGGATCGCCGAGTTGCCGACCCATCCGTTCTTCCTGGCCACGCTGTTCCAGCCGGAGCTGGCCGGTGACGCGACCAGGCCGCACCCGATCGTGCAGGCCTTCGCGCGGGCGACCGCCGCGGTAGCGGCGTAGTACAGCTAGAGGGTGGAGATCGGGCGGGGCTGGAGGCCGGCCTCGCGGTAGCAGGCGTCGATGAGCTCCATGGTGTCGACGGCGTCGTCCGCGTCGATGGGCAGCGGGGTGCCTTCGCGGAGGTGGGCGGTGAAGGCTTCCAGCTGGTAGGTGTACGACGACCTGCGGCCGAGCTGCTCGACCCAGTTGTCTTCCTTCGTCGTCACCACGACCCGGTCGTCGGTGTGCGGCAGGACGAAGCCGGGCGCGAACGCCTCGCCCCGGGTGCCGATGATCCGGCAGCTGAAGTCGACCTCCTCCGCCGCCATGCTGGTCCGTACTGCGCCAGTCGCGCCGTTCGGGAAGACCAGGTCGGCGTTGAGCCACTCGTCCACGCCAGGCAGACGCTTGCGCTCGCCGGCACGGGCGCTGGCCAGCGTGGGGGCGCCGCCACCCCAGGGAGCCAGCATGCGCTGCGCGTGCAGGGCATAGCAGCCGACGTCCATCACTGCGCCGCCGGCAAGTGCCAGGGACCAGCGCGGGTCCTCGTCGTCCGGCGGCGGCATCACCATCGTCGTCTCGACGTGCTGCAGCTCTCCCAGCTCGCCCTTGCCCAGCAGCTCGTGCAGCCGCCGCGTGACCGGGTGGAACAGGTAGTGGAAGCCCTCCATCACCACGACACCCTGCTCGCGCGCGGCGTCCCGGACCTGCGCGGCCTCGGCCGCGTTGCTGGCCGACGGCTTCTCGGTCAGCACATGCTTGCCCGCGGCAATCGCCTTCAGGTTCCACGGACCGTGCAGGCCGTTGGCCAGCGGGTTGTAGATCGCCTCCACCTCGGGATCGTTGATGACGTCGTCATAACCGGCATGGACCCGCTCCACCCCGTGCTCGGCGGCGAACGCCGCGGCCCGGTCGGTATCCCGGGCGGCGACGGCGACCAGGCGGGCGCCGGTCAGGCGGGCCGGTTCGACGATTGCCCTGCCCGCGATCCGGGCGGCTCCGAGAATGCCGATGCGAAGCGGTTCCATGCGTTCTCCCTTGCTCAGATGTTCTCCGTACGGCGGCGTACGGCGTGCTCGTCGAGGGCCTGCTGCAGACGGTCGTCCGGCCAGTCCTCGGCGAGGGCTTGGCGGACCAGGTCGGCCTGGGTGGGTGGAGCGAGCCCGCCGATCGGCTGGTCCCGGTCCAGGTTGGTCGGGAAAGCGTAGCCCTCGGCGCTCGCGGCGATGACGTTGTCCAGATCGAAGGCGTCATCCTGCCGCAGCGTACGCAGTACGGGATAGAGCGTGACCGCCATCCGGACCCGGTCGACGCTCTCCATCGCGCGGCCGAACGCCGAGGAGATCTGCAGCAGGTTCGCCATCCGCAAGATGTCGGTCGAGTGGTTGCTGCCGGCCGCGTGGAACAGCGCCGGATTGAAGAAGACCGCGTCGCCCTTGGCCAGCGGTAACTGCACGTGATGAGCGACGAAGTGCTCGCCGAACTCGGGCTTGCGCCAGGCCAGGTAGCCGAGTTCGTACTTGTGCGAGTGCGGCAGGTAGAGCGTCGGCCCGCTCTCGACCGGCATGTCACAGTGCGCGACCGCGCCCTGCAGCGTCAGCACGCTGGACAGCTTGTGCACATGAGCAGGGTATTGAGCCGCGACCTCGTTCGACTGGAATCCGAGGTGGTAGTCGCGATGGACGGTCTGACCTTCACCTCCCGGATTCACCACGTTCACCTGGGAGGTGACCTGGTACGCCGGTCCGAGCCACGCCTTCGCGACCAGCGCGAGCAGGTCGTTCGCGTAGTAGGCAGCGAACACCTCGGGGGCCCGGAGCGCCAGCTTCTCCAGCGCGTTCCAGACCCGGTCGTTGGCGCCGGGCTTGGCGAAGTGGTCTCCCGCGGCCGTGCCGGACCGGTGCTGGTCCTCGATCATCCGGTTGAACTCGGCGGTGCCGGCATCGACCACGTCCTTGCCGAAGGCACCCTTCAGCACGATGATGCCCGGTCCCTCGCTGAGTGCTTTGGCGAACTCGGCCTGCACCTCGGCGGGATCCTCCTTGCGGAGGCGGGCGGCGTCGTACAGCGGGACCTGCTGCTCGATCGTGTCCGCGAACGGGTAGTCGGCCGGGTCGGTCCGGTCGTCGAGCACCTTCAGCAGGTCGTCCAGGTGGGCGTCCTCGGGGTTCAGCCAAGTCATCGGTAGCTCCTCTCGTTGTCATTCAGCCTGGTGCTTGACTGGTGGAATCGGTACACCTGAAATCCGTCAAAAACCCGTCTTCGCCAGGAGGTCTCGTGGGGCGTGCGTACCGGGTGCGGGACATCGCGGTACAGGCCGGGCTGAGCGAGACCACGGTCGACCGGGTGCTGAACGGCCGGGCCGGCGTGAGCGTTCGCGCCCAGCGGCAGGTCGAGCAGGCGATCCGCGATCTCGACCGCCAGCGGTCCCAGCTCCGCCTCGGCGGCCGCACCTTCGTGATCGACCTCGTCATGCAGGCCCCGGCCCGCTTCTCCGGCGCCGTCCGCGCGGCGCTGGAAGGTGAGCTGCCCGGCCTGCGCCCCGCCGTGATCCGCGCCCGCTTCGCCCTCGACGAGACCGCGTCGGCTCCGGCGATGGTCGACACCTTGGAGCTGGTACGGCGTCGCGGCTCGCAGGGCGTCATCCTCAAGGCCCCCGACGAACCGGAGGTGGTAGAGGCCGTCGACCGCCTGGTTGCTGCAGGAATCCCGGTGGTGACGTTGGCGACCGACCTGCCCACCAGCCGCCGAGCCGCCTACGTCGGCATCGACAACCGTGCCGCGGGCGCCACAGCGGCGTACTTCATCTCCCAATGGCTCGGCGATGCCCCGGGCAATGTCCTGGTGACACTGAGCCGCGACACCTTCCGCGGCGAGGAAGAACGAGAAATGGGCTTCCGTACTGCGCTCCGCCGCCTGGCCCCCGAGCGTTCCTTGGTGGAGCTCAACAACACCGACGGCCTCGACACCACCATGCACGGCCTGGCCCTGGCCGCGCTCAGCACCGACCCCACCATCAATGCCGTCTATTCCATCGGCGGCGGCAACCACGCCATCGTCGACGCCTTCGCCGCTCTGAACCGTCCCTACCGCTGCTTCATCGCCCACGACCTGGACCCCGACAACCACGCCCTACTCCGCTCCGGCGCACTCACCCTGGTCCTCCATCACGACCTGCCCACCGACCTCCGTCGCGCCTGCCAAGCCCTCCTCCAGTCACACCACCTGCTCCCGAACGCCCCGCACTCGCTGCCTTCCAACATCCACCCGATCACCCCGCACAACCTCCCCACTCGAACACCTCATGACTGAGCCGACCGTGGGGCGGTAGTGCCTCGGGGGATGAGCGTCGGCGGGATGACGGTGGTGGGGGTATGAGGAGTGTCCGTCAGGCGAGCCAGGGCGGTGGTGAGGGCTTCAGTGGCCAGCGCAGGGGTGTTCTGGGCGATGGTCGTGAGGTTGATGTGGGACAGGGCTGCAGTGCTGGTGTTGTCGTAGCCAATGATCGAGAGGTCGGTGGGGACCTCGCGCGGGGATTGACGGATAGCGTCCAGCAGGCCGACGGCTGATCGGTCGTTGAAGACGGTGACCGCGGTGGCTTCTGGGTGGTCGTCGAGGATGAACTTGGCGGCGCGGGCGCCGTCGTCCTCAGTGGGTCCGCCTGGGAGGACCACCGGCCTCAGGCCTGCGCGGCGCAGAGCCGACTTGTAGCCGGTACGGCGTTCGGCGGCGCCGGGGGACTTGCCGCCGTCAACGTGCAGGATCGACCGGTGGCCCAGGGCAAGGAGATGCTCCACGGCCAGCCGAGCACCTGCAGCGTCGTCAGTCCGTACTACGTCCACGCCCGTCGCCTTCACCTTGCGTGCAACGGCGATGACTGGTTGGTGCGTGGCCAGGTCGGCCAGCGCTGCACGAGACAGCCGAGGGCCCAGCAGGATCAGGGCCTCGCACCGATAGTCCAGGAGCGACTGTACGGCGCGGGTCTCGGCCCGCGAGGGAGCTACCGCGCTCAGAGCCAGGTCGTACTCGGTTGACTCGGCAGCGGAGTACAGGGCCTCGATCAGGTCGCCGTGGAAGGGGTGCTGGACGTCGAAGGTGACGCCGAGCAACCTGGTGCGAGTACGGCCGAGCAACCGAGCGCGGTGGTCCGGGCGGTAGCCGAGGGCTTCGCCTGCTGCCAGGACGCGGGCGCGCGTGGCGTCGCTGGCTCCCGGGGCGTCGCGGTACACGATGGAGACCAGGGCGCGGGAGACGCCGGCGCGAGCGGCGACGTCCTCCATGGTCGGGCGGCTCATCCCAGGCTCCCTGTCTCCCGTGCGAGATCGAGTCTTGACGAGTGCTATCCAAGCAGTGTTCGCTAGCCCGTGACTAGAGCGCTCTAGTTCTAGTTTCTTTTCACGGGAGGCGGGCGGAGATGCGCACAGATCATGGTTTGCGGGTGGTTCGGGCCGCGTTGGTCGGAGCCGGCCGGATCGGCACCATGCACGCGGGGAACCTGGCCCGCCGGGTTCCGGGTGCCGAACTGGCGGCGGTGGTCGACCCCAGGGAGGACGTCGCGCAGGCACTCGCCGCGAAGTACGACGCGAGACCTGCGGCCGAGATCGACGACGTGCTGAAGGATCCCGACATCGACGCCGTCCTGATCACCTCGGTCGCGGCAGCGCACAGCGAGCTGATCATCCGGGCGGCCGAGGCGGGCAAGGCCGTCTGGTGCGAGAAGCCGGCCTCGCTCACGCTCGACGAGATCGATCGCGCGATCGCCGCCACCCAGCAGGCAGGGGTGGTGTTCCAGGTCGGATTCAACCGGCGCTTCGCCGCCGACTTCGCGGCAGCGCACCGGGCCGTGGTGGACGGCGAGATCGGTACTCCGCAGCTGATGCGCTCGCTCACCCGCGATCCGGGCTGGCCGGCAGGTCTGGCCAACGCCGCGAACGTGAAGCCCTGGACGATCTTCCGCGAGACCCTGATCCACGACTTCGACACGCTGCTCTGGCTCAACCCCGGCGCCGAGCCGATCGAGGTCTACACCAAGGCCGACGCACTGGTCGCCCCGGAGTTCAAGGATTCCGGGCTGATCGACACCGCGGTCGTGATGATCACCTTCGACAACGGCGCGATCGCCGTCGCGGAAGCGAACTTCTCCGCGCTCTACGGCTACGACGTCCGCGGTGAGGTGTTCGGCTCGAAGGGCATGGTCACCGCCGGCCGGCACGCGAGCACGCCGATGCGGCAGTACAACGAGCACGGCATCCAGCGGCAGACGCTCAGGAGCGACGAGGAGATGTTCGTCGACGCGTACACCCAGGAGCTCGCCGACTTCGCCGAGGCGGTCCGCGGCAACGCGCCGCCGCCGGTCACCGGTGAGGATGCGCGCCGCGCTCTCGCGGTCGCGCTCGCCGCGATGCAGTCCCACGAAGAAGGCCGCCCGATCAAGCTGGACGCCACGCGATGAGGCTCGCGGTCTGCGCCGAGATGGTCTTCACCGACCTGCCGCTGGTCGAACGCGTCGAGCGAATCCACGCCGCCGGGTTCGACGTGGAGATCTGGGACCACACCAGCAAGGACATCGAGGCGCTCAAGAACACCGGTGCCACCTTCTCGTCGATGACGGGATACATCAGCGGGTCGCTCACGTTCGACCAGGACGAGTTGCTGAAGACGGCCGAGCAGTCGATCGAGGTGGCGAAGGCGCTGAACTGCCCCCGGCTGAACCTGCACGGCACCGAACTGGGCGAAGGCGGCCTGCCCCGCGTACCGCAGTACGAGGTGAGTGGGGAGATGTGGCTGTCAGCAGCGAATACGCTGACGGAGCTGGCGAAACTCGGTGAGCGCAACGACGTGATGTTCGTGCTCGAGAACCTCAACACCGCGGTCGATCATCCGGGCGTCCCGTTCGCCCGGGCCGCCGACACCCATGCCCTGGTGAAGGCCGTCGGCCATCCGAACCTGAAGCTGATGCTGGATCTGTACCACGCCCAGATCGGCGAGGGGAACCTGATCGCGCTGCTGGAGAAAACCCTGCCCGAGATCGGCGAGATCCAGGTCGCGGACGTCCCGGGGCGGTGTGAGCCGGGCACCGGCGAGATCAATTATCCGGCGATCGCGCGGGCGCTGCGCAGGATCGGATACACCGGCACGGTGGGCCTGGAAGCCTTTGCTCACAGCGACAGCGACCTCGCGTTGCGCCGGTTCCGGGACGCCTTCACAAACGAAGAGATCTGATCAAATCCGCACTCCGACTCGACGGTGCGCCCTGGACACCCCAAGATGTGCCCATGAGCACCGTCCAGGTCAGCGTTGATCGCACCAGCCGCACCCCGCTTCACGTACAGCTCGCGCAACAGCTCGAGGCGGCGATCCAGGGCGGCGAACTCCCGGTCGGTTCCCGGCTCAGCAACGAGGTGGACCTCGCGGAGGCCTACGGACTGAGCCGTCCCACGGTCCGCCAGGCGATAGCCCGGCTGGTCGATCAGGGCCTGCTCGTCCGCAAGCGCGGTGTCGGCACCCAGGTGGTGGGCAACTCCGGCCAGGTGCGGCGCTCGCTGGAGCTCACCAGCCTGTACGACGACCTCTCGGCCGCTCACCGCAAACCAGAGACCGAAGTACTGCGCTTCGGCATCGCGCCGGCAAGCGCGGACGTCGCCGCGGCCCTGCAGTGCGAGCAAGGAGACCGCGTACTGCGCTTGGAGCGCCTCCGCAAAGCAGACGGCGAACCACTGGCCCTCATGCGCAACTGGCTACCCCCGGAGATGCTCGACACGGACCCGAACACCCTTGCCGAGCGGGGCCTCTACGAGCTGCTCAGGGCCGAGGGAGTGCGCCTGAAGGTTGCACACCAGACCATCTCCGCCCAGCCCGCCACACCGGAACAAGCCCGGCTCCTCATGGAAGAGCCGGGCGTTCCGCTGCTGGCGACCACTCGGATCACCTATGACGACCACGGTCGCGCTGTGGAGTACGGATCCCACTTGTTCCGCGCGTCGCGCTACGCCTTCGAGCACACCCTCGTCCACCGCTGATCCACCCCTCAGAAGATCCGCGACGGACGAGGGCAGGTCCTACTTCTTACCGGTGCCCGGGAACTTCCAGCCCTTGTTGCCCGCCATCTCCAGCAGTTGGTCCGTGCTGAGTGCCGGCTTCACGCGGGTGTGCGTGATGCCCTTCTCCGCGGGGGCGTTGTAGCTCGACAGGGTGATCGTGCGACCGTCCGGGTAGTGGATCTGCACCAGGTTCTGGAGCACCCCGTCCTTGGCCTGCCGCGCATCGGCGTACATGGGCGCCTCCTTCGTCGTGCCGACCACCGAACCGTCTGAGCGGACCTTGCAGGTCGTGGTCGCTCGCTCCGGCTCGCACTTGGTGACAGGCACCTCGTAGGTCACGAAGGCGTCGACCCGGGACAATCCCTTGCCGTCGTTGACCAGGTAGGCGGCGCCGTTGAAGCCCTCTGCTCCACCGCCCCAGGTGGTCGGCTGAGAGGCCTGGAGGCCGCTCGGCAGCACCTTCTTGAGCGTCTGCAGGGTCTGCCGGGCCGGTACGCCGGGCCTCCCGGCACCAGGATCCTTGGGCGCGGGCTTGTCGGGACCTGCGGTCGGCACCGCCTGCTTCGGCGGGAACCTCCAGAGCTTGCTGTCCGCGATCGCGGTGAGCTCGGCGACGCTGAGCGCCGGCTTCGGGCGGGAGCGCTCGGCCCCCTTCTCCTCCAGGGCGTTGAAGCTCATCAAGCTGATCGATCCGCCCGCGCTGTTGGTGACCAGGACCGAGTTCCGCAGGACGCCGCCAGGATTGTTGTCCTTGCTGAAGGTGGGATCGTCGGTCTGGACGGAAATGAGAGATCCGTCGGCGCGGCGCTTGCAGTCGACGGGTTGTGGCTGGAGGCAGGTTCCGTCGTTCGAGCTGATGCTCATGGAGAGCTTCGACGCTCCCTTGCCGTCGTCGACGACGACGGCTGCGCCGTTGCCCCAGGCGTCACCCCAGACCTCCGTCTTCTGGACCTTCAAGTGAGCCGGCAACAGCGTGACCAGCGTCTCGAGTGTCTCCTTCTGCGTCGGCTGCTTGGCGGCCTCTGTCTTGGGGGCGGCCACAGTGCTCGACGGCGGACCAGAAGCCGGTGCCGGGGCGTTGCCGAGCACCTGGGTGCCGGTGACGATGACGCCGGCCGTCGCCAGTACCGCGGTCGCGCCGCTGACGCTGAACAGGGCGGTACGGCGGCGGCGCAGGGTGGTACCGCGGCGCATGCCGCGTTCGACCAGGTCGGTGGACTCGGGCTCGAGGTTCTCGGTGGCCCGGCGCATCAGGTCGGGCAGGGTGTCGTTCAGGTTGTTCATCCGGATTCCTTCGGTCAGAGAGCGATCAGGTGGACGGCGTCATCGCCCAGCACGAGGCGAAGGCGATCCAGCGCCCGCGACGTCCTGGTCCTGATCGCACCGGCGTTCTTGCCGAGATCGAGCGCGACCTGTTCGACGCTGCGATCTTCGAAGAACCGCAGCACCAGCACCGCACGATCGAGAGGGGCGAGTTCGGCCAGCGCGCTCTGCAAGGCCACCCGCAGATCGACGTCCCCGGGTCGCTCGGCCCGTTCCGGCAGCCTCGACGTCGGCTGCTCGGTCCAGCTGCGCCGCCGGCGTTGCGAGATGAACGTCCGCACCAGCACGGTCTGCGCGTACGCCGGCGGGTTGTCGATCCGCTGCAGCCCGCGCCAGGCCCGGTACATCTTCGCCAGCGTCTCCTGGACCAGGTCCTCGGCGTGGTGCCGATCCCCGGCCAGCAACCAGGCCGTCCGGTACAGATGAGGTGTTCGCGCTCTGGCGAACTCCTCGAAATCGTCCGTCGTCGGTCTCATCGCTGCCTTTCCGTCGTGGTCTCACCCTGTTCGACGCCCTGCCCGGGCTCCGGCGTTACACCATGACTTCCCGAGTCTCCTCACCGAGAGGCTCCTCGTCTTCCTCGGTCCGGCAAGCAGGGTCGTACGGGTGTCAAGAGGCTTGCAACAACGTGCAACGAAGTGGCCCTGCGGGTGAGCGGACGGATACGGTCGGTGAACCTCTCCTGTGCGACGGTTATCCACAGGCAGCCGGGAGTGGGTTGGCGCCGGTGGACCCCGGGTTGAAAGGATGTCGCTCAGGGTGACCGCCAGGTCGCCGGACGAGACACTCACGGGGAGACGATGACAGCCGACAGACTTGCCCCGCGCCGGTCCGGCTGGAGCAGCGCCGTCGAGTTGATCGACGCTCAGGTGCGCGACCTGGTCCGCCGTGAGGGGATCGATCCGCTCCGCAACCCCGGCGCGGTGAACGCGATCGTGGCGACCGTCGTGAAGGAGTACGACGAGCGCAGCCTGACCGGGATCGTGCCGCCGATCGGCGATCTGGAGGCGGTCAGCCGCGAGGTGCACGACCGGGTCGCCGGGTTCGGGCCGCTGCAGCGCTATCTCGACGATCCGGCGGTCGAGGAGATCTGGATCAACGAGCCGAGCCGGGTGTTCATCGCCCGGGACGGCCGGCACGAGCTGACCACGACCGTGCTGACCGAGGAAGAGGTCAGCGACCTGGTCGAGCGGATGCTGAAGACGACCGGCCGGCGGATCGACGTGTCCCAGCCGTTCACCGACGCCCGGCTGCCCGACGGCAGCCGGGTGCACATCGTGCTCGGCGGCATCACCCAGCGGTACGCGGCGGTCAACATCCGCAAGTTCACCGTCCGGGCGACCCGGCTCGCCGACCTGGTCGCGCTCGGTTCACTGACGCCGCACGCGGCCGCGGTGCTGGACGCGGCCGTCGCCTGCGGCCTCAACATCCTCGTCTCCGGCGGCACCCAGGCGGGCAAGACCACGATGCTGAACGCGCTGGCCGGGTCGATCCCGGGCAGCGAGCGGGTGATCAGCTGCGAGGAGGTCTTCGAGATCAAGCTGCCGATCCCGGACTGGGTCTCGATGCAGACCCGGCAGGCCGGGCTCGAGGGCACCGGCGAGGTGCGGCTGCGTGACCTGGTCAAGGAGTCGCTGCGGATGCGCCCGAGCCGGGTGATCGTCGGTGAGGTCCGCGGCGAGGAGTGCCTGGATCTGCTGCTGGCGTTGAACAGTGGACTTCCCGGCATGTGCACGATCCATGCCAACTCGGCGCGCGAGGCGCTGACCAAGATGTGCACGCTGCCGTTGCTGGCCGGGGAGAACATCGGCTCCCGGTTCGTGCTGCCGACGGTGGCCGGCTGCGTCGATCTGGTGGTGCATCTCGGTATCGCCGGCGACGGGCAGCGGCGGGTCCGCGAGATCGTCGCCGTCAGCGGCCGGATCGAGGACCAGGCGATCGAGACGGAGACGCTGTTCACCACCTTCGACGGTCAGTTGCGCCGGGCCGAGGGGCAGTTGCCGCATCCCGAGCGGTTCCAGCAGGCGGGCTACTCGCCGGCCGGGCTGCTGACCGAGTTGCCGCGCGGGGTGAACTGATGGGACTCGTTCTCGGGTTGCTCTTCGGCATCGGAGTGTTGCTGGTCATCTGGTCGTTCATCGCGCCCCCGGACGACAAGCCCCGGCAGGAAGGGCTGCTGACCGCGCGCAGCCGGGATCTGCTCGCGCGGGCGGGAGTCGAGGGCGTGACCCCGGCGGGGTTCATGAGCGTCTGCGTGATCACGGGCGTGGTCGCCGCCATCGGCATGTTCGTGGTCTCGGCAACCCTGCCGATCGGCCTGGTCTTCGGGGTGATGGCCGGCGGGCTTCCGGTCGCTCTGCTCAAGAGCCGGGCGCGCAAGCGGCTGGCGGAGTTCCGCGAGCTGTGGCCCGATGTGGTCGACAACATCTCGTCGGCGGTGCGGGCGGGGCTGTCCCTGTCCGAGGCGCTCGCTCAGGTGGGCGAGCGCGGGCCACTGCCGCTGCGCGAGCCTTTCCGCAGGTTCGGCGCGGACTACGCCTCGACCGGACGGTTCGCCGACTCGCTGGACCGCCTGAAGGAGCGACTGGCGGATCCGGTCGGTGACCGGGTGATCGAGGCACTGCGCATCGCGCGCGAAGTGGGTGGCGGTGACCTCGGCCGGTTGCTGCGCTCGTTGTCGAGCTTCCTGCGCGACGACGCGCGCACCCGGTCGGAGTTGGAGTCGCGACAGTCCTGGTCGGTCAACGGTGCGCGGGTCGCGGTGGCTGCTCCCTGGCTGGTGCTGGCGATGCTGTCGTTCCAGGGCGACGTGATCCAGCGCTACAACTCGCCGGTCGGCGCGCTGATCATCGCGGTCGGGGCGGTCGTCTGCGTCATCGCCTACCGGGTGATGCTGCGGATCGGCCGGCTTCCCGAGCCTGAGCGGGTGCTGCGATGAGTCCGCTGGTGCTGGGTGCGCTGCTCGGCGCAGCGTTCGGAGCGGGTCTGCTGCTGGTCGTGCGGCGGCTGCCGTTCCTGCGCAAGCCGTCCGCGCACGAACGGATCGGGCCGTACCTGCGAGACATCGACGGCACGGACGTGTTCCACGGCGTGGTCAGTTCCGGCTCACCGTTCTACGCGATCGTTCGGCTGTTCGGGCCGTCGTTGCGGGCCGGAGCTATCCGGCTGGAGCGCATTCTCGGCGGTGCGACCTCGGTCCGGCGTCGGCTGGCCCGGGCCGGGATCGACCGCAGCGTTGAGGAATTCCGGATCGAGCAGTTGCTGTGGGGCGTGGCCGGGTTCGGGGTGGGGCTGCTGATCGCCCTGGTCGCGCTGTCGTCCGGCGCCGGCAATCCAGTGGGTCTGCTCGTGCTCTGCGGGGTCCTGGGAGTGCTGGGAGTGCTGTCCCGGGATACCTACCTGACCAGCCAGGTGAGACGCCGCGAGCGACGGTTGTTGGCTGAGCTGCCGACCGTAGCCGAGCTGCTGGCCTTGTCGGTGGCCGCCGGCGAAGGTCCTGCCGCGGCGCTCGATCGGGTGGCTCGGTCCTGTCGCGGCGAACTGGCCGACGAGTTGCAGCGGGTGCTCGCCGAGACCCGGGCGGGTGATCCGTTGGTGCGCGCGCTCGACGCCCTGGCGGATCGCAGTGGGCTGGTCGCGTTGACGCGCTTCGCTGACGGGCTCGCGGTAGCGATCGAGCGAGGAACCCCGCTGGCCGACGTACTGCGGGCTCAGGCCGGGGACATTCGTGAGGCCAGCCGGCGTGAACTGATCGAATCCGGCGCGCGCCGGGAAGTTGCCATGATGGTCCCGGTGGTGTTTCTCGTGCTCCCGGTGACGATCGCCTTCGCCTTCTATCCGGGCGTTGTCGGGATCCGGCTGATCGCCGGATGAACTGAGGAGATGCCATGTCGTTGTCGTTGCTGTTGACCAGGCTGGTACTGAAGCCGCTGCTGATCCCGCAGCCGGCCCGCAGGGAGCGTGGGGACGTTCCCGGCTGGGTGCTGATCACCGTGATGACCGCGGGTCTGGTCGTCGGGATCATGGCCGTCGCCGGCCCGCAGCTGGAATCCATGCTGAAAAAGGCCCTGGATTCCGTCTCCGGCAAATGACGTGCCCGCGACGCGGCGAGCGGGGAGCCGCGGTGGTCGACTTCGTGCTGGTGTCGGTGCTGGTGGTGCCGCTGTTCCTCGGCGTGCTGCAGGTCGGGTTGTTCCTGTACGTGCGGAACACCGTGACCGCGGCCGCGTCGGAGGGGGCGCACTACGCGGCTGTGCTGAACCGGGAGCCCGGTGACGGGGAGGCGCGGGCGCGCGAACTCGTCGACGGGGTGGCGAGCGACGGGCTGGTCGACTCGATCGAGGCCCAGGCGACGGATGTCGACGGGCAACCGGGCGTTGTGGTCATCGTCAGGGCGCACATGCCGCCGCTCGGCCTGTGGGGACCGGGCATCGACTTCACCGTCGAAGGGCACGCCATCAAGGAGACCGGCGAATGAGCAGGCGCCGGCGGCGGAGCGAGCGGGGGAGTGCGGTCGTCGAGTTCTCGTGGCTGGCGGTGCTGCTGCTGGTGCCGTTGATCTACGTGATGCTCGCCGTGTTCGACGTGCAGCGGACCTCGTACGGCGCCACGGCGGCGGCCCGGGCGGCCGGGCGGGCATTCATCATCGTGCCGGCCGGGCTCTCCGAGGACGAGGCGCAGGAGCGGGCGTTCGAGGCCGCGCGGTTGGCGATGAAGGACCAGGGCGTCGAGCTGCGGTCGGGCGAGCTCAAGATCACCTGCAGTCCGGCCTGCCTGGAGCCGGGTTCTACCGTCACGGTCGAGCTGGGCACCGAGGTGCCGCTCCCGTTCATCCCCGAAGCGCTCGGCGGCGAGCGGCCCGCAGTACAGGTCAGTGCTTCTCATACCGAGCCCTACGGCGACTATCGGGAAGCCAAGGGGGACGGATGAAAGGCCGGGGGAAGGACGAGCGGGGGCAGATGACCGTGCTGATCATCGGGTTCACCGCGGTGATCCTGCTGATGATCGTGGTGGTCACGGACATCTCGAAGGTGTTCCTGGTCCGCCGGGATCTCGACGCCACCGCAGACGGCGCGGTGCTGGCCGCGGCCAACGGGCTGGCCGCGATCTACGCCCAGCCGGGCGCGGGCGAGAACGCCCAGCTCGATCCCGACCAGGCCCGCCGGCTGACCGCGGAGTACCTCGATTCCGTTGACGCGAGCAACCGTTTCACCGGGCTCGACTGGTCAGCCGACGTCACCGGCACCACGGTCACCGTCCGGCTCACCTCGTCCGTCGACCTCCCCTTCGAACCACCCGGCTGGCAAGGCAGCGCCGACATCGGCACGGACGCGGCAGCCGTAGTACCGATCCGCTGAGCCTGGCGGGTGCGGCAGGATCGGCCGGGTGCCCCGGGGCGAGGCGCAGCGGCAGTTCGTGAAGGAGCACCGCCGTCCGCGACCACCGGTGGCGCAGTACGCGTCGACGGCGGGTACATCGACGCGATCCTTCCGTAGCCGCTCAGTTGACTACAGTTCGTGGTCGGCCGATCTCGGCGTCCTGAGGCGGTGAATTCCGGCGCGGCACGCTGAGCGGGTACGCTGCTTGGTTGTGGCTGGACCTGATTTCGACGCTGACCTGAAGCAACTCGACGCAACCCTGACCTCGATCGAGAAAGTTCTCGATCTGGAGGGCATGCGCCGAGAAATCGCCGACCTCGGCGAGCAGGTCGCCGCGCCCGACCTGTGGGACGACCAGGCGAACGCGCAGAAGGTGACGTCTCGGCTGTCCAGCCTGCAGGCCGACCTGGAGCGCGTCACCAAGCTGCGCGGCCGGATCGACGACCTCGGCGTACTGGTCGAGATGGGCCGCGAGGAGAACGACGCCGAGACCCTGGCCGAGGCGGAGAAGGAGATCGGCTCGGTCGCCAAGCTGATCCAGTCCCTCGAGGTCCGCACCCTGCTGTCCGGCGAGTACGACGAGCGCGAGGCGCTGGTGACGATCCGCTCCGGCGCCGGTGGCGTCGACGCCGCGGACTTCGCCGAGATGCTGCAGCGGATGTACCTGCGCTGGGCCGAGCGGCACGGCTACGGCACCGAGGTCTACGACACGTCGTACGCCGAGGAGGCCGGGCTCAAGTCGACCACCTTCGGCATCAAGGCGCCGTACGCCTACGGCACGCTGAGCGTGGAGACGGGCACCCACCGGCTGGTCCGGATCTCGCCGTTCGACAACCAGGGCCGCCGGCAGACCTCGTTCGCCGCGGTCGAGGTGGTCCCGGTGCTGGAGCAGACCGACGAGATCGACGTGCCCGAGGAAGAACTGCGGATCGACGTGTACCGGTCGTCCGGTCCGGGTGGTCAGAGCGTCAACACCACCGACTCGGCGGTCCGGATCACCCACATCCCGACCGGCACGGTGGTCTCCTGCCAGAACGAGAAGTCGCAACTGCAGAACAAGGCCAGCGCGATGGTGATCCTGAAGGCGAAGCTGCTCGCGCTGAAGAAGGCCGAGGAGCGGGCCGAGATCGACGCGCTGCGCGGTGACGTGCAGGGCTCGTGGGGCGACCAGATGCGCTCCTACGTGCTGCACCCGTACCAGATGGTCAAGGACCTGCGGACGCTCTTCGAGTCCGGTAACACCAGCGGCGTGTTCGACGGCGAGATCGACGAGTTCATCGAGGCGGGCATCCGCTGGCGCCGAACCGGCCAGACCGCCGCCGAGCAGAACTAGTACTGCGTACGCGGTCGTACAGGTAGTCGTGATCCGAGAAGACCTCCGAGCGGACTGCGGCAGCTGCTTCGGGCTCTGCTGCGTCGCCCTGACCTTCTCGAAGTCCGCCGACTTCGCGATCGACAAGGACGCGGGCGACGCCTGTCCGAACCTTCAGGAAGACTTCCGCTGCGGCATCCACAGCAAGCTCCGCCAGGAGGGCTTCCGGGGCTGCACGGTCTACGACTGCTTCGGCGCGGGCCAGAAGATCTCGAAGCTCGCCGGCACCAGTTGGCGCGAGCAGCCGGGTCAGAAGATGTTCGAGGCGCTGCCGATCATGCGGCAACTGCACGAACTGCTCTGGTATCTGACCGAAGCACTGGAGCTCGAGCAGACGCGCCCGATCCATGCCGAGTTGCGGCGCAGCCGCGACCAGGTCGAGAAGCTCACGCTGACAGACGTCGCCACCGTTGATCTGCCGACCGAGCGCGAGAAGGTCAATGAGCTGCTCCTGCAGACCAGCGAACTGGTCCGTGGCAAGCAAAAGAAGAAGAAGGACCGCCGCGGAGCCGACCTGCTCGGGGCCAAGCTCCGAGGTGCGGACCTCCACCGTGCGAACCTGCGCGGTGCCTACCTGATCGCGGCAGACCTGCGCGACGCCGATCTGAGGCAAGCGGATCTGATCGGCGCAGACCTTCGCGACACGGACCTGCGCGGCGCCGATCTCACCGGCGCGCTGTTCCTCACCCAGTCCCAGGTGAACGCGGCCCGCGGCGACGACGCCACCAACCTGCCTGCGGCGCTGATCCGGCCGTCACACTGGACCAGCGCCGCCTGAGCCGATCTCTCAGCCGATCGGAATGCCGGGGTTGGCCAGGCCGCGGCCGCCGGTGACGGTGTTGCTGCGGTCGATCGTCACCTTGCAGCTGGACGCGTTGTAGTTGGTGATGTTGAACGCGTACCGCCCGGAGCCGGTCGCCCCGGTCAGGTCCGAGTGGTTGTCGCGGAAGACGGTCCCGCAGCCCCAGCCGGATTGCTGGGTGTGGGTCTCGAACCCGTTGTTGGTGGTGTTCTTGCCGGTGTTGTTCTCGATCAGATAATTGTTGCCCTTGACATCGATCCAGCTGTCGTCGTAGTTGGCGCCGGTCAGCCCGCGACCGTCGAAGGTGTTGCCGGCGACGCGGCCGCCGGTGGTGCCCTCTTTCAGGTCGATCGCCTCGCCGCCGACGTCAGGCCCGATCGTGTTGTCGAGGATCTGGACGTGGTCCGACTTGTCCGAGGTGCCGCCGGCGCTGCCGACGTACACTCCCTCGCCCATGCCGCGGCCGTCGTTGCCGGTGTCGTAGATGGTGGAGTTCTTGATCGTGCCGTAGGTGCTGCTCTTGCGGAAGTGCACACCTTCCATGTCGAGGCCGTGCACGGTGACACCGTCGATCGTCACGCGGGTCGCGCTGTCGATCATGATGCCCTTCTGGCCACCGGTGACGGTGATTTCCTTCACCAGCCAGTGGCTCGCGCCGTTCAGGTGCAGGCCGTAGCCGCCGCCGGCGGTCAGTACGGCCTTGGCGCTGCCGGTGAGAGTGATCGGTGCTGAGGAGGAACCGGAGACGGTGGTCTTGAAGTTGCCGGTGTAGGTGCCGTCGGCAAGCTTGATGGTGTCACCGGGCTTGGCGTTGCCGAGTGCCGTCTTGAGTTGCGCGGCCGTGCGGACGTCGATCGTCGCGGCCACGGCATCGGTCGGTAGCAGGACGGAGATCAGGACAGCTGGGAGCAAGAACTTGGTCAGTCCCATGGCTGGACCTTTCGAGGTGGAAGAGACCCGGGCCGGCGTTGGGGCGGTACGCCGGCCCGGGTGGACCGCGGGGGGTTAGCTCGTCGGGAAGTCGTCGGCGGTGCGGATCCGGTCACGGACCCAGACGCCGGCGGGCTTCAGCACGGACGTGCCGGTGAAGGTGCTCCCGGAGCAGGTGCCCGGCTTGAAGACGGCACCGGAGCGGGAGTCGTCGGAGAAGTTCCAGTTGGTCCAGCCGATCTTCTTGCTGGCCAGGAAGTCGAGGTACTTCTGCGAGTAGGTGAAGTCGTTCGGGCCGTCACCGGTGTACTCCTGGGTGCCGAACTCGGTGACGAACAGCGGGATCTTGTCGGCCGCCCGGGACAGGGCGTCGAAGTACTCGTTCTGGTGCGACGCGGCGTAGAAGTGGAACGTGTACATGAAGTTCGTCGCGTTGATCGGGTTGCTGACGATGTCGGACTCGGTCCGGCCGTCCGAGATCCCCAGCGAGGCCCAGCCGTGGGTGCCGACGAAGACGACGCCGTCGGGGTCCTTGGCCCGGATCACCGGGATCATCTGCTCGGCGTACGACTTGATGCCGGCCCAGCTGACGCCGTTCGGCTCGTTCGCGATGTCGTAGATGATGTTGTTCTTGTTCTTGTGCCGGTCGGCGATCTCGGTGAAGAACGTCTTGGCCCGGCTCAGGTTGGCGTTCGGGTCACCCGGGGTGAGTTGGTGCCAGTCGACCAGGGCATACATGCCGCGCTTGGTGGCTTCCTCGATGTAGCCGTGCACCATGTCGGTGAACCGGCGCGGGTCGGTCTCGTAGCCGCCCTCCTGCACGTACATCGAGATGCGCAGGATGTCGGCCTTCCAGTCCGTCGCCAGCGCGTCCAGCGACGCGGTCTTGACGCAGTTGGCGTACCACTGCAGGCCGTGCGTGCTCATCCCGCGGAGCTGGATGGGCTTGCCGTACTGGTTGCAGAGCTTGGTGCCGCAGACGCGCAACTGGCCGTTGATGCCGACCGGAGTACCGGCGGCGGTGACCGTGTCGAGGGTCAGCGAGTCCGCGTTCGGGCCGCCGTTGGCGGTGACCGCGGTGGTCTTGATCTTGTTGGTGCCGGCGACCAGCGTCGCGTTCGCGGTGACGGTCTGGTACGAGGTCCAGGCGCCGGTGCCGGGGAAGGCCAGGTCGTCCGCGGCCAGCGTGCCGTTCACGGTCACGTCGAGCGGGCGGTTGGTGGTGGTGCCGTTGGCGTAGCGGAAGGTGAGCGAGTACGGGCCGGCGCTGGGCGCGTTCACCGTGTACTCCACCGAACTGCCGGTGACGTTGTCGAAGTTGACGAACCCGGTACCGGTGAAGCCGGCGTGGTTCGACTCGGCGACGCCCTGGGAGATGGTGGCCGATTCGGATTCGTAGCGGACGGGGGCGGCGGAACTGGGGGCGGCGGCGGTCATGACCAGAGCGGTCGCGGCCAGCGCGCCGCCGGCTGCCAGCGCACACCATCGGGAAAGCTTCATCGCGGGACTGCCTCCTACTGCGTCGGGGCGGGGACGGAGTGAGGACTGCTGATCATTAGGAAAGTTTCCTAATAGATTTCCCGGAACTTAGCGCTGATGCAGCTTGCTGTCAATCGGTCGCGAGGAGTGAACAATCTACCGCGCCGTTGGTTCGCCGGGTCGGACCGGCCCGAGTCAGGCGGTGTCGCGGTTCTTCCAGCCGGCTTTGAGGGCGGCGAGGGTGACGGCGATGGCGGGGCGGCGGGCGGTGGCGGTGCGCCAGACGGCGTACAGGCGGCGGCTCGGCGCCGGTTGCAGCGGTACTACGACCACTCCGTCCGGCAGGGTTCCTCGGCCGAGCCGTGGGAGCAGGCCGATCCCGACGCCACGGGCGAGCAGCGCGAGTTGGGTCTGGTACTCCGCGACCGAGTAGACGACGTCTGGTTCCACACCGGCCTTGCGCATCGTCCGGACCAGCCAGTCGTGGCAGATCGTCCCGACCGGCTGGCAGACCCAGCGTTCGCCGACCAGGTCGTCGGCGCGGACGAACTCCTTGCCCGCCAGGCGGTGGGTCGCAGGGAGCAGGACGTCGGCCGGGTCCGAACCGAGTTTCACCCGGGACAGTTCGTCGGGGAGGGCGAGGGGAGTGTTGTGCCAGTCGTGCACGACCGCGATGTGGAACTCGCCGCGCGCCACCGCGGAGACCGCCTCGAAAGGATCGATCTCGCTCAGCCGCACGTCGAGGGCGGGATTCTCGTCGATCAGCCTCGGCAGTACTGCGGGCAGCAGCCCGCGCGCGGCGGTCGGGAACGCGGCGAGGTGGAGCGACCCGATCGCCTGGCCGCGTTGCTCCTCGAGGGTCAGTTCGGCGTCCTCGACGAGTTGCAGGACCTGCGAGGCGGTGGCTGCCAACTGCCGCGCCGCGTCGGTGAGGACGATGCCGCGGCCGCGTCGTTCGATCAGCGTGGTCCGGGTCTCGCGCTCCAGTTTGGCCAGTTGCTGGGAGATCGCGGAGGGGGTGTAGCCGAGGGCATCCGCCGCGCTGCCGACGGAGCCGTAGATCGCGACGGCATGCAGTGCTCGAAGTCGGCCGAGATCCATCATTTAGCACTCCTACAGTGTCAGCGGTAGCAATCTTCGCTAGTCCTTAACTGTAGACCAACCCAGACTGGAGCTCATGAACCCTCGTCACGTGCTGCTCGCCCTTGTCGTCGTGGTCATCTGGGGCGTCAACTTCGTCGTCATCGAGGTCGGTCTGGAAGGCTTTCCGCCGTTGCTGTTCTCCGCGCTGCGGTTCTTCTTCGCGGCGGTCCCGGCGATCTTCCTGCTCGGCCGGCCGCGGGTCGCCTGGCGGTACGTGATCGCGGTCGGCCTGGCCCTCGGGGTGGCGAAGTTCGGCCTGCTCTTCCTCGCGATGGACCACGGCGTTCCGGCCGGACTGGCTTCGCTGGTGCTGCAGAGCCAGGTGATCTTCACGGTGCTGTTCGCAGTACTGGTGCTGCGGGAGCGGCCGCGCCGGACCCAGGTGGCCGGGATCGCGATCGCCTGCGCGGGGATGGTGCTGATCCTGCTCGATCGCGGTCTCGGGGCGCCGGTCGGAGCGCTGGCGCTGGTGATCGTGGCGGGCATGTCCTGGGGAGTCTCGAACACCGTTACCCGGCACGCCAAGCCCAAGGACACTTTGCGGTTCATGGTCTGGGTGAGCGCGGTCGCGGTTCTTCCGCTGCTGGGGCTCTCGATGCTGACCGAAGGTGTCGGCAACGATGTGGATGCCTTGCGCAACATCAGCCTGACCGGAGCAGGGGCGATCGGCTTCCTTGCCTTCGTGGCCACGCTGTTCGGCTTCGGAGTCTGGGGTTTCCTGCTCCGCCAGTACGACGCGAGCACCGTCGCGCCGTTCTCCTTGCTGGTCCCGGTGGTCGGGATGGGAGCGGCCTGGGTACTCCGCGGTGAGACGGTCGGCCTGCAGCAGGCGATCGCGGCCGCGCTGATCATGGGCGGCATGGCCTGCACGGTGATCCGCAGGCGAACTCCGCACAAGGCAGTACCCGAGCGCGTGCTTACCGAGAGTGCGTATCAGCGAGTTTGAGGCGGGCTTGCATCAGCGCGAAGCCGAGAAGGTTGAGGCCGCGCCACTCGGCCGGGTGCTCGGCGCGTTCGTCGCCGGCCGCCAGGCCGATGCCCCAGATGCGGTCTACCGGGCTTGCCTCGACCAGGACGCGGTCACCCGTGCCGAGCAGGTAGTCGAGCAAGGGCTGGTTCTGACCGAACTTGTGGACGTTACCCTCGACCACCAGTTCGAAGCGGTGCTGCTGCCACTTGTCGGTGTCGAAACCACTGACAGTCCGGCCGATCGCCTTGGCCTCGCTGGGATGCCCGGCCGCGATCACCTTGGCCGCGGCCTGGTCATCGCCGAACAGCCGCGCCTTGCCAGCCATCATCCAGTGCTCGGCGGTGGCATAACGAACGCCGTCCACCGTGGACGGCGCCACGAACCACTGGCTCAGGCAACTCTTGTCGACCTCGCCGTCGCGCGCTGGAGTGTCACCCCAGAAGAACACGTACTTGTAGCGCTTGCCGGCCGCCAGACCTTCGAGCAGGTCGGCGGTGGACAACGGAGTACGAGACGTCACTCGTACTGATTAGCAGGCGGGGTGACATTTTGCACGCCGGTTACGGTCAGCGCGGCGACGTCACCGTCGGCCCGCTTGGTCGGCTCGGCCCACTCACCGGTCACGGTCACCCACTGGTTCTTCGGTGGCGCGGTCTGGCCGCGCGCCTCCACCATGAAAGCGGTCCCGTCGGCCACACAGCAGGTCAGGCCGATCCGGGAGACGTACCAGGTGCCGTTCTTGCCCGGCGTGACGAACCCGGTCAACTGGAAGTTGCGGCCCTTCATGCTCTCCTTCTCCCAGACGGCCCAGACCGCGTAGTCCCGCACGGCCAGCGGTACGGGGGTGTCGCTCTGGGCGCTGTCCGCGAGCCACGACTGGCCCTTCGGGGCGACCGGCTTCGCGGCGACCGGGGACTGCCGCTGGGCCGCGTCCGCGCCGAGCGCCGGGGGGTCGACGACGAGGAGGGCGAAGACCGGGATCAGCAGCAGCCAGGCCGCGCGGGGCAGGCCGTGGTGGCCGTGGCCGTCGTCGCCGTGGTCATGGGCTTCGTCGCCGGCGGGCTTCTTGCGGGTGTCGGCAAGAACATCGGCCACCGCGAGAACGATCAGAATCACGCCGGCCGCGAGCAGCATCCAGCGCATCCCGGGCTTCACATAGCGCAGATACGTGTTCGAGATCGCGAGTTGCACGACCGCGGCCCCGACGAACACGACGACCAGACCCGCGACGTTACGCCTCACAGCAGCCACCACCCGACGAGAAGACTGGACAGGATCGCCACCACGAAGGTGGCCGGGGCGAATCTGATCGCGAACCTCGGCCCGAAGGTACCGGCCTGCAGCGCGATCAACTTCACGTCGACGACCGGGCCGACCACCATGAACGCGAGCCGGGCGGTCAGCGAGAACTGGGTCAGGCTCGCCGCGACGAACGCGTCGGCCTCGGAACAGATGGCCAGCAGTACTGCGAGCAGGCCGAGCACCACGACCGAGAGCAGCAGGTTGCTCGCCACGTGGTCCAGCCACTCACGCGGTACGACGACGTTCAGCGTGGCGGCGGCCGCGGCACCGACGACCAGGAAGCCGCCCGCGTGCAGGAAGTCGTGCAGCATCGACGAGCGGAACACCTCGAGCTTGGCGGTTCCCTCGGCATGCCGGTTCTTCGGGATCTTCAGCCAGGAACTGCCCTTGCCGGTCAGCAGCCACAGCCAGCCGAGGGTCATCGAGATCGCGATCGAGGCCACCGCGCGAGCGACGACCACCTTCGGCTGGCCGGGGAACGCGACCGCCGTGGAGGCCAGTACGACGGGATTGATCGCCGGCGCGGAGAGCAGGAAGGCGATCGCCGCGGCAGGCGTGACCCCGCGGTTCATCAGCGCGGCCGAGACCGGCACGGACGCGCACTCACACCCCGGCAGGATCACGCCGGACGCGCTGGCCACCGGTACTGCGAGCGCCGGGTGCTTGGGGAGCGCCTTCGCGAAGAAGGACGCGGGCACGAACGCGGTGAGCGCGGCCGAGAGCAGTACGCCCAGCACCAGGAACGGCAGCGCCTGAACCGTGACCCCGACGAACATCGTCGCCCAGGTCCGGACCCCGTCGTCGGTGAAGAGACCGGCGAAGATCGGCCGGCCGAACAGCGCGAGGCCGACCAGGAGGATCAGCGTCGCGGTGAACGCGATCGACGATCCGGCCGGTTCCTTCTCTTCCTTGGGCTGCTCGGAGGACGCGGGAGGCGGGCCTACCGGTGGTCCGGGATCTGCCGTCGTGGCGGCGGAATCCCGGTCCTCCGTGGCCTCGGCGGAGTCGGCGGGCGTGCTCATGGGCGGCATCCTGACACAGCACAGTGCGCCCGGACGAGCACTCAGCGCTCCGGTGAAATGGAAATCACCGTCATTCCGCCGAATAGTCGTGATGCTTCGGCCGAGGCTTGGACCCGACCGGTCGCGGCACGGCTTCCGGCAGGTGCTCTGACCGGTCGCGTGGCAGGGTGGTCGGTATGGATGCCGACGTCGTGGAAGCCGTCAACACCCTCACCTCTCGCTGGGCGAAGGAACTGCAGCCCGGTAACACCGTCGTGTCGGGGCTCGGGTTGTGGCCGTTGCTCGCGCTGCTCGCGACCGCCGCCGACGAACCGGGCCGGGCCGAGCTCGCGGCAGCGGCGGGGGTATCGGCCTCAGCTGGTGCGGCCAAGGCTGTCGAGTTGATGGACACCGTCGACTCCGCTGCTGACCTGCACGCCGCACTCGGGGTTTGGGTGCACGAGCAGCTCAAACTCAGCGAGTCGTTCGACAGCGTGATCCCGGCCGTGCTTACGGGGACTCTGACGGGTGACCTGACCGGCGACAAGGCGAAGCTGGACGCCTGGGCCGCGGAGCACACGGATGGCCTGATCCGGGAGATGCCCCTCGAGGTGACGCCGGACCTGGCCGTAGTACTGGCTTCTGCTTTGTCTTTGCGGACCACCTGGGTGCGGCCGTTCAAGGAGCAGATCAAGCAGGTGTACGACGGGCCGTGGGCGGGTGGCTCGTGGCATTGGCTCGATCGGACCGACGCGGAGTTGGACAGGGTTCGCGTGTACGACGGGTTGACGGTGGTGACCGTCGCGGGTGATGCGGATGTGGATGTGTTGCTGGGGATCGGGTCAGCCGGGGCGCGGCAGGCCGTAGTACTGGGTGGGTTGCTTGCTGCTTCGCTGAAGCCGGGGGATGGGCAGTCGGGCAGTGCGTTGATCGAGCGGGGTGAGCCGGGGCAGGAGGTCGCGCCGGGGGTCACGATCGGCCAGACGACCTCGGCCGCGCCGGAGGTGAAGCTGTCGCTGCCTGCGTTCAACGTGAAGGTCGAGCACGACCTGCTGGCGAACCGGGAGCTGTTCGGGTTGTCGGCGGTGACCTCGCAGCCCTCCGGGAGCGGGCACTTCAGCGCGATCAGCCCGGAGCAACTGGTGGTCGGTCAGGCCAAGCAGACCGTTCTCGCCCGGTTCTTCGCGACCGGTTTCGAGGCGGCCGCGGTGACGGCCATCGGGCTGATGCGCGCGTCGATGCCGATGAACCGGGCGTTGCGGCTGGATGTCTCGCTCGATCGGCCGTTCGGGTTCGTCGCGGTCCATCGGGAGTCGCGGCTGCCGGTCGTGGCGGGCTGGATCGATCGGCCTACCGAGCCAGAGTGAACAGTCGGTTGAGGAGGGCGGAGGCCTCGTCGACGCCTTGGCGGTCGCCGGTCAGTAGGAGGTCGAAGAGCAGTCCGCGGGAGGCCGCCAGGCCGAGTCTCGCGTAGGCGGGAGCCTCGTCCGGCGGCAGGCCGGCGCGGATGCAGATCTCGGTCAGCGGTGGCAGCCAGACATTGATCAGGTCTGCTTTGAGTGCCTCGGTGTGTGGCAGGTTCTGCATCGCGTGGGCGGACAGTTCGAAGAACAGCGGGCCGTAGATCAGCGCCGCCTCCGTGACGAGGCGCCAGAACTGCTCGGCCTGCTCCTCGAGCGGGAGATCCTTCGCGCTGAGCGCGGAGAGCAGGTCGCGCTGCTGGGCCTCGACCGTACGGACCACCTCGGCCAGCAGGCCCTCGCGGGAGCCGAAGTGGTAGATCAGCATCCGGTGGCTGGTCCCGATGCTCGTCGCGATGGACCGGAGGCTGGCGTCGCCGATGCCGTTCTTGGCGAAGTGCTCGACCGCGTCAGTGAGAAGCGAGTCGCGGCTCACGCCGGTCCGGCACCCGTGTCGCCCGGTGCTTCCTCGCCGGTCGCCGCCTGCTCGCTCACCCTCTTCAGGCTCTCGCCTTCGATGGCGATGTACTCCTTGGTCAGCTTGGCCAGGATCTTTCCGAGCACCCAGCCGAGCGGTCCCTCCTGGATGATCGTCGAGGTGGCGACCGTGCCCTCGGGGGTCCTGGTGACCCGGTGGCCGCCGGTCGTCTTGACGCCGGGCGCGCGGGAAACCCATTCGAAGTACTCGCCTTCGATGAGTTCCGTCACCTCCCAGACCGCGACCGGGAGCTTGGGCTGCCGGATCCGGGTCCGCGCGCCGACATGGATGCGGCCCTCGTCGAGCCGCTCGACCGCGGTGATGGTCGGCGTCCATTCGGGCCAGTTGGCGACGTCGCTGAAGATCTCCCACACCTTCTCGGGTGCGGCCTGGACTGTGACGGAGTGATCGAAGCGCATGTACCAAATGGTACACCTGATCCGGGTGGAGCGTGAGATGACCGTCAAGATGGGCCCGTGGTGAGTGGCGGCGGTCCGCGGCACCGGTAGGGTCTCCGCCATGGCTGACCAAAACGTCACGAACAACGAGCAGGACCCGGGAGCGAGCACCCAGATGTTCCGCGCCTTCGTCAACGAGGCCCAGGCCGAGCCGACGGTAGAGCCGAAGGTGAACGGCCGAATGCTCGCAGTCGTCGGCGGCGGCGTCCTCCTGATCGCCATCATCGCCGCACTCCTCGTTCTCTGAGCCACTAGCCGCAGAGATGGCGACCGTCGACGTCCACGTCGTACGGGTCTTCGTCGACCCCTCGGGCCGGCCCGGTGAAGCCAAGATTGATGCCGCTGGCAACTTCCCTGGCGGTCCGCCACGATCGTGGCGGGAATGCTGATGTCACTGCCGTCCGGGGTAGTCGTCGATCTTCCGGTCCGCGACGGACGGCGGCATACCAGTGGGACGACTGGTATGCCGCCGGATCGGTTTCCGGGGAATCGTTGACGGGGAGGTGGGAGCGGAGCGAGCATGGGGGCTCGGCTAGGGAGGTTGCTATGGCGGAGGTTGTCAGGGCGGCGTTGGTGCAGACGAACTGGACTGGGGACCAGGAGTCGATGATCAAGGCGCACGAGGAGTACGCGCGGCAGGCGGCGGCGCAGGGGGCGAAGGTCATCTGCTTCCAGGAGCTGTTCTACGGGCCGTACTTCTGCCAGTTGCAGGATCCCAAGTTCTACGAGTACGCCGAGAGTGTTCCCGGGCCGACCGTGGAGAGGTTCCAGGCGCTGGCCAAGGAGCTGGGCATGGTGATGGTGCTGCCGGTGTACGAGCAGGAGCAGCCGGGGGTGCTCTACAACACGGCCGCGGTGATCGATGCTGATGGCAAGTATCTGGGGAAGTACCGGAAGAACCACATCCCGCAGGTCAAGGGCTTCTGGGAGAAGTTCTACTTCCGGCCGGGGAACCTCGGGTATCCGGTGTTCGACACCGCCGTGGGACGGATCGGCGTCTACATCTGCTACGACCGGCACTTCCCGGAAGGGTGGCGGGCGCTCGGGCTCAACGGCGCGAAGATCGTGTTCAACCCGTCGGCCACCCACCGCGGGTTGTCGTCGTACCTGTGGAAGCTGGAGCAGCCGGCCTCGGCGGTGGCCAACGAGTACTTCATCGGGGCGATCAACCGGGTCGGGATCGAGTCCGACTACGGCGAGAACGACTTCTACGGTACGTCGTACTTCGTCGACCCGGAGGGGAAGTTCGTCGGCGACGTCGGGCATGACTACGACCCCGAGCTGATCGTGCGGGACCTGGATCTCGGGTTGCTCGACCAGGTGCGGGACCGGTGGCAGTTCTACCGGGATCGCCGGCCGGACGCGTACGAGGACCTGACCAAGCCGTAAACCACGAGGAGCGCCGAGGATGTCGTTGCTGGTCAAGGGTGGAACCGTCATCGGGCCGACCGGTGCGCAGCCGGCCGACGTCCTGGTCGAGGGCGAGAAGATCGTCGCGCTGCTCGATCCGGCGTACAGCGCGTCGATCCAGGCGGCCGACGTGGTCGATGCCACCGGTAAATACGTGATCCCGGGTGGGATCGACGCGCACACGCACATGGAACTGCCCTTCGGCGGTACTGCGGCCAGCGACACCTTCGACACCGGTACGGCGGCCGCCGCCTGGGGTGGCACCACCACCATCATCGACTTCGCCGTCCAGAAGACCGGGGAGGTCGTCCAGGACGGGCTGGCCGCCTGGCATGCCAAGGCCGACGGCAACTGCCACATCGACTACGCGTTCCACATGATCCTGGGTGGCGTCGACGACGACGCGCTGAAGGCGATGGATCAACTCGTCGCCGACGAGGGCATCACCAGCTTCAAGCTGTTCATGGCCTATCCGGGCGTCTTCTACTCCGACGACGGCCAGATCCTGCGGGCGATGCAGACCGCGCGGGAGAACGGCGCGATGATCATGATGCACGCGGAGAACGGCATCGCGATCGACGTGCTCGTGCAGCAGGCGCTGGCGCGGGGTGAGACGGATCCGATCTACCACGGGATCACCCGGCCGGCGGCGCTGGAGACCGAGGCGACCAGCCGGGCGATCGCTCTCGCCGAGGTGGCGCAGGACACCCCGCTCTACATCGTGCACCTGTCGGCGAGCGGAGCACTCGAAGCCGTTGCCGCGGCACGTGACCGGGGCAGGAACGTGTTCGCCGAGACCTGCCCGCAGTACCTCTATCTGACCTTGGAGGACCAGCTCGGCGCGCCCGGTTTCGAGGGGGCCAAGTGGGTCTGCTCGACGCCGCTGCGGAGCAAGCACGAGTCGCACGCCAAGGACCTGTGGAAAGGGCTGCGGAGCAACGATCTCGCGGTCGTGTCGACGGACCACTGCCCGTTCTGCTTCAAGGACCAGAAGGACCTCGGCGTCGGCGACTTCTCCAAGATCCCCAACGGCATCGGCGGCGTCGAGCACCGGGTCGACCTGGTCTACCAAGGCGTGGTGGATGGGCAGCTCTCGCTGGAGCGCTGGGTCGAGACGATCGCGACCACGCCGGCCAGGATGTTCGGGCTCTATCCGCGGAAGGGCGTCATCGCCCCCGGCTCCGACGCGGACCTCGTCGTCTACGACCCGAACGGGACCACCCGGATCGGCGTCGAGACGCACCACATGAACATGGACTACTCGGCCTACGAGGGGACCGAGATCAAGGGCCGGGTGGGTACGGTGATCTCGCGCGGCGAGGTGATCGTGGCCGACGGCAACTACCATGGCCGCAAGGGCCGCGGCAGGTACCTGAAGCGCGGACTGTCGTCGTACCTGGTCTGAGGGGAGAAGCCGTGGACTTCGGAGTGGTGTTCCAGTGTGATCCGCCCGCGTCCGCGGTGGTGGACCTCGCGCGCAAGGCCGAGGAGGCCGGCTTCGGCTACGTCTGGACGTTCGACTCGCACCTGCTCTGGCAGGAGCCGTTCGTCATCTACAGCCAGATCCTGGCCGCCACCGAGCGGGTGATCGTCGGCCCGATGGTGACGAACCCGGGCACCCGCGACTGGACCGTGATCGCGTCCCAGTTCGCCACCCTGAACGAGATGTTCGGCAACCGGACGGTCTGCGGGATCGGCCGCGGCGACTCCGCGCTGCGCACGCTCGGCAGCAAGCCGGGCACGATCGACGATCTGAAGCAGTGCGTCGAGGTGGTCCGTGAACTAGCGGCGGGCCGCACAGTCGAGTACCGCGGCCGGCAGCTCAGGTTCAGTTGGGTCGAGGACGGCAAGCTCGAGGTCTGGGTCGCGGCGTACGGGCCGAAGGCGCTCGCGGCCACCGGCGAGGTGGGCGACGGGTACATCCTCCAGCTCGCCGACCCCGACATCGCCGCCTGGATGATCTCCGCCGTACGCCGGTCCGCCGAGCAGGCGGGTCGTGACCCCGAGAAGATCACCTTCTGCGTGGCGGCCCCCGCGTACGTCGGGGACGATCTGCAGCACCAGCGCGACCAGACCCGCTGGTTCGGCGGGATGGTCGGCAACCACGTCGCCGACATCGTCGCCCGGTACGGCGAATCGGGTGGCGTGCCGAAGGCGCTGACCGACTACATCGCCGGGCGCAAGGGCTACGACTACGCGGAGCACGGCCGCGCTGGGAACATCCACACCGACTTCGTCCCGGACGACGTGGTCGACCGCTTCTGCATCCTCGGCCCGGTCGAGGACCACCTGGCAAAGCTGGAGGAGTTGAAGGCGATCGGCGTCGACCAGTTCGCCCTCTACTTGCAGCACGACGCCAAGGAAGAGACCCTCGAGGCCTACGGCAAGCACATCATCCCGGCCTTCTGAAACGCGTTGGCACCGCTGCGAAGGATGTGGGAGCGTGCCGGGATGAGCATCACTGTGCGGCCGCTGACGGCGGAGGACCACGAGCTGATCGAGCTTGCCCGCCGGACCGTCGACGAGAACACCGACGGCCCCGACGGCATCTACACGATGGGTGCGGCAGTACGAGCGGCCGACGGGCGGATGTTCGCCGGCATCAACCTGTACCACTTCACTGGCGGACCGTGTGCCGAGCTGGTCGCCCTCGGCCGGGCCAGGGCCGAGGGCGCGCGCGAGCTCACGACGATCGTTGCAGTCGGCAATGAAGGTCGCGGCGTCCAGGCGCCGTGCGGGCGCGATCGGCAGGTCTTCCTCGACTACCACCCGCAGTTGCGGGTGATCCTCCCGACCGCGCAGGGCCTCGGCAGCGTCGTCGCGTCCGACCTGCTGCCGGCAGGCTTTCCCTGGGCGCCCTAGCTGTAGCTAGCCGGGCCGTACGGGAACAGCCGGTTCGGGTCGTACGTCGCCCGGATCTCCGCGAGGCGCGTGAACGTCTCGGCCGGCCAGGACGCCTCGTACGAGCCGGGGACCAGCAGGCCACCCGCATAGTTGATGGTGTGCTCGGCCGAGATCCACGGAGCAAGAGGTGCGAGCAAGGCCTCGGAAGCCGCGGGGAAGTTCTGCTCGGGCTGCCTGGGATCGGGCACACCGGCCATGAACAGCGTGTACGCCCCGCCGCGGCCGCCGACCGCACTGCCCTCCGGTACGTCGCGCCGGGTGGCTCCGCCGAGGTGCCGGATCTCGATGGCGACGAACGGCACCTGCTGGTCCGGGTCGGCCGTCTCGAGGAAGGCTGCGACGAAGCCGGCGTCGAGGTTGTTCAGCAGTTGACCGCGATCCCAGCCGGGTCCCGGATCCTTGGGGTCGTTGTGGATCGTCGCGATCGCCGAAGCCGGCATCTCGGCGACCGCGTCGATCAGGGTGGCGCCGACCTTCCGGATCGGCTGGAACAGGCGTTCCCCGGCGGCCGCGTCGCCGATGAAGGCGAACCGCACGCTGAGTACGGTCTTGCCCCGCAACAGTTCGGGGATGAACTCCAGCGGCGGCATCCGGAGGATGATGACCGAGGTGGTCGCCGTCTCCGGAAGCGTCTTGGTCCACTCCACCCAGGTGGACATCGCGGGCCCGATCTCGGCGGCGTCGAAGAACACCGACCCGCCGTACAGGGTGCTGAGCTCGACCAGTTCGAAGTCCATCGACGTGACGATGCCGAATCCGCCCTTGCCGCCGCGGAGTGCCCAGAACAGGTCCGGGTTCTCGTCGGCGTTCGCGACGACCACCTCGCCGGAGGCGGTGACGAGCCGGAAACCGCGAGCCCAGTCGGACGAGAAGCCGTACGTCCTTGCCAGCGGCCCCAATCCGCCGCCGAGCGTGTAGCCGATACACCCGACGTTGTCGGAGGCGCCGGTGATCGGCGCGAGCCCGTGCTCGGCCGCGGCCGCGATCACCTCGGCCCAGCGACAACCCGCCGCGATGTGGGCGATCCGGTTCTCGGCGTCGATGGTGACCCCGCCGAGCCGTGAGGTGGTGGCGAGGATGCCGTCGGTGACGGGTACGGCGGACCCGTGGCCGGTGGCGAGCACGCGGACCGGCGTACCGGTCTCTGCGGCTGCCTGGACCACCGCGACGGCATCAGCCTCGGAGGTGAGTCCGACCGCGACCTCTGGCGTGTGCAGGGTCGAGGTGTTCCAGGCGGCGACTTCGGCGGCGAAGTCGGCGTCGGACGGGCCGAGCACGGGGCCGGCCACACGGGAGCGGAGTTGGTCGATCAAAGTCATGGGTGCCTCTTTCCGGAACTCGCCACCAACGTAACCGCCGCGGGGCTCACCCCGACCGACAACCGTAGGCTGTGCGCCACCTTCGATCCCCGTGCCTGGAGAGCGCTCGCCATCGCCGAGCCAGATCACCGCACCCCGCTCCGCTGACGGTGGCGCGAGGTGCTGCTCGTAGTACTGACGGTGGTCAGTTGCGCGCTGCGAGCAGCTTCTCCATCGAGTCGAAGAAGCCGTTGTAGCCCATGATCGTGGCGTCGATCTGCTCCTGGTCGAAGTCGCCGGCGGGCTGCGTCAGGGTCATCTCGGTGCCGCCGTCGACCTCGGCGAAGGTGACCACGATCGGGTCGCCCGCCGGGGTGCCCGGCTCGTCGGTCATCGTGAAGGACAGCCGCTCGGGCGGGTCGACCTCGGTGTACTCGCCGACCCAGTCGATCTGGTTGCCGTCGGGCAGCTTCATGGTGGCCTTCCAGGCGCCGCCGACGCGGACGTCCAGGGACAGCGTGTCCAGCGGGACCTCGACCGCGTCCGTGCCGAACCAGACGGAGAAGTGCTCCGGCTTGGTCCACGCCTCGTAGACGAGTTCGCGGGGTGCGTCGAAGGTGCGGGTAACGGTCAGGACGTCAGGCATCGTCGTTCTCCTTGGCGGTGGTGGTGTCGTGCTGCTGAAGTTTGTCGAGATAGCTGCCGAGCGAGTCGAAGCTGCCGGCCCAGAACCTGGCGTAGTCGCCGATCCACTCGGACGCGGCCGCGAGGGGTCGCGCGTCCAGCCGGGCCGGCCGGTACTGCGCGTCGCGGCCCCGGCTGACCAGGCCCGCGGTCTCGAGCACCCGCAGATGCTTGGAGACCGCGGCGAAGCTCATCGCGAACGGTTCCGCGAGTTGCCCGACCGTCGCCTCGCCCTCCGACAGCCGCGCGAGGATGGCGCGCCGCGTCGGGTCGGCGAGAGCCGCGAAAGTGCGGCTGAGCTGGTCGGTGGGCATCTCATCGGGTCCTGTTCAACTAGTTGGTTCTAAACCGATGAGTTGAATATAGCGCCTGCAGGAGCGATGTCAAGCCACCGGAACGCGCGAAGGCGCCCCACCCCGGCCGGGGTGAGGCGCCTTCGTCGGTTCTGTCAGGCCCGGCAGTGGTTGTCCGGGTGGACGCTGCCGCCGTCGTTCAGATTGCCGTTGTACATCCAACCCATGGTGTTCGTGTTGGCGATCCGGACGTGGGTCCATTTGTTGCCGGCCTCGTTCTCGACCCAGCAGTGGTAGAACAAATCCTTGGCGGTGCCGACATTCGTCACCACGCCGCAGTCCGAGGACGGCCCGGTCCGGATCGGCGACGTCGAGGTGACCCGGCCGGCGCCCGGACTGTAGTTCTGCCAGGCGGGGTGGCTGCAGGCCGCGTGGGCGGCCTGGGTGGTGGCGACGATCAAACCGCCGGTCAGCAGCGGCAGGGTGAGTGCGGCCACGGCGGCGCGACGGTACTTACTCGGTGTGCTCATCTGAATTCCTCCCGTGATCAAGGCGTGGCCGGTGACATTAGCCGGGAAGGAATGCCGGTGAAAAGACCTGAATAGCGATTTCTTCCATTCAGGTGAAATTCAATGGTGCGTTTCAAGATAAATACATGTGGTATTCAGGCGTCGGAGAGCCGGGCGATGGTGGCACCTGCCCGGCGGACGATCGGGACCGGGCCCTCGGGGAGGATGTCGCCGATGAAGGTGTAGTGGCGCAGTACCTCGGGGTCGACGTCGCCGGGGCGGTGCCGGCTGTGGTCGCGGACCCAGTCGATGATGTCGCCCCAGCCGGGCGCCGCCAGCGAACCGCCGAAATGCTGGACGGACAGGCCCGCGCAGAGGTTGCCGAAGGCGAGCCGCTGCGCCAGCGGCCAGCCGCGCAGGGTGCCGAGCACCAGCGACGCCAGGAAGACGTCGCCGGCGCCGGTCGGGTCGTACGACCGAACCGGCAGCGCGGGGATGTACTCCTCCTCGCCCGTCTCGGAATCGATCGCCAGTACTCCGTCGGAGCCGTTCGTCACGACGGCCAGGGGAACCCGTTCGGCCAGTTTGTGCAGGGCGGCTTTGGGGGTGTCCGTGCGGGTGTATGCCATCGCCTCGGCCGCGTTCGGGGTGAAGGCGTGGAAGCCCTCGAGTACGTCGAGAACCGCGGGGGACCAGTGCTCCGTCGGGTCCCAGCCGATGTCTCCGAACAACAGGGCTCCGGACGCCCGTGCCTCGGCGGTCCAGTTCGGCAGTTCCTCGGAAACAGGCACGATCGCGGAGCGGGTCTTCAGTCCCGGGCCGACCAGTTTGCTCGGATCGCCGGGCGCCTCGTGGGCGTGGGTGACCATGGCGCGGTCGCGGTCGATCGACATGGAGACGGTGACGGGGGAGTGCCAGTGGCCGATCCGCCGGGAGTGCGACAGGTCGACCTTCTCCTGGTCGGCGAGGGTGCGCCAGCAGAAGTCGGCGTACACGTCGTCGCCGAAGACGGCGGCCAGGCCGCTGCGCAGGCCGAGCCGGCTGGCGGCGATGGCGAAGTTCGCGACGCCGCCCGGGCAGGACCCCATTCCCTCGGCGAAGATCTCGGTGCCGGTGGTCGGGGCGGACTCCAGGCCGGTCAGCACGATGTCGAGGAACACGGTTCCCTGCACGAACACGTCGTAGCTGTCCGGCTCGTCCATCACTGGTTCCTTTGTCGGTGGCTGGTGATCTGCTGTCCTTCGTAGCATCATCGACCGGCCATCACCACGGATTTGGGAGGACCCGAGTGAGTTCTGAGGTGTGTTCGTGATCCCGACCTGGATCTCGGTGGTCGGCGTCATCGTCACCGTGCTGAGCCCGTTCCTCGCCCTCGGCGGGGTCGCCCTGGGCGCCTACCTGACCCGCAAGTCCGACCGGGAGCTGGATGTCTGGCGGCATCGGGAGGAGACGATGCGGATGGTCCGGTGGTCGGTCGAGCAGATCCTGGACGGCGACGAGGCCGGTACGGACGCCGGTGTGGTGACGCTGCGCTCACTGATGAGATCGGAACTGTTACAGCCGGAGGACTACGATCTCGTCGCCGCGCTGACGGCCGCCGTGGCGATCGACCGGGTCGGTCAGGCCGCGTACGCTGATATTGCGGAAGAAGGCGCCGATGTGGTCGAGGGAGACAGTGCCGATGGGTGAGAAGAAGACCGTCAAGGTCTCCCGCCAGGCGGTCGAGTTGGCCAGGTTGCACGTCGAAGCCGCCCGCAGGGCCGGCCGCAAACCCGAGCCCGGCGTGGCGCGCATCGCCACCGCCCGCCCAGAGAACGGCAACGGCGCCCCGGCTCCTGCCTGACCTTCGTACTACGGCCGCCACCTAGTACGGCTATAGGACGGTGACGGCGGCGTCGGGATGCCTGCTCGGCGCGCGGGCGCGGAGCACCTACACTGATCGACGGCCGCTCCGGTGGCGTACGGTGCCCTGGTGGTTACCTGTGCGCTGCTCCCTGTTCCCGACCACGGCCGGAATCTCACGTGATCCGCTTCGAGAATGTGTCCAAGACGTACGAGGGCCAGTCCAAGGCTGCCCTGCTGAACGTCAACGTCGAGATCGAGAGAAGCGAGTTCGTCTTCCTGGTCGGCACCTCCGGGTCCGGCAAGTCGACGTTCCTTCGTCTCGTGCTGCGCGAGCACCGGACCTCCAAGGGTCACATCATGGTGGCCGGCAAGGACCTGAACAGGCTCGCCAGCTGGCGGATCCCGCAGATGCGCCGGCAGATCGGCACCGTGTTCCAGGACTTCCGGCTGCTGCCGAACAAGACCGTCGCGGAGAACGTCGCGTTCGCCCTGCAGGTGATCGGCAAGCCGCGCTCGCACATCCGCAAGACGGTGCCCGAGGTGCTCGAGCTGGTCGGTCTGGACGGCAAGGAGGACCGGCTGCCGGACGAGCTGTCCGGTGGTGAGCAGCAGCGGGTCGCGATCGCCCGGGCGTTCGTGAACCGGCCGATGATCCTGATCGCGGACGAGCCGACCGGAAACCTGGACCCCGGCACCTCGGTCGGCATCATGAAACTGCTGGACCGGATCAACCGGACCGGGACGACCGTGGTGATGGCCACCCACGACGTGTCGATCGTCGACCAGATGCGCAAGCGCGTGATCGAGCTGGAGAACGGCCACGTCGTCCGCGACGAGTCGCGTGGCGTCTACGGCTACCAGCACTGAGACTGCTGTCTGACACAGGGACTGACTGACTGATGCGCTTGAACTACATCCTCTCCGACCTGGGCATCGGCCTGAAGCGGAACCTCTCGATGACGATCGCTGTCGTCGTCACCATCTGGGTCTCGCTGTCGCTGTTCGGCAGCGCGCTGCTCGCCCGCGAGCAGGTCGACCTGATGAAGGGGAACTGGTACGACAAGATCCAGATCTCGATCTTCCTCTGCACCAAGGACTCCGGCGGCCGCGGCTGCTCGGGCGCCGAGGTGACCGCGGAGCAGAAGAACCGGATCAAGCAGGTGATCGAGTCGAACCCCGACACCGCGCCCGAGGGGGTCTTCGGGGAGTCGAAGAAGGAAGCGTTCGAGCAGTTCAAGAAGCTCTACAAGGACTCGCCGATCGTCAGCACCGTGACCGAGGACCAGATGCAGGAGTCCTACCGGGTCAAGCTGAAGGATCCACAGCGCTACCAGAACCTGGTCAGTGCCGTGTCGGGTCTGCCCGGCGTCGACACCGTGCAGGACCTCAGACAGTATCTGGATCCACTCTTCAACGCGCTGAACAAGCTGAGATGGGGAGCGCTGCTGGCCGCGGGTCTGTTGCTGGTCGCCGCGCTGATGCAGATCTCCAACACGATCCGGCTGGCCGCCTACGCCCGGAGGCGGGAGATAGGCATCATGCGCCTGGTGGGCGCCTCGAACTTCTACATCCAGCTGCCGTTCCTGCTGGAAGCGATCCTGGCCGCGCTGATCGGGGCGGTCCTTGCCTGCGGCACGCTATGGCTCGGGGTGTACTTCCTGGTCAAGAAGCAGGCCGAGGAGACGTTCCGGGTCTGGCAGTGGGTCGGAGCGACCGAGACCTTCCAGGCCACCCTGATCATGGTCGTGGTCGGCCTGGTGCTGGCGATCATCCCGACATTCCTGACAACGCGGAAATACCTCAAAGTCTGACCCGGGTGACCTATCGTGCAGAGAGCACGACAACTCAACCCATAGCAAGGGGTCGACTGTGGTCCCGCACTTCCCCGGTGCGAACCCGCTCAGGCGGGCGCGCATCAAGCGAGACGACAGCATCGGCGCCACCGCCACCGCGAGCGGACGGTCACTCAGGCGACGCCTGGGCGGACCGCCCGGCCGGCAGTCGGTTGTCGCCGCTTGCTGCGTTGTCCTGTCCCTGTCCGCCGGAGCCCTGGCGGTGGTCCCGTCTGCCCAGGCGGACCCACCGGATCCAGCCGCGAAGAAGAAGCAGCTCGACTCGCAGATCAACGAGTCGAAGGCCGACCTGCACGAGTCGTACGACCAGCTGGCCAAGTCCGTTGCCGCCTACAACCAGGCGGAGACGCGGTACAAGGTCGTCCAGGCCCGGTACGCCGTTGCCCAGGGCAAGCTGGCCGCCGCGAAGGCGGCCGACGTGGTTGCCGCGAGCAAGCTGAGGCAGGCCGAGTCGGCGTTGCAGAACGCGCTGAACGAGGTCGCCGCGGGCGAGCAGGTGATCGTGCTGCAGAAGCAGGTCGCCGGGCGCGCCGCGCAGTCGGCGTACCAGCAGCAGAACAGCCTGGTCGGGCTGTCGATCGTGCTCAAGGGCGCATCGCCCGCCGACGTGGCCACCGGAGTCCAGGTGCAGAAGAACGTGTTCGGCATCCAGGGCAACACGATCGCCAAGCTGAACAACGCGCAGGCGCAACTGGCCAGCAAGCGGGCCAAGCTGACGGCAGCGGAGAAGATCGTCGCCGCCCAGCGGGCGGAGGCCGCTCGTACTGTCCAGCAGGTCACGGCGTTGACGAAGCAGGTCGCCCAGGACAAGGCAGAGGCCGCCAAGCTCGCCCAGGCCCAGCTGACGGCGTACAAGGCCGCTGAGAAGGACAAGAACACCGAACTGGCGCAGTACAACGCGCTGGTGGCGGAGCGTAACCGGGTGCAGCAGATCCTGATCGCCCGGGCGCGGGCCGAGAAGCTGGCGGCCGCGAAGCGCAAGGCGGCCCGGGAGGCGGCCGAGCGGGCGAAGGCGAAGAAGGAGAACCGGCCGCCGCGGGACGTCCCGGACGACCCGGGCACCTCCTCGGGGCTGAGCTACCCGATCAACACCTACATCACCTCGCCGTACGGGATGCGGTTCCACCCGGTGCTGCACTACTGGAAGCTGCACGACGGCACCGACTTCGGCGGCGGCTGCGGTACGCCGATCCGCGCGGCCGCGAGCGGGGTGGTTTCGGACCGTTACTACAACGGTGGCTACGGCAACCGGCTGTTCCTGTCGAACGGCGTGATCAAGGGTTCGTCGATCACGACGGTCTACAACCACCTGTCGAAGTACAAGGTGCGCGTCGGTCAGCGGGTCTCGAAGGGCCAGGTGATCGGCTACGTCGGCACCACCGGCTACTCGACCGGCTGCCACCTGCACTTCATGGTCTACCAGGACGGCCAGGTGGTTAATCCGATGAAGTGGCTGTGAGTGGTCTGAGATACTGGTCGGATGGTGAAACAGACCGGCCACAAACCGATCGCGCAGAACCGTAAGGCGCGACACGACTACCACATCGACGACGTGGTGGAGGCCGGACTCGTGCTGACCGGGACCGAGGTGAAGTCCCTGCGGCTGGGTCGAGCCTCCCTCGTCGACGCGTTCGCGTCCGTGCGGGGCAACGAGCTGTGGCTGCAGAACATGCACATCCCGGAGTACACGCACGGCACCTGGACCAACCACGAGCCCCGGCGGATCCGCAAGCTGCTGCTGCACAAGGACGAGATGCAGAAGCTGATCAAGGCGGTCGAGCAGCAGGGCGTCTCGCTGATCCCGCTGTCGCTGTACTTCAAGGACGGCTACGCGAAGGTCGAGCTCGCCACCGGGCGCGGCAAGAAGGACTACGACAAGCGGCACGCCCTGGCCGAGCGCCAGGCGGACCGCGAGGCTCAAAGAGCACTGAGCGACCGTCGCCGGTAGTAGTACTGCCCTGGGCCGCTGTGGCTGAGGCCCGGCGGGGGTTTGGTCAGGGGCCAGTCCGGGGCTCACCCGATGGGGTCGCGGTGGTTCGCGAGGCAGGCTGAAGGCATGTCCACTTCAGACCTGCTGGTGACGCCGGCCCAACGGGACCGCGCTGTCGAGATCCTCCAAGAGATGTACGCCGACGGCCGTTTGGAGCGGGTCGAGTTCGACACCCGCCTGGAGTTGGCCCTCAAGTCCCGCACCCGGGCCGAGCTGAACGGCACGTTCGACGGCTTGGTCGCGCGACCGGTACCGACGTACGCGCCGGCCGCCTTCACCCGGCCGGCCCCGGTCCAGCGGTACGCCAGTCAGGGCCGCGGCCTCGGGATGGTGTCCCACTGGCTCGGGTATCCCACGTTCTTCGTCGGCCCCGCCCTGATGGTCGCCACCGCCGGCAAGCAGAACCCGGCCGTCCGCAAGCACGCGGTGGAGGCCCTGAACTTCCAGCTCAGCGCGCTCGCCGCCTTCGCCCTGCTCGGCGTCGTCAGCGGGGTCACCGAGGGCTTCACCGCGTTCCTGTTCCCGCTGGTCGGCCTGGTCTGGTTCGTCCTGACCGGCATCGGCGGCCTGGCCGCCCTCCTCGGCTCCGACTTCCGTTATCCGTTCACCCTCCGGATGATCAAGTAGCGGGAATCTGGAGTGCGGCAGGCTTGTTGGACTTGATAGTGTGGGTGTTCCGCGGTCAGTCAGAGCGCTACCGGGCCGCGGGTGCTTGACAACTCAACAGGGGGTGAACGGTTTCGACTTTGGACGTACGTTCCAAGGGAAGCGGGCCGAGGATCCAGGGTTATCTCGTAAACGATCTCTGGAAACCAATAACTGCCAACGTTGAATCGCGCAGTAGCTTCGCTCTCGCCGCCTGACGGCCTGAGCTAAAAGAAGCGGTCAGCCCGGGGTTGCTTCCGACCCGGTTCCTGGCCTCAGCTAGGAAGCTAGCTTCGTCAACCCGGTCACGGGGTTGACGCGGGACATTTACAGTGACTGAGCTCGTCAGCAACCTTGTCTGTGGGAGTGCTGGAGCTGAGAAAAGCGACTAACAGACTGCGCCCGGAGAAGTCTTGGGTCGACGCTGAAGGACGCGGGTTCGATTCCCGCCACCTCCACCCCTGAAAAGTTGGACAAGGCCCCGGCAGGCAACTGCCGGGGCTTCGTCACGTCCGAAGCCCGTCGAGACGCCGGTGGCTGTCCGCAACATTCCGCGCGGCGCTGCTGAGCAAAGGCGCCGCATGGCTCTACCGGTCGTGAGCCCGTGGGCCACACCAGTCGATGACTGTGCGCGCGTAATCGGCGGGGACTTCGAGTGGCGGCGCGTGACCCACGCCGTGGAGGGGCACCAAGTTCCAGTCGGGCCGCTGCGCTGTCCAGTCATCGATCGACGCGCGGGGAACGATGCGATCCTCATCGCCCCAGACAAGGAGAGTCGGCGACGCGACGCGGCGCATCGCGTCGAGCAGGGGTCGCCGCCGGACGAACATCAGCGACATCAGCGAGGCGTACACCGTCACCGCGCTTCCCAAGCGCGTCGGCTCGACCGCCGACATCTCGTCCCGCAGGAGACCGGCGATTTCCGGCGACATTCTCGTCAGGTCACCGCCCGTGTTCCATTTGCTGCCCGCAATCGACGCGGGATCGTCCAGTACCCGCAGTTGCGCAGCGAGAATGCGCCGCCCGGACACGCGGAGCAGCGCAAGGGCGACCGGTGCGGCGATGGCCAACCCGACCCTGCCGAGGGTTCGCCACCTGCGCGCCTCGCCGGCGCTCAGCGGAGGAGGAAGAGCCGGCGCCGCCAACACGAGCCCGTCAACCCGTTCGGGTGCCTGGTCGGCGAACAGCAACGCGATCATCCCGCCCGCCGACCAGCCGTGAACCGTGACCCGATCCAACTCGAGCGCGGCAGCGAAATCGCGCAGGAACCGCGCGCTGGTTTCGATGCCCGCCGCGCGCCGGTTCGGCAGCGCGGTGTGGCCGGCGATCGTGCCGGGCAGGTCTACCGCGATCGCGTGCGCGTGTGGTCGCAGTTCCGCGAGTACGTCGAGCCAGTTCGAGGCGCTGTTCGCCGGGTTGGGAACGAGCAGGTGAACCGGCACTTCCGACGTCCGCGTCCAACCAGTGACCAGGTAGTGCACCTTCGTGCCGTGCACATCGACTGTCTCGCTGCGAATTCCGGACCAGCGAGCGGCGCGCTCCCCCCAGTCGGCGTACTGCATCACTCCAGGCTATGCCATGCCTAGCCGGGGTTGAGTTTTATGCCGGGGATGGTGAGGGGCTTGCCGGAGGGGCCGAAGACTTGGCTGAAGTTCAGGGAGGCGGTAGTCAGGTGGGCGGGGAGGTGGCCGTTGAAGGTGATGGTGCCTCGTTGGAGGGTGCCGGGTGGGATGGTGTCGGACCATTGGCTGCGGAAGGTGTCGGCCTCCAGGGTGGTGCCGTCGGAGCCGGTGAAGGTGCAGAAGCCGAACAGGGGCAGGCTTAGCGAGGTTTCGGTGGTGTTCTTCACGGTGAGTTCCACGCGGGTGAAGTGCGCGGTGTGGAAGACGTGTTCCACCGTGGCGATCAGGCCGCTGCCGGACTTGGTGATGGGGCGGACGAGGCGGTCTTCGCCGGATTCCTTGCCGGTGACGTAGCCGGCGGCGTACTGGACGCCCGCGGCGACGGCGAAGCCTCCGAGGCCGACCACTAGCAGTACTACGAGGATCGCGGCGGCGGCCGGGGTGCCACGGCGGCGGGCGACCGCGGTCGTAGTACGGGTGTTGGATGCCGGTGCGGACGCGGGTTCTTTGGAGACTGCTTGGATCACCGCGATCACCATCGCGGTGAGCAGTGCGAGGCCAGGTGGGACCAGCCAGCGGACGACGCCGCCGGCGTGGTCGGCGACGAAGGCCGCGATCGAGTTCGCGGCCAGGCCGAGGGCCTCGACAACGCCGGCGATGACCATGACCTTCACCAGCCGGACCCGGCCCGCTGACGGCCCGCGAGCCGGTGCCGCATCAGCGTTCGAGGTGGCCGGTCCGTGGAAGGTCAGCACCGCGTCGCCGATCTGGATCCGGTCGCTGTCGTGCAGCGGCACGCTCGTCGTCAGCGGACGGCCGTTGACGAGGGTGCCGTTGCGCGAGCCGTAGTCGGCGATCGACCACGCGCCGCCCGAGCGGGTCAGCCGGGCGTGCAGGCGGGAGACGAGTTCGTCCGAGCTCAGCCGGATGTCGGCCGTCGGATCCCGTCCGATGGTCGCGCTGACTTGATCGGCGGGCAGCGCCCAGCGCTGCTCACCGAGCGACAGAAACGACTCGTTCCCCACCGCGCCCCCCAAGGCACCTACCCCTTCTGTGAGTGTGCACTCACCGCCAGTTCGGGTCCAGATGTCGCGACCCCAGGAGCGCTAGTTATGCTGAGATAACTATGTCGAGACAACCAAAGCGTCGCGTGTCCAGCGAGCAGGCCACCGAGGAGCAGTGGGCGGAGTTCGCCGATCTGGTGCTCGATATCGCTCGGGAGATCCAGTTCCGAGGTTATGTGAGCCCCGAGGCGCTGTCGTTGTCGGCGCCTGAGGGCAGTGTGATGCGCTACCTGTTCCGGCATCCGGGCGCTCTGCCGAGTGAGGTGGCCTTCGCGACGGGTCTGCAGCGCAGCAACCTCAGTGCACTGCTGCGTGGGCTCGAGGAGAAGGGGCTCATCGATCGGGTAGCCGACGTCGACGATCGCCGATCCGTTCGCATCCATCCGACGCCGCGGGCGATCAGCAACTACGCCCTGGTCCGGCAGGAGTGGGGCTCGGCCGTGGCAGCGGCGGCCGAAGATGACCCGACGGTGGAGGCCAGCCTTCCCCTCCTGACCAAGGTCGCGGCCGGCCTCGTCCGCCTGCGACAAGCCGACAGCCGACCTTGACCGGTCGTCAGGGCACAGCCCAGCGAAATCGTGGACCACGGGGAGTGGAGCCGGCAGAGATCAGTACCGCGACCAGCATGTGCGGGTAGCGCCAGGTGAATGACGGGTTGAGGATGACGTCTCGCCAGTTCGTCGGCTCGAAGCGCCCGTCACGGATCGCGAAGCCCGTGGCAGCAAACATCGTGGCCTGCTTGACCCGGCCGTCGCCGTACGCCGCCAGAAGCGGAACATCGGGAGATAGACCGGCTTGCCTGTCTTCCAGTGCAGGCCGATCAGTACGCACAGGAGGATGAACAGTCCGACGGTGATCGCCGGGAACGTCATGTGGAACAACACGGTGATGCGAACTGCCACCGGGACAGGTCGAGCAGGCTCATCGGACGTCGCCGGTCGTGCTGGTGGTGAACGAGGGCAGGCCGCGGGTGCCGATGACCAGCAGGGCGACGATCGCCAGTTGGATGCCGACGGCCGCGACGAAGGCGTGGTTGATGCCGCGCGGTTCGAGGGCGACGTACAGAGTGCCGAGGGTGGCGACGCCGAGGGCCAGTCCTGACTGCTGGAGGGTGATCAGGACACCGCTGCCGATGCCCGCGTGGTGAGCGGGTACGTCGGTGAGGACGACGCGGAACAGCCCGGCGAACAGCAGGGACTGTCCGGCGCCGATGAGGGCGAGCGGACCGGCGAGGTCGAGCATGCCGACGTGCGGCCAGTCGTTAGTGATGACGGCGATGAGCAGGGCGAGCCCGATCACCTGCACGATGCCGCCGCCGGCCAGTGCGCCGCGACCGAAGCGGTTGATCAGGCGCGGACTGACGATCGAGCCGATCAGGAACAGCACGGCCATCGGCAGGATGGCGAGGCCGCCGCGAAGCGGGCTGTAGTTCAGCCCGTCCTGAACAGTGAGGGCGAAGACGAACATGAACGCGCCGAATCCGACGCTGAACGGCAGAACCAGGGCGAGCCCGCGGGCCATCGACGGCAGACGCAGCAGCGACGGGGGCAGGAGCGGTACCGCGCCGCGGCTTTCGGTACCCCGCTCGACCGCGTACGTGGCAAGGGCCAGCACGACGGCAAGGGCGAGCAAGGCCCAGGTCCAGACGGGCCAGCCGGTGTTTCCTCCTTCGGTCAGCGGCACGAGCAGTGCGGTCAGCGTGCCCGCGAACAGGACGGTGCCGGGAAGGTCGATACCGACCGGACGCTCGGAGCGCGTGGCGGGGACCACCTCGCGGGCCAGGACCCAGACGAGCAGGCCGAGCGGGATGTTGATCAAGAAGATCGGCCGCCAGGACGTCCCGGCGATGTTCGCGTGCACCAGCAGGCCGCCGGTGAGTTGACCGACGACCGCCGCGATGCCCGAGGTCGCGCCGTACAGAGCCAGCGCGCGAGCCTTGCGTTCGCCCTCCAGCGTTGCGTGGGCGGTGGCAAGGACCTGCGGCACGAGCAGGGCGGCGGCCGCGCCCTGGATGACGCGAGCCCCGCAGGAATGCGCCCGCGAGCAGCACGAGCAGGCCGACGGAGTGCAGGCCCCCCGCCTTCGCCATCGCGCGCGGTGACTGCGTCGTACGGCCGGCCGCCGACCGGCCTGAGGTTGTGGTCATGAGCTTCGATCCTGAAGGTAGTTATGAATTTATAACATCAATATCATAACTACCCCAGGACAAGACCCGGCTGGTCTCAGCTGAGGGTCATGCGTGGTTCGCCGTTCAGGATGCCCGTGCCGGCGATGGCGCAGGTGCCGCCGCGGTTGAGGTGGTAGGACTGGCGGACGCAGGAGCGGACGGCCAGTTGGCCCCAGTAGTTGGGGTGGATGGATTCCTGGAGGTAGTAGTTCGAACCGACGGTGGTGACGGTGCGGATCTGGTTGACCCATTCGGTCTTGTCGACCGCGGTGGATTGTCTCCAGGAGGTGAGGCCGACCTCTTCGTAGAGGCCGACGGTCTTCTCGCAGAGGCGGCGGCCGTTGAAGGTGGACTGGAGTTCGAGCAGGCGGGTGTTCGACAGGCCGGACTGGGTGATGGCGGCTCGGACGGTGTTGTTGATGGTGGTGAGGGCGGTGGCGTTCGCCCAGTCGGCGTCGGCGTTCCAGAAGCCGCAGCCTCCGACGCTCTGGCGCGTGTAGCCCGTCTGGCCGTAGCGGAACCCGTTGCCGGCAGGGATGGGGGACGGGTAGGTAGGTCTGCACGAGCAGGGTCCACGCGTTGTCGGCGTACCCGGCGTTGCGCATCGCGGTCCGGAGGTTCTGGAACGACGTCGCCACGCGAGCCCGTACTGCGGTGACGTTGGCGGAGGTGAAGTTCGCGACCACCGACGAGTCATCCTTGCAGTAGTCGGGGTACCACGACGGCGACAGCAGGAAGTTCGTCACGCAGGCCTGCACGATCGAGGCGAAGTTGAAGTCGTTGCCGCCGATCGAGGCGACCACGAGTTTCACGTTGTGGGTGGTGGCGAACTGCTGCAGGAGTTTCGCCTGGCCCAGGTGGCCCGCGCCGTCGTCGTAGAAGTCGAGGCCGGGCTTGAAGTTGTCCCCCGCCGAGGTCGTCGTACGGGCGCCGGAGCAGGCCAGGTTCAGCCCGCCGATCCCGCCGCCGACGTAGGCCTCCGCGGACTTGCTGCGATGGCATCGCGGGATCGTCTCCGCGGTCCCGGCGGCGTTGTCGTGGTACGCGTGGGCGCCGAGCGCGTCCGCCGGGGCCTCGGAGTTGTTGGAACTGCCGGCCCAGCGGCCGGCCTCCCCGGAGATGTAGGAGTCGCCGACGGTCACGACGTACGGCGTACCGGAGCCTGGGCCGTCAGCGTGGGCGGCGGGGGTGGTGACCACCAGCATCGAGCCGGTGATCAGGAGGAGGAGGGACACGGACAACCGACGACTTCGCGGATTCTGCACCGGAAGGCCTCTCTCGCCGAAGGGCGATGACCACTTCGACCCCGTGGTGGTCACCGTGCAGCGAGAATGTACTCCCCAGTAGCACTTGTGGGTAGACCGAGCGTAGTGACACGTTTGCGCCCTGTCACCACCGTGTCAGTACTGGTGTCACTCGGCCGGCGGCGGCTCCTCGGTCGAGGGGTAGCGCGGGGACCACCAGTCGCTCCAGCGCTTGTCGATCGACTCGCGGGCGGCGTCGTCCACGCCGTACAGGGTGAGCACGGCCATCGCGGCGCCGTTCGGCTTCTTCTCGGTCGCGCCGACGTGGCTCAGTACGAGCAGCCCGTCGCCCCACTGATCGACCGAAACCCCCACCTGGTTGTCGGATCGGAACCACACTCGCCCGGTCGCGGCCTCCCCGCACAGATCCGCCTCATAGGCGGACCCGACCGCCGCCGTGAGTCCCAGCAGTTCCGCAGGCCCCGTACTGCGATCGCCCGCGCCCGCGTAGAACAGCGTGCGCCGCGGCTCGCCCGGGTGCCGCTCGAGCGCGAAGCGAAGTTGCTGGATGAACGTGATCCAGCCCTCGGTGATGTCGTCGTAGTAGGCGTCCCACTCCGGGTCGTCGGCGTGCGGCGCGCGGGTCAGCGTGATCCTCGAGCCACCCTCGTGCGGCTCGACGACGAACCGGTCGCCGCCTTGGATCTCCAGCGTGTGGGTGCCGCTGTCCTCGGTGAACGCGGTGAAGTAGATCAGGTCGATCTCCGCGTCCAGCCCGTCGAACTCCCAGCCGTGCCAGTGCTTGATCTTCTCCTTGTCCCGCATCGCGTCCCAGACCGCCTCGACCGGCGCGGCGACGGTCACCACGATGACCGGAGTCTCGTCACTCATCACTTTCTCCTTCTGTACTTCGGGGTGCCGGGTGGCCGCCGGCGATCACCCGGTAGGGGCGGCCGCCGTCGGCGTCGAAGGCCTCGACGGTCCGCCGGACGGCCTCGGTCAGTGCGTCGGTGAAGCGGTGCACGTCGCCGGGCTCGGCGAACCGGACCTCGGCCTCGAGCGTGAAGGTCAGCAGTCGCTTGCCGGCGGCATCGGCCTCGTTCTGCATCCGGGCCACGTCGCGAACGGTGCCGGCGGCAACTTCCACCAGGTGCTCGGCCGCGTACTGATCGCCGAGTTGGCTGAACGCGCGGCCCATCACGGACGGGTCCACGACGAACGAACCGGAGGTCGCCCGCAGGATCCGCTCGACGCAGCCCCGCCGCTGACGCTCCTCGACCAGTTCCACCAGTCCGGCCTTCTCCAGTTCGCGCAGGTGGTAGTTCACCCGCTGCCGGGGCAGCTCGAGAGTCACGGCCAACTGGGTCGCCGAAGCGGGCTCCTGCAGCAGATCGAGCAGCTTCCGCCGCAACGGCGACAGCGCGGCCCGCACTTTCTCGGGCTCCTCCAGCAGCTTCATGCGGACCACTGTCGTATTGACAGTTTCATTTGTCAATACGACGAGACCTGACGATGAGGGAGCATGGGCGGCATGTCTGTCGTGGGGCCGCAGTTGCCGGTGGGGACTCAGGTGGTGTTTCGGGTGGAGCGCCCCGACGCGGCCGGCGGTACGGCCCAACGCGGGGCGACCGGCCGGGTCAGCGGCGTCACGGCCGACGGGCAGTACGTCGTCCGCCTGGTCGACGGGCGGGACGCGACCGCGAAGCGGGACCAGCTCAGCCTGCGTACGGCGTACCAGAGTGAGGCGGTCGCGGTGGATCAGCCGGACGGAGATCGGCTGGTTCGCGAGCACACCATCTACGCGGCGGTGGTCGGGTCGCGGGCGTTCGGGCTCGACACGGACACCTCCGACACCGATACCCGCGGGGTCTACGTCGCGCCGACCGAGGCGTTCTGGTCGCTCGGCAAGCCGCCTATGCACGTCGACGGGCCGGAGCCCGAATGGTTCTCCTGGGAGATCGAACGCTTCTGCGAGCTGGCCCTGAAGGCCAATCCGAACCTGCTCGAAGTACTCCACTCGCCTTTGGTGGTCCGGCAGACTTCCCTCGGCGAGGAGCTCGTGAGCCTGCGGAAGACGTTTCTCTCGCAACTCGCCTACCAGACGTACTCCGGCTACGTGCTGAGCCAGTTCAAGAAGATCGAGGCGGACTATCGGCGGGACGGGGCGCCGAAGTGGAAGCACGTCATGCACCTGATCCGGCTGTTGCTGTCGGCTCGCACTTTGCTGGCCGAGGGCAAGCTCACTGTTGACGTCGGCCCGTACCGCGATCGGCTGCTCGCGGTGAAGCGCGGTGAGCTGCCTTGGGACGAGGTGGAGCGCTGGCGCCTCACTCTCCATGAAGAGCTCGACAACGCCTTGCGGAAAACGGTTTTGCCCGCGACGCCGGACGTCGGTACCGTCGACGCCTGGCTCAGGTCGGTCCGGAAGAGGAGTTTGGGTGACGCGTGACATGCGGCAGCTCGACTATGCCGAGCTCCGCACGATCATGGGCGCCCAGCCGTACCGCTTGCTCTTCGCAACAGTCTCCGGCGCCCATCTGTACGGGTTCCCGAGTCGCGACTCCGACGTAGACCTCCGCGGCGTCCACGTCCTGCCGGCCGAGGAAGTGGTCGGCCTGACGACGGGACCGGAGACCCTCGACCGGACCTGGGTCGAGAACGAGGCCGAGGTCGATCTGGTGACGCATGACCTCGCCAAGTTCGTCCGGCTGATGCTCCGCCGGAACGGATATGTGCTCGAGCAGGTGCTGTCGCCGTTGGTGGTGGCGAGCAGTCCGGAGCATGAGGTACTGGTCGCCCTGGCGCCTGGCTGCCTGACGAAGTGGCATGCGCATCACTATCGGGGTTTCGCGAAGACGCAGTGGGAGTTGTTCGGGAAGACGGATGAGCTGAAGCCGTTGCTGTACACCTTCCGGGTGCTGCTCACCGGGATCTATCTGATGCGCGCCGGTGAGGTCCAGGCTGATCTGCGGCAGCTTCGTGACCTGGTTGCCGAGACGCCGGCGTATCTGGGCGAATTGATGGCGGCGAAGGCCGAGGCTGAGCACGGGCCCCGGGTCGGGCCGTCGAAGGACGAGCTCGAGCGGGATGTGACCGGGCTTCAGGCGGTGCTCGACCAGGCTGAAGCCGAGTCGAAACTGGCGGATCGGCCGACGGCCGACGCTGCGCTGCTCGTGCCGACGCGCCTTCGCGCGAGCTGACTCCATAACCCTGCTGCTCTCTGTGAGCTGACCGGATAGCGGTCAATCTGCCGCGGGTTGCGGGAAGGTTCCCGCCGCCTGGCCGACCCCTGTCCAGTGAGGGGTGAGCCCTCTAAGGTATTTACTTAACTGAGTGAAGCTATTGACACCCGGTGTGTTTGGGTAAATAGTTCCGTCCTGAAAACAATCAGAAAGCAGAGTGAATCAACAGTGTCGAACATCAAGGTGCTGCAGCTCCGCTCGGCGGGGGTCAGTCTCGTGTTGGACTGCTCCGGTCCGGCGCTCCCGTCCGTGCTGCACTGGGGCGCGGATCTGGGCTCGCTGGACGAAGCCGCTCTGGTTGGACTCAGGCAGGGAGCCGGTGCCGTCCAGACCGGCAACGGGCTCGACGACAACAAGCCGGTGGCGATCATCCCGGAGTACTCCGCGGGCTGGTTCGGTCTGCCCGGGCTGAACGGTCACCGCGATGGGCACGACTTCTCGGCGTCCTTCCAGCTTCAGAGCGTGGCGCAGACCGGGAACACGGTCCAGGTCGCCGCCACTGACACCCAGGCGGGACTGAAGCTCGACCTCACCATCGAGCTGACCGACTCCGGCCTGGTCCGGGCGAAGGCAGAACTCACGAACACCGGCACTTCGGCGTACACGGTCGACGGGCTGGTGCTCGCGCTGCCGGTGCCGACCGAGGCCACCGAACTGCTCGACATGACCGGCCGGCACATCGGTGAGCGCGTCCCGCAGCGGCACGCGTTCACCCAGGGCGCGCACATCCGCGACAACCGCCGTGGCCGCACCGGCGCCGATGCCACCCTGCTGCTGATCGCGGGCACCCGCGGCTTCGACTTCGGCACCGGTGAGATCTGGGCCGTGCACACCGCCTGGAGCGGCAACCACCGCTCGTACGCCGAACGCGGCATGAGCGGGTACGCCGTGATCGGTGGCGGCGAGCTCCTCCTTCCCGGCGAAGGCCGTCTCCAGCCGGAAGGGTCCTACAGCACCCCGTGGATCTACGGCTCGTACGGCATCGGCCTCGACCAGGTGTCGACCCGGTTCCACGAGTACCTGCGCGCCCGCGAGACGCACCCGAAGACGGATCGCCCGGTGGTACTGAACACCTGGGAGGCCGTGTACTTCGACCTCGACCTAGACAAGCTGAAGGCCCTCGCGGACGCGGCCGCCGAGGTGGGCGCCGAACGCTTCGTACTCGACGACGGCTGGTTCCGCGGCCGCCGCGACGACCACGCCGGCCTCGGCGACTGGTACGTCGACGAGGGGATCTGGCCGAAGGGCCTGCACCCGCTGGTGGACCACGTCACCGGCCTCGGCCTGCAGTTCGGCCTCTGGGTCGAGCCGGAGATGGTCAACCCCGACTCCGACCTCGCCCGCGAGCACCCGGACTGGATCCTTGCCACTGGCAACCGGATGCCGCCGACCGCGCGGCACCAGCAGGGGCTCAACCTGGGCATCCCGGCGGCCTACGACTACCTGCTCGAGCGGCTCGACTCGCTGCTGAACGAGTACGACATCAGCTACCTCAAGTGGGACCACAACCGCGACTTCGTTGACGGGGGCAACCAGCAGACCGGGGCGGCCGGCATCCACGAGCAGACGCTGGCGGTGTACCGGCTGCTGGACGAGCTCAAGCGCCGCCACCCCGGCCTGGAGATCGAGTCCTGCTCGTCCGGCGGTGCCCGGGTCGACCTCGGCATCCTGGAGCGGACCGACCGGGTCTGGGGCAGCGACAGCAACGACGCGCTGGAGCGGCAGAAGATCCAGCGCTGGACCCAGATGCTGCTGCCGCCGGAACTGATCGGCTGCCACGTCGGCCCGCCGAAGGCGCACACCACCGGCCGGACCCAGAGCCTCGCCTTCCGCGCGACCACCGCGCTGTTCGGCCACTTCGGCATCGAGTGGGACATCAGCGCGGCCTCGCCGGAGGAGCGCGCGGAGTTGGCAGGGTGGGTCGCGCTGCACAAGGAACTGCGGCCGCTGCTGCACACCGGCAAGGTGGTCCGCGCCGATCGCGGCTCGGACGACTTCCTGCTGCACGGCGTGGTCGCGCAGGACGGCTCGCGCGCCGTGTATTCCGCAGTACAGATGGCTCAGTCGATCACCTCCGACCTGGGCCGGGTCCGGCTGCCGGGTCTCACCAAGGACCGCGTCTACCGGGTCCGCAAGACGGCGACACCCGGACCCGAGCCGCGGCACAAGGCGTCTTGGTGGGCCGACGGCGGCGCCGTCGACTTGACCGGTGCGGCGCTGGCAGCCGTCGGCGTCCAGGTGCCGGCCCAGTGGCCTGAGACCGCGATCTTGCTGGACGTCCAAGCGATCTGAGCCATCCACCGAGGAGGAACCGTCCCCGTGACCACGACGACGAGTGCACCCGCTGCACGCAGTAAACGACGAAGTCTCGGGGACCTGAAGGTCGCGATGATCTTCCTGGCCCCCGCGACGCTGGGCTTCGTGGTGTTCTACATCTGGCCCACGTTGCGGGGTGCCTACCTCAGCTTCACCGAGTACAGCCTGCTCTCGCCGCCGGAGTTCAACGGGCTGGCGAACTACGAGCGGATGGTGCAGGACAGCTTCTTCTGGAACGCGCTGCTGGTCACCGTCGAGTACGTGGTGATCAACATCGGCCTGCAGACCGTACTGGCCGTCGGCATCGCGATGCTGATGTACCGGCTGACCCAGTCCATCACCATCCGCGCGATCGTGCTGGCGCCGTACCTGGTGGCGAACGTCGTGGTCGCGCTGGTCTGGTACTGGATGCTCGACTTCCAGATCGGCATCGTGAACCAGTTCCTCACCTTGGTCGGGATCGACCCGGTCGCCTTCTTCGGCGACTCGCACTGGGCCATCCCGACCGTGGCCGGGATCAACGTCTGGCGGCACATGGGCTACACGGCGCTGCTGGTCTTCGCCGGCCTGCAGACGATCCCGAAGTACGTCTACGAGGCGGCCGAGGTGGACGGGTCGACCGAGATGAAGACGTTCTGGCGGATCACCCTGCCGCTGCTGCGTCCCGTTCTGGTGATGGTCCTGGTGGTCACCATGATCGGCTCGTTCCAAATCTTCGACACCGTCGCGGTGACCACGATGGGCGGCCCCATCAACGCCACCCGGGTGATCTACTACTACATCTACGAGCGGGCGTTCACCCGGTTCGACTTCGGCTACGCCTCCGCGATGGCGATGGTGCTCTTCGCCATCCTCGCGGTCGTCTCGCTGCTGCAGTTGCGGTTGCTGCGGGCCAAGGAGAGTGACCTGGCATGAGGAAGCAAATCACACCGGGCCGCGTCGTCGCCTGGGCCTGCCTGATCGTCCTGATGCTGCTGACGCTGTTCCCGTTCTACTGGATGCTCCGTACTGCGCTGTCGAACAACACCCAGCTCGCGGGGCATCCGAACGCGTTGCTCCCGGTGGAGACCACACTCGGCGCCTTCAAGCGGGTGCTCGGCCTGTCCACGGTCGCGGAGGCCCAGGCGCAGGGCGGTTCCGGTGCCTCGGTCAACTTCTGGCTGTACCTGCGCAACTCGTTGGTGGTGGCAACCATCACCACCGTCTGCCAGGTCTTCTTCAGTGCGATGGCGGCGTACGCGTTCGCCCGGCTGCGCTGGCCCGGCCGGGACAAGGTGTTCGCGCTGTTCCTGGCGGCGCTGATGGTGCCGCCGATCTTCACCACGCTGCCGAACTTCGTCCTGATCAAGAACCTCGGCCTGCTGAACAGCTTCGCCGGCATCATCCTGCCGGGCGCGTTCATGACACCGTTCGCGATCTTCTTCCTGCGCCAGTTCTTCCTCGGCATCAGCCGGGAACTGGAGGAGGCGGCGATGATCGACGGGGCCGGCCACCGGCGGATCTTCTTCGGCCTGATCATCCCGATGAGCGCCGCGCCGATCACCACGCTGGCGATCCTGACCTACATCAACTCCTGGAACGACTACTTCTGGCCGCTGCTGGTCGGGCAGCAGGAGAACGTCCGGGTGCTCACCGTCGCGCTCGGCATCTTCCGCTCCCAGACGCCGCAGGGCAGTCCGGACTGGGCCGGCCTGATGGCCGCGACGCTGGTCGCCGCGCTGCCGATGATCCTGCTCTTCCTGGCCTTCGCCAAGCGGATCACCAACTCCATCGGCTTCTCCGGGATCAAGTGAGGTGGCCTCGATGAACATGTCGCGACGAACCATCCTGAAGGCCGGACTGGCCGGGCTCGCCGCCTCGGCGGTGGCCGGCTGCAACAACGGCGCCGCCAACCGGCCGGCCGGCGAGGTCTCCTACTGGCTGTGGGACTCCGCCCAGTTGCCGATGTACACCGAGTGCGCGAAAGCCTTCCAGCGGAAGTTCCCGCAGTACTCGGTGAAGATCGAGCAGAACGGCTGGAGCGACTACTGGAACAAGCTCGTCACCGGCTTCATCTCCGGTACGGCGCCCGACGTCTTCACCTCGCACTCGTCGAAGTACCCGCTGTTCGCCGACAAGGGGCAGGTGCTGGCGATCGACGACTTCGTTGCCCAGGACAACGTCGACCTCGGCATCTACCAGGAGGGTCTGGCCGATCGCTGGGTCGGTGCCGACGGCAGGCGGTACGGGCTGCCGAAGGACTGGGACACCGAGGTCTACTTCTACAACAGCGCCCTGACCGAGGCCGCCGGGATCACTGCCGACCAGCTGAACTCGATGACCTGGAACCCCAAGGACGGCGGCTCCTTCGAGCAGATCGTGGCCCGGCTGACCGTCGACGCCAAAGGTCGCCGCGGCGACCAGCCCGGCTTCGACAAGAACAACGTCACGGTGTACGGACTCGGCTTCGGTGACGCAGGTGGGGCGGACGGCCAGACCAGCTGGAGCTGGTACGCCGCCGGCAACGGCTGGAAGTACTCCGAGGGCGAACCGTGGGGCACCAAGTTCTTCTACGGCGACCCCAAGTTCACCGAGACGATCTGGTGGTGGCGCGGGCTGATCACCAAGGGGTACATGCCCACGCTCGCGCAGGCCAAGTCCGGCGTCGACGTCACCGCCACCTTCGGCGCGGGCAAGTACGCGATCACCCCCAATGGTTCGTGGATGCTCGGCACGTACGGTCAGCTGAAGCAGGTGAAGACCAAACTGGCCAGGTTGCCCGAGGGTCCGATCGGCAAGCGGATGTCGATGATGAACGGCCTCGCCGACAGCATCTGGGCGGGCACCACCCGCAAGGACGCGGCCTGGGCCTGGGTCAAGTTCCTCGGCTCCCAGGAGGCGCAGGACATCGTCGCCAAGGCCGGCGTGGTCTTCCCGGCGGTCAGCGCGAGCATGCCCGCGGCCAAGGCCTCGTTCGCGAAGGCCGGCTGGGACGTCACCCCGTTCCTGGAACCGGTCGAAGCGGGCAACGTCTTCGCCTACCCCGCCAACCCGAACGCCGCCGACGTCTCCGCCGTCATGACACCGGCGATGGAGTCCGTCGTCGGCTTCGAGTCCGAGCTCAGCTCTCTGATCAAGGCCAACGACGACGTCAACCAGATCCTCTCGGCGAACTCCTAGCCGGCACTGCTGTAGCGGCGGCTGGCCAGTTGCCAGTGCAGGACGGTGAGCACGAAGCCCACTGTCAGCAGCAGAAAACCGAAGGACAGGGCAGCGGCGGTTCCGGTCAGCACACTGGTCGGAACCGCCGCGATCAGCCCGGCCGGGACAACCGTCGCGAGAACGAGTTGGATCGACCTCGGGAAGTACGTGAGCGGGTACTTGCCGGCCTCGCGCAGCTGGTTCGCGACCTCGTTGATCGGTTCGGCGCTCTCGATCCAGAACGCGAGGTAGACGAGGTTCGCCCAGAGCAGGCTGAAGCCGATGAACCCGATCGCCACCCAGGCCGCGGCCTTCAGTACCAGTCCGGGATCCAGCGACAGGTGAGCCGCGTGCGCTCCGCCGATGGCCAGCCCCAGGCCTGTGACGACTCGGCCGAGCTCGGCCGGTGCCATCCATCGCAGAGCTGCGAACAGCTGGGCGTTCACCGGGCGGATGAGGATGAGGTCCAGTTCGCCCTTGCGTACGTAACCGTCGATCCGGCGGAGGTTCGGCGCTACGAAGCAGTCCATCAGGCCCGTGCAGCTGCCGTAGATGCCGACGACGACCAACGTCAGCGGGCCGTTCCAGCCGACCGTGGTCGCCGAAGCACCGGTCAGGATGAGCACTGGGATCAGCCCCAGCACCAGCTCGGTGGTGGAGGCGACCGCGTTGATGAGCGTCTGGCTGCGGAACTGCAGATCGCGGCGGATGGCTTGCCGTAGGCAACTCCACCAGAGCCTGGCGTAGCGCCTCATGCGCCCGCCCCCTGGTAGTTGCGCAGACCGATGCGCCAAGTGACGACCGCGGCGCCGACGAAGACCGTGAACCAGCCGGCCTGCAGGGCGAAACTGCCGCCGGACGGGTTGCCCAGCAGGACCTCGAGCGGGAACGACACCATGAAGCGGAACGGCTGGGCGTTGAGGAATCCGGCGAACACGGCCGGGAAGAGCGCCAGCGGAATGAGCGCACCCGACAGGATCCGGTAGAGCAGGTAGCGCAGCCGGTTCACGGCGGAAACATCCTCGAACCAGAACGCCAGCGACCCGATCACCACGTCCATGGCGTACGTCATCGCGCCGGCCATCGCCAGCGACACCGCGAACGCGAGCCAGCGGCCCGGCGCCGACGGCAGCGCGACCTCGCTGCGGAAGATGACGCCGAGAACGGTCACCAGCGGGATGAGCAGGAACAGCTTCACCACCTTCTCGCCGATGTTGTTGGCGATGCCGTTGAGATGGGTGGAGCAGGGGCGGACCAGCCAGGAGCTCAACCCGCCGAGGCGGATGCTGTCGGCCAGGAAGCCCGACGTCCAGCTCGAGGTCAGCATGGAGACGATGCTCACCAGCACCAGGTAGGTGGTGAGGAAGGACTCGGTGACCGGTGGGTTCGCTCCCTGCTGGATCGCGCCGCGCCAGACGAGCAGGGAGATCGCCGGGGCGATGATGTTGCTGAGTTGCATGATGGCCAGCCACCAGCGGTAGTGCAGCATGATGGTGACCTCGCGGGTGACCAGCACCCGCAGTACCCGGGCGAGCCTCACGCGTCCGCCGCTTCGGTGAAGAGCTTCGACATCACCTGGTCGAGGTCTGCGTCGATGCCCGCGTCGGCGCGGCCCCGCAGCGCGGTCAGGTCGCCGTCGAAGATGATCCGGCCGTGGTTGATCACCGCCACCCGTTCGCACAACGCCGCCACGTCGTTCATGTCGTGGCTGGTCAGCACGATCGTCGTACCGAGGTCGCGGTTCAGTTCGGCGAGGAAGTTCCGGACGGTGAGCTTCGCCACCACGTCGAGGCCGACCGTCGGCTCGTCCGCGAAGAGCAGGTCCGGTCCGTGCAGCAGCGCCAGGATCAGTTCGCACCGCATCCGCTGCCCGAGGGACAGCTTGCGGACCGGGATGTTCAGGATGTCCTGGACCTGGAGCCGCTCGGACAGGTCTTCCACCGCCTGGTCGAAACGCGGCTTCGGCAGCGCGTACATCTCGCGGTGGATCAGCAGCGAGTCGTACGTCGAGACGTCCCACCAGAGCATCGACCTCTGCCCGAAGACGACCGAGATCCTGGACAGGAAGTCGTAGCCGCGCTTGGCCGGCCGATGCCCGAAGACCTCGACCTCGCCGCTGGTCGGCCGGAGCAGTCCGCAGAGCATCTTGATCGTGGTCGTCTTGCCGGCGCCGTTCGGACCGAGCAGTCCGATGATCTGGCCGCGTGGCACGGTCAGGTCGAGCGTGTCGACCGCCACGCGTTCGCGGCGGTCCGGGCGGAAGAGTCCTCTGACGGCACCGCCGAGACCCGGGCGCTGCTCGGTGTAGCGGTAGGTCTTGGTCATTGCCTTCGTCTGGATCGCAGGCATGCGTCACCATCCATTTTCCGCGACTCCGCGCAGACTGGGGGAGCCGCCTCAGTGGATAGCCGGAGTCTGCCGGCGGGCGCGGCTGGGGCGGCCAGCGCGTCTGGTGCGACTCTATCCCGGTCGGTGCTCGCGGCTCATCCGGTTTTTGGGCTGGGGGTTCGACCCTGGCTGGTCCCTGGGTGCGTGTACCTCAGCGGGAGTACGCCGTACTGCGTCCTGGGGTGCAGGGTGCGTCGGGGGGAGTAGGTCAGGTGTAGCCGCGGAGGCGACGCGGTGAAGGGGGTGCGGACGACACGATCGGTGCAGCGGACAACTGCGAACACCGAGGAGTGTCATGGACGAGGAGAGGCCGGGCGGGCAGATCCGGATCGGCGATCAGGAGAGGGAAGACGCGGTCAAGCGGCTCGGCGCTCACTTCGAGGCTGGGCGGCTGAGTGCGGAAGAGCATCAGGAGCGTGTTGGAGCGGCGCTCGAGGCGAAGACCCGGGCGGAGTTGACGGCGCTGTTCGCCGATCTGCCGGGGGAGTCGTCTGCAAGCGGTGAGACGGCGCAGGGCGAGCAGTGGGCCGGACCGTGGGGGTCCGTGCGACCGCCGTGGACCGCTCCGCGGGACCAGGCTCGGGGCGGATCTCCGGGTCCGCGCGGGCAGGGACAGTGGTCCGGGCGCGGACCGTTCCGGCGGATTCCGTTGCCGTTGCTGGTGGCGCTTGCGGCACTCGCGGCGCTGGTGTCGATCGGGTGCGTGGTGGGCGGCGGACATCCGCCGGTTCTGCCGTTGCTGCTGATCGTCGCCGGCGTGGTCATCTACAAGAAGAACAAGGAGCAGCGCGCATGAGAGCGACGTACCGGGTCCTGGCGTCGGCCATCGCGGTCGCGGTGGTGCTGCAGATCGCGTCGATCGCGCTGGCCGGGTTCACCATCGCGAGTGACGCCGAGGACGGCGCGACGATCGGCGCGGACTACACGAACTTCGGGCAGAGCTACCACAGCATCGCCGGTACTGCGATCGCCCTGGTCGCGCTGATCTTCCTGATCGTGTCGTTCCTGACCGACGTACCCCGCGGCCGGATGCTGGCCGGGATCGTGCTCGGTCTGGTGGTGGTGCAGTTCCTGCTGGCCGTGGTGTCGTTCGGGCTTCCCGCGCTCGGCGTGCTGCACGGGATCAACGGTCTGGCGATCGCGGGTGTCGCCGGGGCCGCGTCCCGCCGGGCGTCCACCACGGTTGCTCAGCCCGCTACCAGTGCGTAAGTGGAGGGGACGGCTGATCGCCCTGGGGGTGGCGCTGGCGGTACTCGTACCGCTGGGCTACCTCTGGGCGACCAGCCTCGTCCCGGGCACGTACTCGTCCATGGACATGGGGTACGCCGACTACGGTGGCGGGCCGTCCTCGTCGGAGCACGCGCACCACGGCGGCAAGTCGGTCGCCGAACTGACCGGACCCCGGACCGGCAAGCCTGACGTGGCAGTGACGTTGACCGCGCGGAAGGAGAAGTTCACCTTGGCGAGCGGGGAGTCCATGGACGGGTTCACGCTCAACGGCACGTCTCCCGGTCCGCTGATCCAGGCTCGTGAGGGTGACCTGGTCGAGGTGACGCTGGTGAACGAGTCCGTGTCCGATGGCGCCACCTTGCACTGGCACGGGATCGACGTACCGAATGCGGAGGACGGGGTCGCGGGGGTCACGCAGGACGCAGTACCGGTGGGTGGGAAGCATGTCTACCGGTTCCTGGCGGATCAGGTCGGGACGTATTGGTATCACTCGCATCAGGTGTCGAGTGAAGAGGTTCGGGGTGGGTTGTTCGGCGCGATCGTGATCGATGGTGCCGCGGATGATGTGGTCGCGGCGATCCATTCGTATGACGGGAAGCGGACGATCAACGGGCGGACCGGTTCGTCGCGGATGGACGTGGCGGCTGGGAAGCGGGTGCGGGTGCGGGTGATCAATACGGACAACACGATCATGCGGGTGGGGCTGGTCGGTGCGCCGTACAAGGTTCTCGCTGTCGACGGACGGGAATTGCGGGGGCCGACGCCGGTGACCGCGGCATTTCCGTTGGCGGCTGGGGCCCGGGTGGATCTCGAGGCTTCGGTGCCTGCCTCGGGTGCCTTGAAGCTCGACGCTGGAACGGCATCTCTGGTGTTGGGGCCGTCCGGATCCGAGGCTGCCGGGGCTCTGCCGGAGGAGACGGTGGACCTGCTCAGCTATGGCACTCCCGCGGCGCTCGGTCTGGACCCGGCGAAGGCCGACCGGCGCTTCGAGTACCGCATCGGCCGCCGGCCGGGCTTTCTCGACGGCGTTCCCGGGCTCTGGTGGACGATCAACGGCCACAAGTTCCCCGACGTACCGATGTACATGGTGGCCGAGGGCGACGTCGTCGTGATGAAGATCAGCAACACCAGCGGCCAGGCTCACCCGATGCACCTCCACGGTCACCACGCGGTCGTCCTGTCCCGCAACGGCGTCGCGGCCTCCGGCTCGCCGTGGTGGGTGGACACGCTCGAGGTAGGTAACGACGAGAGCTACGAGATCGCCTTCCTGGCCGACAATCCCGGCGTCTGGATGGACCACTGCCACAACCTGCCGCACGCGTCGGAGGGGTTGATGACGCACCTGTCCTACGAGGGCGTCAGCACGCCCTACGAGGTCGGCGGGAAGGCTGGGAACGAGCCAGAGTGAGTGCGGCGATTCGTTCGCACGCGGCGTCGATCGCGGCTCGCTGGGAGTCGTAGTAGCCGTACCAGAAAGGGTTGTCCGGTTGTGGATCGAAGTGGTCGCCGATGTCGGCGTACCAGTCGCAGCCTGCGCGGAAAACCCGTGCGTGCAGGTGGATCTCCGTACCCAAGTCGTTCATCGCCCGCATCCCCGAGAGTAGAGAAATCGTGCGTTGCCCAACTCCATGATGGAACTGCCTGGCACCGATTCCGCGACCCGACACGCGGAAACGAGGCCAGGTCGGGTCAGGCCGGGTTGGTCACGAAGACGGTGATCCGCTGGGCCGAGTTGTTGGCGAAGCCGCCGCGGTTCCACGGGGCCTCGATCGGCTGCAGCCGGCCGCTCTCGTCGTGGGCGCGGACGGTGAGCACGTGCTCACCCGGCCGGGCGTCCCAGTCGTAGCTGAAGCCGCGCCAGGACAGGTCGTTGCCGGCGGCATCGAGTTTCGCGTCGTGCCACCTGACGCCGGCGTCCACGCTGACCTCGACCCGGTCGATCGGTGCCCAGCCGGACCAGGCGCGACCCTGCAGCGTGACCGAGCCGGCGGGAACGAAGCGGTGCCGGCTCATGAAGTCCGGATACCCCGGCGGAATCAGCAGGGCGCGGGGCTCGATCCTGGTGACCGCGACGCCGATCTCGTCCGACTTCTGCCGGAACCGGTAGGCGACCGCGTTCTGGAAGCCGGTGAACTCGTGGTCGATCAGCTCGATCGAGCGCAACCACTTGACGCTGGCCATCCCGTACCACCCCGGCATGACGAGCCGGAGCGGATATCCGTGCTGCGGCGGCAGCGGCGCGCCGTTCATCTCCCAGGCGACCACCGCGCCCGCGTCGAGCGCCTCCGAGACCGACAGCCCGCGCTGGTAGTCCTGCTCGACACCGCGCTCGAAACCGTGGTCCGCGCCGGTGAACACCACGTCGATGGCGTCCTTGCGGATCCCGGCCGCACGGAGCAGATCCGCCAGCGGTACGCCGGTCCACTCCGCGGTGCCGACCGCCTCCATCACCCAGGGCTGGCTGATCGGCCGGGGTTGCAGCGAGGCGCGACCGTTGCCCGCGCACTCCAAGGTGACCCGGACGGTCTCGCGTCCCATCGCCCGCAACTCGGTCAGCCCGAACGACAGCGGTTGCTCGACGCAACCATCAACCGTCAACCGCCAGGTCGCCGCGTTGGCCGCCGGGATGTCGTAGTGCACCAGCACGTAGTGCAACCCGGGCGGCGTCACCTCGTACCGCAGCGCCTCCAGCGGGATCCCGTGGTTCCGGGCCGCCAACTGCAACTCGTCACCGGTGATCCCCTCCCCGGTGTCCGCCAACCGCCCCTTGGCGCTGAACTGCTCGATCGACATCGCTGACCCCTTTCCCCCACGAGATAGCTTAAGCCAGTGCGCGGCTACAAGCACGACGGAGGACTCGTCGTACCTCGTGCCAGCACCCGCCGGCGGCCGCGTCAGCCTCGGAAGAAAGAACTCGTGGTCGTCAACCTACGGCCCGCCGCAACCACTACGCACCGGAGTTGGCTCAGCAACTTTCGTCGCTAGATGTCCGGGGCCTCGGTGCGGGGGGTTCTGGTGATGGTGATGGAGGCGGCTACTACGCAGGCCATGCCTAGGAGTTGGATTGGGGCTAGGCGTTGGCTGAGGATCAGGTAGCCGGCGGTGGCGCCGACCGCTGGTTCCAGGCTCATGAGGATGCCGAAGACTGCGGGCTTCATGCGGCGTAGGGCCAGGGTCTCCAGGGAGTAGGGGAGGACTGAGGAGAGTAGGGCGATGGCTAGGCCTAGGAGTACTGAGCGCCAGTGGAAGAGGTCGGTGCCGGCGGTGATGATGCCTGCTGGGGCTGTGACCAAGGCGCTGATGACCATGGCCAAGGCCAGGCCGTCCAACTGGGCGAAGCGGCGGCCGGTTTCGGCGCTGAGGAGGATGTAGCAGGCCCAGAGGGCTCCGGCGGAGGCGGCGAAGAGGATGCCCAGCCAGTTGACTGCTTCCAGTTCGTGGCCGTTGACCAGTACTACGCCGACGCCGGCCGCCGCGACGGCGAGGAGGTCGCGGCGTTTGCGGGACATCGCTGCGGCCAGGCCGAGCGGGCCGATGAATTCGATGGTGACGGCTACGCCGAGGGGCAGGCGTTCCAGGGATAGGTAGAAGCAGAGGTTCATCACGCCGAGGACGATGCCGAAGGCAACTACTGCCAGTGCGTCGCGGCGGGTTCGGCCGCGTAGGGAGGGGCGGGCGATCAGGAGCAGGATCGGGACCGCCAGGGCCAGCCGGAGTGAGACGGTGCCGGCGGCACCCAATGTCGCGATCAGCTTCGCTGCCAGGGCGCCGCCGAACTGGACGGAGACGACGCCGCCCAGCACCATCGCCGTCGGCGGCACCCGGAATGTACGCACAAAGCGATCAGATCACGGCGGGTCGGACTCGACAGCGGGTGGATCAGGCGCGGAGGGCGTCGAGGCCTTGCCAGAGGAGGGTCTGGAGGGTGCTGGCGAGCTTTTCCGGGGTGGGGGAGCCGTTGTTCTTGGTGCGCCAGATGGCCAGGCGTTCGGTGGCGCCGGAGATGGACTGGGCGACGATCTGGATCTCTTCCTCGTCGGTCGGGCGGTCCGGGGGAAGGTTGAGGCGGACCATCGTGGCGATCAGTTCGACGAAGTCGCCGCGGACCTCATCGGCGGCCTGGGCGGCGGGGCCGGCGGCGAGCATGCCCTCGTCGACCATCACGGACCACGCCCGCGGGTGCTCGTCGAGGAACGTGAACCAACTGACGAACCCGGCGTACATGGCCTGTTCGGCGTCGGGCGCGGCCAGGACGGCCTCGGACACGGCATCCAGGAGTTGGGCGCGCAGCCGGGACAGGCAGGCGAGGAACAGGCCGTCCTTCGAGCCGTAGTACTGGTAGATCAGCGGTTTCGAGACGCCGACCTCGGCGGCGATGTCGTCCATCGACGTGCGCTGGTAGCCGCGGTCGCCGAAGATCCGCTCGGCCGCGTCGAGGATCTCCCGCTCGCGGGCGGCCCGGTCGCGCCGCCGCTTCACCGGTACTGCGCCGCCGCCGGCTGAGCTGGGCCCGGGGGTGGACGTGGTCGAGGTCACTTGCGCAGTCTAACTGACTCCGAGTAACTTACTGCGGGTAAGTTCTTCCAGCGTTCCTTCGACGGAGGCTCCGATGACGGCTGCGCAGAACCACCGGATCATCGTGATCGGCACCGGATTCGCCGGGATCGGGATGGCGGTGCGGCTGAAGCAGGCCGGCTACCACGACTTCGTCGTCCTCGAGCGGGCCGAGGACGTCGGCGGCACCTGGCGGGACAACACCTACCCGGGCTGCCGCTGTGACGTGCCGTCGCATCTGTACTCCTTCTCCTTCGCGCCGAACCCGGACTGGTCGAGCACGTTCTCCCCGCAGCCCGAGATCGAGGACTACCTGCGCAAGGTCACCGATGGGTTCCGGGTCCGCCCGCACATCCGCTTCGGGCATGCCGTCGAGTCCGCGCACTGGCGGGGCGACCACTGGTTGATCCACACCAGCCAGGGCGACTTCACCGCCGACATCCTGCTGTCGGGGATGGGGCCGCTCGCCGAGCCGTCGATCCCGAAGTTGCCGGGGATCGAGTCGTTCGAGGGCGAGGTGTTCCACTCGGCGCGGTGGAACCACGACCTGGACCTGAGCGGTCGCAAGGTCGCGGTGATCGGCACCGGCGCGTCCGCGATCCAGTTCGTGCCGGCGATCCAGCCGGACGTCGAGGAACTTCACCTGTTCCAGCGGACGCCGCCGTGGGTGATGCCGCGGCCGGACCGCAGGATCACCGCGGCCGAGAAGCGGATCTACCGTGCGTTTCCCCTGGTGCAGAAGGCCGTTCGGGCCGGGATCTACTGGAGCCGGGAGTCGCTCGTGCTCGGCTTCGCCAAGCTGCCGGCGATGATGAAGCAGGGCCAGAAGATCGCCGAACGCCATCTCCAGCAGCAGATCCGCGACCCTGAACTGCGGGCCAAGCTGACCCCGGACTTCACCCTCGGCTGCAAGCGGGTGCTGATCTCGGACGACTACTACCCGGCGATCGCGCAGCCGAACGTCGAGGTGGTGACCGAACCGGTCCTGGAGGTCACGCCGACCGGCATCGTCACCGAGGACGGCGTGAAGCACGAGGTCGACACGATCATCTACGGCACCGGATTCCGGGTCACCGACCTGCCGGTGATGGACCTGCTGCACGGCCGCGACGGCCGGACCCTGCGCGAGGCCTGGGCCGACGGCATGGAAGCCCACCTCGGTACGGCGGTCGCCGGCTTCCCGAACTTCTTCCTGCTGATCGGCCCCAACACCGGGCTCGGCCACAGTTCGATGGTGTTCATGATCGAGTCCCAGATCGCCTACATCCTGGACGCGCTCAAGACGATGGACGCCTCCGGCCTGCGCGAGGTCGAGGTGCTCCCCGAGGTGCAGCGCGAGTTCGTCGACGGCGTCCGCTCCTCGATGCGCAACACCGTCTGGACCCGCGGCGGCTGCACCAGTTGGTACCTCGACTCCGAAGGCCGCAACACCACTCTCTGGCCGTCCTTCACCTTCCGTTTCCGGCGGCTGACCAGGCATTTCGACGCGACGCAGTACCGGACGCGCTGAGCACCTGTCGCTATGTGACATCGAGCGTGTTACATTCGATTGGTCATATAGTGAGCTGATCGGAGGGCGCGGTGGGACTGCTGCTTCCGCTGCACGGCATCGGTGGGCGAGGTGATCTCCCGGTCCCGCTGTGGCTGGCGGTCTACTCCGCTGCCGCCGCCGTCGCCGTGTCCTTCTTCGCGCTGGCCGCCTTCTGGTCCAGGCCACGCTTCGAGACCGCCTCCGGTACGCCGCTCGCCGGGCTGGGCCGGATCGTCGACGCTCGACTGACCAGGTGGTTGCTCAAAGCCCTCGGTTTGGCGGCGCTCGCGTTGTTGCTGGGAGCCGCCTGGTTCGGGAGCGGTTCGCCGGCACTCAACCCCGCGCCGACCTGGCTCTACGTCTGGATCTGGGTCGGCATCATTCCGCTCTCGCTGGTCTTCGGGCCGATCTGGCGGCTGGCCAATCCGTTGCGGACCCTGGCCGGCTTCGTTCCGCGCAAGACCTACCGCGAGTTGCCGACAGGGATCGGCTACTGGCCGGCGGTCGCAGGCCTGGCCGGATTCCTCTGGCTGGAACTCGCCTACCCCGAAGGTTCCGACCCGCTGGTGGTCGCGGTCTTCGTCGCCGTGTACGCCGTCGCGAACGTTGCCGCCGGCATCATCTACGGGCCGCGCTGGTTCCCGATCGGCGACAGCTTCGAGGCGTACGCCGAGGTGCTCGCCAAGCTGAGCCCGCTCGGCCGGGACGACCACCGCCGACTCGTACTGCGAAACCCGCTCGCCGGGCTGGCCTCGATCCCGCAGGAGCCGGGCATCGTGGCGCTGCTCTGCCTGCTGCTCGGGTCGACCGCCTTCGACGGCATCAGCAGGTGGTCCACCTGGACCGACCTGACCGGGGAACTCGGCCCGGCCGGGCACATCGCAGTACAGACTCTTGGTCTGGTGCTAGCGGTCGCTGTGGTGTCGGTGCTCTTCGTGGTGGCGGCACGAGCGACTGGGACGGCCAGGGTCAGGCCGGGTGCGCTTGGCAACGCCGGCCTGCCGGGTGCGTTCGTGCACTCGCTGGTGCCGATCGCGATCGGGTACGCGGTCGCGCACTACTTCTCGTTCGCGATGTTCCAGGGCCAGGAAGGGTTGCTGCTGGCAACGGACCCGTTCGGCCGCGGCTGGGATCTGCTCGGCACCGGTGACACGCGGATCGACTACGCGTTCCTGGGCACCGGGCTGATCGCCGCCGTCCAGATCGGCGCGATCGTGCTCGGACACGTACTCGGGGTGGTGTCCGCGCACGATCGCGCGGCAAGTCTCTTCCGGCGGCGGCAGATGCGGCGGGCGCAGTACCCGATGCTGGCCGCGATGGTCGCCTTCACCGCCGGCGGGATCGCACTGGTGACGGCCTCATGATCGCCGAGTTGGTCGCCTTGCACCTGGGCGGGATCCCCGAGTTGGCGATGTTCCTCGGCCCGATCCTGCTGATCATCGCGTTCCTCAAGATCGCCCGCCGCAACGACGCGACCCGGCCCGACGAGGACGACGACTGGGACGCCGACCTCGGCGATCTCACCCCTGCGGACAAGGATCGCCGGACAGAGCACCCCGCAACCAAGTGAAGGCCTTCGCCTGCATCTGCCGGTCGAACCTGGGCGGCCCGGTCACCGGATCTTGACCGCCGTGGCCGCGCCCTTCCTCAGGTTGCGGCCGTCGGTCACCTCGACGTGATAGCTGACCGTCGTCCCGCTCTTCAGGCCGGTGTCGGCGAAGGTCGTCACGGTCGGCTTCACCCACGCGTACGACGTGCGCTTCCACGTACCGACCTTTGTCGTGCCGCGGTACAGCGTGTAGGTCAACGTGATGTTGTCCGCGTCGATCACGGTGGGGAAGGTGACCGTCGCCTTGTGGGCGCGGGTGCTGGATGCCTTCGGCGCTGCCGGCGCGGCGGGCTGAGAGCCTCCTGGGGCGTTGGTGTAGCGGGTGAGGCCCTGCTGGGCCGTGTTGTTCACGCGAGTGAAGTCGCCGCCGACCCACAGGTCGTTGCCGCCGGACGCGAACGCCAGCGGTCCGACCTTGGTGGTGCCGCCGCCGTTGGTGTTCGGGAACCAAGGGCCGATCTTGCCGTTGAGGGCGCTCTCCACCAGGAGGTGATGCGTACCCGTCCCGTCGCGGAAGCCGCCGTCCTTGCTGCAGTCGTGCGCGTGCGAGCCTTTGTAGAGCCAGTTGCCGATGGCCTTGATCGCCTCGGTCGCGCCCAGGCAGTTGTTCTGCCAGAGCAGCTTGCCGGTCGTCGCGTCGGCCGCCAGTACGCCGTCGTAGCAGCCCGAGCCGCTGCCCGCGTTGGCGACGAATACCTTGTTCCCCAGCGTGTCGATGTCCTTGACCCGGCTGGTGCAGTCGAAGTCCGGCTCCGGGATGTACGCGGCGGCCGGCATCTCGAAGGCGTCGCCGGTGGTCGTGTTCAGCATCGCCAGCGCGTAGTGGTCGTCGTCCTTGAGGGTCGAGAAGGCACCGCCGGCGAAGACGCGGGTGCCGTCGTCGGACACGTCGATCGCGTGTACCTCGTCGTCCGCGTCCGGGTCCCAGGGCAGCAGGACACCGGTGTTCACGGTCACCGCGGCCAGGCGGTTGCGGGTCTTGTTGTCCACCCGGCCGAACGCGCCGCCGAGGTAGACGCTGTTGCCGGAGATCGCGAGCGCTGCCACCCGGTAGCTGACCGCCGGATCCCAGCCGGCGACGAGTTTGTTGGTGGCGACGTTGAACATCGCGACGTGCTTGCGGGGTACTCCGTCGACCGTGGTGAAGTCGCCGCCGATGACGACGTACTTGCCGTCGGCGGTGGTGGCGATGCTCCAGACGGCACCGTTCAGCTTCGGCGCGAACCTGGTCGGCGCGCCGGTGGTGCGGTCGAAGGCGGCGATGTAGGTCCGGGCCGCGTCGCCCTGACCGAGTGGCTTGCCGGGCTGCCGGATCCGGGTGAACAGACCACCGGCGTACACGGTGTTGCCCGCGGTGGCGAGCGCGTTCACGCTCGCGTTGGTCTGCCACGACAGCTGCTTGATCGCGGACAGGGCCGAGCCGAAGCCCGAGGTGGCGGCCTCCACCGGCGGCCCCGACGGGATCAACGCCGCGCCGAGCACGGCGGCGGTGGTGACAACCGCCAGAGCTAACTTCTTCATCGACGTCCTCGAGCTGGTGACTTTGGGTCGTCACACGATAACTGTCTGCTCAGCCGACGTCGAAAGCGCACCGGTGGTCAGCCGGTGGAAGGCAGCGACTCCGGGGGTAGACCGAGCTCCTCGTAGGCGACGGCTTCGATCTCCCGGCCCATGGATTCGCGGAAGGCCGCGACCAGGGCCTGCCCGGCCAGGGGAATGATGTTCTCCAGGGTGCGCTGGATCTCCGGCCAGCCCTCGGCGGGGAGGCCGGCGTCGGCGAACTGCCGCCAAACGGTGTTGCGGAAGAGCTCGACGTAGATGTTGGCGACGGCGTCGGCGTGGTCGAGGAGCTTGGGGAGCATCTCGAAGATCGCCTCGAGGGGGACGCCGAGCTTGATCACCTCGAGGCCGGTGCGGAGCAGGTCGGGGTTCGGGATCCGGAGCCGGCCGTCGTCCTGGCGTTCGGCGATCCCCAGTTCGACCAGCTTGGCGATGGTGGCCGGGTCGTGCGGGATGCCCGCGCGCTCAGCCAGTTGCTGCTCGGTGATCACCTCGGGCTCGGTCGGCGTCCACGGGCTGACCAGCGTCTCGAACACACCCAGCGCGAGGGCGCCGTCGGGGAGTTCGCTCATCATCCGCTCGACCGCGGCCAGCGTGTAGCCCTTGTCGAGCAGTTCGCGCACCAGCGTGAGCCGCGCGACGTGGTCGGCGCCGTAGTACCCGGTGCGGCCGACCAGGCGGGGTGGCGGGATCAGCCCGCGCCCGGCGTACGCGCGGACGTTGCGCACCGTCATGCCCACCTTGGCGGCGAGCTGGTCGACGGTGAGCTCCTCGGTGGCCGGCTCGGCCGGCATCTGTCCTCCCACCCTTGACAGTCTTCCAGACTCCACGTTACATATCTTATGTAACATCAGCCATGGCGCATGATCTGTGTACGACGCACAGCCGGATCGAACCACCGGACCGAACCAAGGGAGAGCCGAATGACCGTGCCACTGGCGGCCTCGACCGGAACCGCGACGTTCGACCAGATCGCGATCGTCACCGGCCTGGTCTCGCTGATGTACCTCGCACTCGCCGTTCTGCTGTGGCGGGAACGCACCGGACGCGCGACGCTGGTAGGGCGCCTCGCGGACACCATCGGGAGACTGGACGGAGTCCCCCGATGGGCCGCGTTGACGCCGTACCTGCACATCCTCGCGCTGCTGGCGGCGGCCTTCGGGGTCTGGTGGGACATCGCCGTCCACATCGACAAGGGCCGCGACACCGGCCCGTTCGGTACGCCGGCGCACTACCCGATCTTCTTCGGCATCCTCGGCATCATCGTGGCCGGCGTGCTGCCGATCGCACTCGCCCGGTCGCCGCTGCCGGCCCGCACCATCCGGCTGACCAAGGGCTGGCGGATCCCGGCGAGCGCGGCGCTCGTCACCGTCTGCGGCACCTTCGCGCTGGTCGGCTTCCCGTTGGACGACGTGTGGCACCGGCTGTTCGGCGAGGACGTCACGCTGTGGGGCCCGACGCACCTGCTGATGATCGGTGGCGCGGTGTTCTCGATCTTCGGCCGACTGCTGGCGCTGGCCGAGGTGGAGCAGTTGATGGGCCCGAATGTGCGCCGGTTGGTCCAGGAGATCATCTGTGTCGGCGCCCTGCTGATCGCCTGGGACCTGTTCAGCACCGAGTTCAACTACGGTGTCCCGCAGTTCCCGCTGATCCTGCAGCCGATCCTGATCGCGTTCGGCGCGGCGATGGCCTTCACCCTGCTGCGGGCGCGGCGTGGACCGGGCAGCACCTTCGGCGCGCTCGTCGTCTACCTGGCGGTGCGCGGCACGATCGCCTGGGCGGTGGACCAGCCGCTCGGTGAGATCCTCGGCCACTTCCCGCTGCTGATCGTCGAGGCGGTCATCGTCGAGCTGGTTGCCCTTGCCTTGGGCAACAAGAACCGCTTCCGCCTGGGGCTGGTGTCCGGCGCGCTGATCGGCACGGTCGGAGTACTGGCCGAGTACTGGTGGAGCACGGTGTGGATGCCGATTCCTTGGCCGTCCTCGATGATCCCGGCCGCGCTCGGCTTCGGGCTCGTGACCGGTCTCGGCGCCGGACTGGTCGGAGCCTGGCTCGCGACCCGGTACGCCGAGGTGGCGGGTGAAGTGCGAACCACCCCGTCCGTACGGCGTACTCACCAGCTCGGCGCGATCGGCTTGGTCGCAGTACTGGCGGCTTTGTTCTTCTGCGTACCGCGCTCGGCTGATCCCGGGGTGAGTGCGACGGTGGCGCTCGAGCGGGTGGCGACCGGGTCCGAGCCGACGGCGTACGTGACGGTGAAGCTGCAGCCGGGGGATGCCGGCGAGGGAGCGCGCTGGTTCGAGGCGATGTCCTGGCAGGGCGGCGGATTCGTCACCCACCGGATGGAGAAGGTTGCCGACGGCGTCTATCGGTCGGCCGATCCGCTGCCGATGTACGGCAAGTGGAAGTCGATGGTGCGGCTGCACCAGGGCCAGCGGGACATGGTCGCGATGTGGGTCTACGCGCCCGAGGACGCGGCGATCCAGAAGCCGGCCATCCAGGTCTCCGACGGGCAGACGGTGAACTTCATCAGCGAGCAGGAGGTACTGCGCCGCGAGGAGCGGACCGACGTACCGCGATGGATGTGGAACGGCGGCTACGCACTGCTGGCGGTCGTCGGGGCGCTGGAGCTTCTCGGGATCGGGTGGCTCGTCGGCCGCGGCGCTCGGGGCGGTCGGTTGCGCGCTGCCCACCTGGAGACGTCCAAGCGTGAGCGGGAGACGGCGTGACGGGCCGGGCTGGTCTGCGGAAAGGTCGCGACTGGGACCTGCGAGGCAAGCGGGCGCTCGTCACCGGTGCTGCCGGGGCCTTCGGGTCGGCGACAGTCGAGCAACTGCGGGCTCGCGGCGCGGAGGTCGTCGGGCTCGATCTGCAGAAGAGCGACGACATCATCGAGTGCGACCTGACCCGACCGGAGCGGATTCCCGCGGCGGTGGCGGAGGCGATCGAGCGGCTCGGGGGGCTCGATCTGCTGATCAACAACGCGGGCATCGGCGTACCGGCGCCGGCCGGGGAGGCGCCGGACGCCGTGGCCCGCAAGGTGATCGAGGTGAACCTGTTCGCCGGCTGGAACGTCACCGCCGCCGCCCTCCCCGTACTGCGAACCGCCCGCGGCCGGGTCATCTTCGTATCCTCGGGACTCGCGTATGTCACGCTGCCGCTGGCCGCGTCGTACCTGGTGTCCAAGCGCGCGATCGACACCTATGCAGACGCGCTCCGGCTCGAGAACGGCCGCGCGATCGACGTGAGCGTGATCTATCCGGGGTACGTGCCGACGCCGATCCACGACGCCTCGCTGGCTCGTGGGGTCGACCTCGGGCTGTTCTTGCCGGCCGAGAAGACCGAGCAGGTGGTGAAGACCATCGTCGACGTGGCCGCTGCCGCGCGACCGCCACGGAACCGCGCCTCCACGCGATCGACCGGGCTGGGAGTCGCGGTGGCGCGGCACCTGCCGTCGGTGGCCGACAGGCTGGTCAGGTTGCGGACCAACCAGCAGCGCCGCAAGGGTGGGCTGGGCGAGTGGACGGACAAACTGGGGAAGATATGACGATGCAGGCGGAGCGGGCTGGGGTGGTCACTGCCGACGGAGTGCGGCTGCGGGTGGAGACGGCTGGTTCGCCGGACGCGCCGGTGACGGTGGTGCTCGGGCACGGCTGGACCTGCTCGACCCGGAGTTGGCATCACCAGATCTCGGATCTGCCGCGGGTGCTGGGTGCTGATGCCGTGCGAGTGGTTGCCTACGACCATCGCGGGCACGGGCAGTCCGATGCGGCGCCGACCGGGACGACCCGGATCGAGCAGTTGGCGGACGACCTGGCGGTCGTGCTCGACGAGGTGGTCGGGGACGGACCGGTCGTCTATGCCGGGCATTCGATGGGCGGCATGACGTTGATGGCGCTGGCCGAGCAGCATCCGGAGTTGTTCGGGTCGCGGATCAAGGCGGCCGCGTTGGTGAGTACCTCGTCGGGGCAGTTGGCGTCCCAGGCGTTCGGGTTGCCGGCTCGGTTCGACGGTGCCGCGTCAGTGCTCGCGCCGAGAGCGATGAACCTGGCGGGCGAACGCATCGAGCGCCGCGCCGCCCGGCGAGCGAGCCGTACCGGTGCCGTCGGCCGCGCGGTCCAGGACGACCACGACGCGGCGCAGGCAGCCGGTACGCCGGACGCGGCTGGCGCAGTACGGGCTGCTTGGTTGCGGGAGGCATCGGTGCGGGTGCGGCGGCCCGCAGTACGGCAGTTGGTGTTCGGCAAGAAGGCCGACCCCGCTGAGGTGGACATCCTGCTGGCGGATCTGGAAGCGACGCCGGGACGATCGTTCAGCGGCTTCTTCGAGGCGATCACTCGGCACGATCTGGCGCACGCACTGACGGCGCTCGACGGCCTCCCGGTCGAGATCATGCACGGCACCCGCGACCGCCTGATCCCACCCCGCCACGGCAACCGCCTGGCCGAACTGGTCCCCTCCGCCCGCCTGTGGATGTACCCCGGCGCCGGCCACATGCTCATGCAAGAACGCCCCCGCGACGTGACGCAGCGCCTCGCCTCCCTGGCACGCAAGGTCAAGCCCTAGAGCTTTGGGTTAGGCTCCGCTGTGCTCAAGAAGACGGCTGCGCTGGTCATCGCACTCGCTCTGTCGATCGTGGCGGGGTGCGCGGCCGGCGAAGACCCTTCAGCGAAGACCAACCCCGCCTCACCGTCGGTGGATGCCGTGGATGTGTCGTCGGCTGAGTTCCAGGCGAAGTGGTGGACCTGGGCGGCGGCGCCGGAGGACGTCAATCCGGTGATGGATTCCACCGGCGAGCACTGTGCGCAGGGTCAACCCGGCGACGTCTGGCTGGTAGCCGGGTCTTTCGGAGGGGCCGTGGAGCGGCAGTGCAGCGTTCCGGCCGGCTTGCCGATCGCCGGTCCGGTGGTCAACACGGTCGCGTCCGACGCGGCGGACTGCAAGGCGTTCCTCGAGGCGGCGACTGGAACGGTTTCGATGGAGAACTCGCCTCAGTTGACCCAGGTCGAGCCGGTGCGGTTCGAGTTCACCGCCCAGGCGGGAAATCCGTCGGGGTTCGATCCGGGCCCGAACGAAGGCTACGGCTGTGGGATCTGGTTCAGCGCCGGTCCGCTGCCCGCTGGGAAGCACAAGATCGTCATCGAGGGCGGCAGCGGCGACTTCGCCGTCAAGGCTACGTACAACGTCACAGTCCGAGGCGACGGTCAGCGCCGATCCGCCGCATAGGGTGGCTGGGTGCAGAATCTTCTGTCTGACCTGGTGGTTGTGGATCTGACCCGGGCGCTTGCGGGGCCGCAGGCGACGATGATGTTGGGGGATCTCGGGGCTCGGGTGATCAAGGTCGAGTCGCCCGCGGGTGGGGATGACAGCCGGGGGTGGGGGCCGCCGTTCGTGGGGGATCAGTCGACGTACTTCCTGTCGGCGAATCGGAACAAGGAGTCCGTGACGGCGGATCTGAAGTCGGCGGAAGGCAAGGACTTTCTGACGAAGCTGGTGCGCAAGGCCGACGTGCTGGTGGAGAACTTCCGGCCGGGAGTGCTGGATCGGCTCGGGTTCAGTGTCGAGCGGCTGCACGAGCTCAACCCAGGGTTGGTGATCCTGTCCATCACCGGGTTCGGGCATGACGGACCCGAGGGTGGCCGCGCGGGGTACGACCAGATCGCGCAGGGCGAGGGCGGGCTGATGAGTATCACCGGCGCGGTGGAGCCCACCAAGACCGGCGTACCGATCGCGGACCTGCTGGCCGGCATGTACGGCGCTTACGGCGCGCTCGCCGCGCTCCACGAGCGGAGCATCACCGGCAAGGGGCGCGTGGTCCGGACCAGCCTGCTGGCCTCCGTGGTCGGCGTGCACGCGTTCCACGGGACGAAGTGGACCGTCGCGGGGGAATTGCCCGAGCGGGTGGGGAACCACCACGCGCAGATCGCGCCGTACGGGATGTATCGCACCAAGGACGACATCGTGCAGGTCGCGGTCGGGAGCGAGGGGCAGTGGCGGACGTTCGCGCCGGTCGTCGGGCTCGACCCGGCCGACGCGCGGTTCGCGGTGAACTCCGAGCGGGTCGCGCACCGGGACCAGTTGACCGCGGCGATCGAGGCGGCCTTCGCGCAGGAGCCCGCGGACGTATGGCTGGCCCGGCTGGCGGAGGCGGGAATTCCGGCCGGCAAGGTGCGCGACTTCCAGCAGGTCTATGAATGGGATCAGACGGTGTCGCAGGGGCTCCTGATCGACGTCGACCACCCGACGCTCGGCCGCATCCAACTCCCCGGCCCGCCGTTGCGCTTCGACGACCAGCCGTACGCCGGTGCGCGCGAAGCCAACCTCGCCCCGCCCCGGCTCGGCGAACACGACGAGGCCGTCCGCGCCTGGCTCGACGACGACCTTGCGTGACCTTTCCAGCTCCGTCGAATAGCTAACCGGTGGCCGGGCCGCTCGCCTGGATTGCCGGCGTTGGCCGGTCACGGTTGGGGCCTGAGCAGGGGTAAGGGGTTGACGGGTCGCGGAGCACGGGTCTAGCGTCCGGGAAATCGATTACTCACCCGCTCGCGGAGGTGCCATGGCCGAGGTCGCCGAGCTGGTCCGGATGGCGCGGATCGGCAAGCGCTACGGCGGCGTCCAGGCCTGCCACGAGATCGACTTCACCCTCGGCGCGGGCGAGGTGCACGCGCTGCTGGGCGAGAACGGCGCCGGCAAGAGCACGCTGATGAAGATCCTGTCCGGCGACGTCACCGACTACGACGGCCGGATCGCGATCGACGGTTCGCCGGTCAGCTTCAGCGGTCCGACCGACGCACAGGCGGCCGGGATCGCGATGATCCACCAGGAGCTCGACCTGGTGCCCGGCCTGTCGGTCGCCGACAACATCTTCCTCGGCCGCGAACCGCGGACCCGGTGGCGCACGGTCGACCGGCGCCGGATGGAACGCGAGGCCCGGGCCCTGCTCGAACGCAGCGGCGTGCGGCTCGATCCCCGCCGACCGGTCGGCGAACTGCGGGTCGGCGAGCAGCAACTCGTCACCATCGCGAAGGCCATCTCGCTCGACGCGCGCGTGCTGATCATGGACGAGCCGACCTCCGCGCTGACCACCTCCGAGGTCGAGCGGTTGTTCGTGGTGATCCGCGAACTGCGCCGCAACGGCGTCGGCATCGTCTACATCTCGCACCGGATGGAAGAGATCGCCCAGGTCGCCGACCGAGCGTCCGTACTGCGTAACGGCCGGTTCGTCACCAGCTTCGACCCGCGCCGGCTCAGTACGGCCGAAGTGGTCGAGGCGATGGTCGGGCGGCCCGTGCAGACCATGTTCACCACCCCCGACACCGCGACCGGCGACGAACTCCTCCGGGTCGACAACCTCGTGCTCAAACCACGCCGCCACCGGCCCGGCCGGCGCGACCCGGACGGCATCTCCCTGACGGTCCGGGCCGGCGAGATCGTCGGTCTCGCCGGGCTGCTCGGCGCCGGCCGGACCGAACTGCTCGAAACCCTGTACGGCGTCGCGCCGGGCGGGACTCGCTCCGGGCGAATCTTCCTGCAGGGCAAGGAGATCCACCCACGCAGTCCGCGACACGCGCTGAGCCAGGGGATCGGGTTCGTGCCGGAGGACCGGCGTACGTCGGGGCTGGTGTTGTTCCACTCGATCCTCGCGAACACGGTGGTGTCCAGCCTGCCGTCGTACGGGCGGCTGGGGGTGATCGCGCGGCGGATGGAGCGGGCGGCGTCGGTGCGGATGGCTGATCGGCTGCGGCTGAAGTTCGGCCGGCTGCAGGACGACGTGGGCACGCTGTCGGGCGGGAACCAACAGAAGGTCGTGTTCGGGCGGATGTTGCTGACCGAGCCGCGGTTGCTGCTGCTGGACGAGCCGACCCGGGGCGTCGACATCGGCGCCAAGTCGGAGATCTACCGGCTGCTGGGCGAACTGGCGGGCCAGGGCATCGGAGTACTGCTGGCTTCGTCGGAGCTACCGGAACTGGTCGGTGTGTGCGACCGGGTCGTCGTACTGCGGGACGGGCGCGACGTGGCGTCGTTCAGTACGGCGGACTCGGGTGAGGGTGACCTGCTGGCCGCTGCGATGGGAGAGAGCGCCGTGTTCGAAGAGGTCGGAGGCACGCAGTGACCGACGTACAGGACAAGACCGCGGCAGTTCCCGCCGCGCCCGCCGGGAAGTCCGGTGGGGTGGTGGCGACGCTGTTCCGGTTCCAGAGTGTGTTCGGGCTGCTGGCCGTGTTCCTGGCGGCGATCATCTTCTCGCCCCGGCGCGACGGCGAGATCCTGTTCCTCAGCGCGGACAACCTCGCCAACGTCGTCCGGGCGGTCTCGGAGATCGGCATCATCGCGGTCGGGATGACGTTCGTGATCCTGATCGGCGGCATCGACCTGTCCGTGGGTGCGGTGCTCGGCCTGGCCGCTGTCGGCTCCGCGGTGTTGATGGTGGAGAGCGACTGGGGCTTCCTGCCGTCGGTGGTCGTGGTGCTCGCGATCGGCCTGGTCTTCGGTGCGCTGCAGGGGATGGCGACGGCGATGATCGGGATCCAGTCGTTCATCGTGACGCTGGCAGGGTTGCAGATAGCGCGCGGCCTGGCCCGGATCTGGTCCGACGGCCAGGGCGTGGCGATTGCCTACGGCAATGGTCCGGACGAGGCGCCGGAGTCGTTCGCGCTGCTGGGCGAGCGGACCTTCGGCGGGCTCGTGCCGATCCCGGTACTGATCTTCGCGGTGGTCGCGATCGCCGCCATCGTGTTCCTGCGCGTCAGTGCCTTCTCCCGCCACCTGTACGCCGTCGGCGGCAACGAGAAGGCGGCTCGGTTGTCGGGTGTGCCGGTGATCAGGGTGAAGATCGCCGTGTTCGCCATCTGCGGGCTGCTCGCCGCGCTGGCCGGCATCGTGCACGCCGTCCAGCTGAACCAGGGCAGCCCGAACGACGGCATCGGCTACGAACTCGACGCGATCGCCGCGGTGGTGATCGGCGGGACCAGCCTGGCCGGTGGACGCGGGTCGGTGGCCGGCACGGTGGCCGGCGCGCTGCTGCTCGGAGTGCTGAACAACGTCCTGGCGCTGAACAACATCGACTCGAACATCCAGCTCCTGATCAAGGGACTCGTGATCGTCGCCGCGGCCGCGCTGCAACGGCTCCGTCCCGCCTCGTGAGGCTCTGCTCCGTCCAAGAAAGGGTTTTCAAATGCGACGCCTTCAACTGCCCCTCGCCGCCGCGGCCGTCGCCGCGCTGGTACTCGCGGGCTGTGGCACCACCAGCGAACGCACCGCGGACCAGCCGCAGGCGGCGAACTCCAAGGAATGCAAGGGTGCCGACGGCAAGTACACGATCGGGATGAGCCAGGCGAACGTCGCCGAGCCCTACCGGCAGCGGATGGACGATGACATCAAGGCGGCGGCGAAGGAGGTGCCGCAGTTCGAGGTGAAGTTCGCCGACGCGGCGCAGGACAACGCCAAGCAGGTCGCCGACGTGGAGAACTACCTGACCCAGCAGATCGACCTGCTGATCATCAGCCCGAACGAGGCCAAGCCGCTCACCGCGGTGGTGAAGAAGGCGTACGACAAGGGCATCCCGGTGATCGTGCTGGACCGCAAGGTCGAGGGTGACGCCTATACCGGGTTCATCGGTGGTGACAACGTCGAGATCGGTACCGCGGCCGGCAAGTACGTCGCTGAGAAGCTGCTGCCGAGCGGCGGGTCTGTGGTCGAGATCAAGGGGCTCGCGGGTGCAACCCCGCAGGCAGAGCGGAACCAGGGGTTCGCGGCCGGGATCAAGGCGAACCCGAAGATCAAGATCATCGCGACGGCGAGCGGCGACTGGCTGCGGGAGAAGGGCCAGGCGCAGATGGACGCGCTGCTGAAGGCCAACCCGAAGATCGACGTCGTGTACGCCCACAACGACCCGATGGCCGAGGGTGCCTACTTGGCCGCGAAGGCGGTAGGCCGTGAGAAGGAGATGAAGTTCATCGGCATCGACGCGCTGCCGATCCCCTCCGGCGGCATCAAGGCCGTCGAACAGGGTCGCTTGAGTGCCACCTTCACCTACCCGACCAACGGCAAGGAAGCCATCGCCGCCGCGAAGAAACTGCTGGTCGACTGCGGCACCATCGAGAAGACCCAGACCCTCCCCACCCGCTTGATAGACAAGGACAACGCAGCCACCATCTACGCCGAAGAAAACCCCACCGGCTGACAGCAGAAGTCGCCACGTGGCCGGGGCAGTGCTTCACCTGCCCGGCCACGTGCTCAGCCGTGGTGGGAGGAGCCTCGTTCTATCAGGCGGGCGGCGAGGGTGGTAGTTGTGGCGGGGCGGGTGTTGTCGGTGATTCTTGCCAGCAGCAACCGGGCGGCGACGGTGCCGATCTCGTACGCCGGCTGGGCTACCACCGACAGCGGGGGATCGACGAGTTCGGCCCACGGCGCATCATCGAAGGCGACGATCCCGACGTCCCGGCCCGGCCTGATTCCGCGTTCCTGCAGGGCCTGCAGCACCCCGACCGCCATCGCGCTGTTCGCGACGAGCAGCGCGTCCGGCGGTTCCGCTTGGGCGAGCAGATCCTGCGCCGCCCGGTGAGCACCCGCCGCCTTGTACTCCGTACGCCGTACCAGCTTGGTCGTACTCCGCAGGCGCGCCGCCTTGAGTGCATCGCGATACCCCGCGAGCCGGTCGTCCGCAGTACGGACTCCGATGGGACCGGTGATACAGCCGATGCGTTGATAGCCCTGGGCTATCAAATGTGCCGTCGCCTGCTTGGCGGCGAGTCTGGTGTCGACGAGCACGACGTCACTGTCCTGCTCCGGCAACGGACGGTCGACCGCCACGAAGGCGGTCCCGCGGCTGGCGAGCTTCTCGACGCTGGTCGTCGTACCGCTGGGGGAGAGGATGACGCCCGCCACCCGCTCCTGGATCGCGACGTCGATGTAGCGGTTCTCCTTCTCCGCGCTCTCGTCGGAGTTGCAGAGCACGACCGAGTAGCCGACCTCGTGCGCGACGTCCTCGACGCCGCGGGCGATCGCGGTGAAGAACGGGTTCTCGACGTCGGAGATGATCAGCGCGACCACCGCGGCCTCCTGGCGGCGCAGGTTCCGGGCCGGGCCGTTCGGCTGGTACCCGAGTTCCTCCGCGGCGCGGCGGACCCGTGCGGCCAGGTCGCGATCGACCGTGGCCTTGCCGTTCAGGGCGCGCGAGACGGTGGCCGTGGACACTCCGGCACGGGCCGCGACATCGCTGATGGTGGCCACTGTCCCCCTCTCTCCGATGCGCCGACTCTAGCCGTCGAGTAAAGGATTACCCAGCCATTCGCGGTGGACGCAACGTACGGAATCCGCGGCTGACTTCGGCGCCATGAGAAGATCGCGGGCGTGACATCCTTGCCGAGCGTTTCCTACTCCATCACCGTCCGCCTCGAGGTGCCCGCCGGTGGCTCGACGGTGAGCAAACTGACGACCGCCGTCGAGCAGGCCGGTGGCCTTGTCTCCGCCCTCGACGTGACGGCCTCCGGCCACGAGCGTCTGCGCATCGACGTGACGTGTGCCGCCGCCGACACCGAGCACGCCGGCCGGCTGGTCGAGGCGATGCGCGCGGTGCCGGGCGTCGAGATCGGCCGGGTCTCCGACCGGACCTTCCTGATGCACCTCGGCGGCAAGATCTCGATGGAGGCCAAGCACCCCATCCGCAACCGTGACGACCTGTCGATGATCTACACGCCCGGGGTGGCGCGGGTCTGCCTGGCGATCGCGGCGAACCCCGACGACGCCCGCCGGCTGACGATCAAGCGCAACAGCGTCGCGGTCGTGACCGACGGCTCGGCCGTGCTCGGCCTGGGCAACATCGGCCCGAAGGCCGCGCTGCCGGTGATGGAGGGCAAGGCCGCTCTGTTCAAGCGGTTCGCCGGCATCGACGCCTGGCCGCTGTGCCTGGACACCCAGGATCCCGACGCGATCGTGCAGATCGTCAAGGCGATCGCGCCCGGGTTCGCCGGGATCAACCTGGAGGACATCTCCGCGCCGCGCTGCTTCGAGATCGAGGCCCGGCTGCGCGAGGAGCTCGACATCCCGGTCTTCCACGACGACCAGCACGGTACGGCGGTCGTCGTGCTCGCGGCGCTCTTCAACGCGCTGCGGGTGGTCGGCAAGGACATCAGCGAAGTACGGGTGGTGCTGTCCGGCGCGGGCGCGGCCGGGACCGCGATCCTGAAGCTGCTGATCGCGGCCGGCGTGAAGGACACGATCGTCGCCGACATCGCCGGCGTCATCCACCTGGAGCGGGACGGGTTGTCGCCGGAGCTGCGCTGGATCGCGGAGAACACGAACGCGGCGAAGTACAGCGGCGATCTGAAGGGCGCGCTGAACGGGGCCGACGTGTTCATCGGCGTCTCCGCGCCGAACATCCTGAACGGCGCCGACATCGCCACGATGAACAAGGACGCGATCGTGTTCGCGCTGGCGAACCCGGACCCGGAGGTCGACCCGGCCGCCGCGCACGAGCACGCGGCCGTGGTGGCGACCGGCCGCAGCGACTTCCCGAACCAGATCAACAACGTGCTGGTCTTCCCGGGGGTCTTCCGCGGTCTGCTCGACGCGCAGTCGTCCTCGGTGACGATCGAGATGGAACTGGCCGCCGCGCGAGCCCTGGCCGGCGTCGTCACCGACGACGAGTTGAACGCCGACTACATCGTGCCCAGCGTCTTCCACCCCGAGGTGCACACGATGGTCGCGCACGCGGTCCGCGACGCCTGCGGCGGCAAGGCACCTGCCGCGGAGCACTTCCCGGACGACTCGCCTGCGCTTTGAGCACGCTGACTGATCCTGCTGTGCGCCCTTCCCGCCAGGTCTGGGTCTGGCGGGCCGGCTTCGTGCTGGCCTGCCTGATCCACCTGTACGGGCTGTACGCGCCGCGGCAGGCCGGCTCCGAGGTCGGATTCCCGTACGCCGACAAGTTCGGCCACTTCGCGTTGTTCGGCGTGGTCGCCTACCTCGGCCTGCGCGTCGGAGTACGGGCGCGGTGGTTGCTGCCGATCCTGGCGGCGAACGCGGTGGTCAGCGAGTTGGTCCAGCATTATCTGCTGCCACTGCGCAGCGGCGACCCGCTCGACTCGGTCGCCGATCTGTGCGGGCTGGCCCTCGGCGCCTGGCTCGGCACTCGCGCGCTCCGCGCCAAAAGGTTGCCGGGCACGACATGATGGGGGCATGACGGCCTCGACCTTGACCGGATCGCTGCTGGTGGCGACCCCGTTGCTCGACGAGCCGCCCTTCCGCCGCTCGGTCATCCTGCTGCTGGATCACGACGAGGACGGCGCACTCGGGGTGGTGGTGAACCGCGCCGCCGACCTCGAGGTCGACCGCGTCCTGTCCGACTGGTCGACGACCGTGAGCGAGCCCGGCGTGCTCTTCATGGGCGGCCCGGTCGGCACCGACAGCGCCCTCGCGGTCGCCGAGGTGATCGAGTCCGCCGACCCACCCGGCTGGCGCGAGTGCTTCGGCCGGATCGGGCTGATCGACCTGGACGTTCCGCCCGCCCTGCTCGAGGGCGCGATCCAGCGGATGCGCATCTTCGCCGGGTACGCCGGCTGGAGCAGCGGACAACTGGAAGGCGAGATCACCGAGGGCGCCTGGTACGTCGTACCGTCCGAGCCCGACGACGTCTTCAGCCTCCAACCCGAAGGCCTCTGGCGCCGGGTCCTCCGCCGCCAGCACGACCAAATGGCGTACCTGGCGACGTACCCCGACGACCCCACGCAGAACTGACCCGCCTGCCCTGTCCAGGCGTGGCGCGCGCATCACAGTGAGACACGAGAGCCGTTCCAGGCGTCGATCAACTCACGGCTCGCGACGCCGTACCCGATCTCTGCCCACGGCTTCACCTCGAGCATCCAGTACGCCTCCATGCGACCGCGGCCGGCGTCGAGCACGAGGGGATCCGCGACTGCGATCCCCTTCTCTGCCGCGGCACGGCAGGTCGCGCAGACCTCCACCTGTCGCGGGACCGACGCCGGCGGCCGGTTGGTACCGAGCGCGATCGTCGGCACTTTACCGACCGACGCGCCATGGAACGGGTTCGCGAAGCAGTCGGTCGATGCCACCAGGTCGCGGTCGGACTCGGCTGCGTCCACGGCCTGCCGCCCACGCGCGACCAGGACCAGACCGGCGACGACATCGGCATGGCTTGTGAGGTCCGTACCACCCTCGACGCTGTCAGCGATCCGGCCCGCCGTCGCATAACAGTCAAGCGCCAACGTCCAGGCCGCCCCAGCGGTGTCGTCGGTCGACGCGGCCATCCGCTCTCCCAGGGCGAGCAACTCGTCACGCAGGCGCTCGGCTCGCTCGGTGGCACGGACCTTGTTGAGCCGGACCAGGACATCGTTCGGAGGCCGGTAGACGAGGCGATTCCTGCCCCGGCGGCGGGCCGGCTTCGCCTCGATGTTCGCGATGGCCGGGCCGGCCTTGCGGCGGCGGTACGCATCGACGCCGAACGCCACGGGAGCCAGTGCGAGGAGGAGGGTGCCGAACACCACGACCGCACCGCTGGCCGCGACGAAGATGACCATCAGCCCGAGCCCACCACCCACCGCGGCGGCGAGCCAGGCCGAGCCGACCGGCTGCGAGCTGTCGTCGTACTCCTCGCGCTCGCCGCGGGGTGCTTTGGCGTCCAGTTTTTCGAGCGCCTGGGTAGCCGCGTCGGCAGCCGGCATTCCTTCCGTGTCCGGGATCGACGGCTCCGACTCGTCGAGGGTCGACGCGACCGCGGTCCGGCCGTCCTTGGTGACGAGGAGGAACCTGCTCTCCAGGTCCGACCGAGCCGCAATGTACTCGCCGACATCAGCCAGCCATCCGCCGTCGAGCGGCCAGACCACGATCCTCGTGGGCCGGCTCGCCTTTTTCGCTTGCTCCCGCAGGGCGGTGATCTCGGCCTCGTCGAGCACCCCTGCTGCCCGGGAATCGACGTAGACGAGGTCGTTGCGCAGCGCCTCGGCGGCGGTGGTGAGCGGGGACTCGTCGTCCTGGATGTCGAGAAAGGCTGCTGTGGCGATGGTCGCACCGACGTAGGTGCCGGCGGCGAGTACGAGGGCGGTGCCCCAGATCGCAAGCTGGCGGAGGATGCCGCGTCCGCCTTTGCGCTGCCTGTCCCGGTACGGCGTCCCGGCCGTCATGAGGTGGTCTCCCGCCTGGCCTGCTCGTACCGGAACAACGCCGTCGGGAGGTCGTCGACCAGCGCTCCGTACCCGGTGACGGCCCACTTGTCGTCACCGAGGAAGTACGGCTCGCCGGGGCGCGTGTCGCTCGGGACCGCGTCAAGGTCTCGCACACCCCTGCGGATGTCGCCGTGGCAGTGCCGGCACGCCGGCACCGAGACCGTGCCCGCGCCGATCGGGTAGGCGATCTCCTTGGTGGCCTGGTCGTGCAGCGGGTTGAAGAAGCACGGCGCGTACCGGACGTGCGAGCGTCCGGCGGCGACCCGCAGATCGTCGAGGCCGGACCGGGCGAGAGCGAGGGCACCGATGAGGTCGGTCAGTCGCGACGAGTCCAGCGCTCGCTCCCCTTCGGAGCGCGCGAGGCCGGCGCGCTCGTAGAGGTCACCGTCGACGTCGCCCGGATTCGTACCGCTCAACTCGTCGGCGAGCCGGTTCAGCACGTCGGTCGCCCGACGGCGTATGTCATCGGCTGTGAAGACGGTTCGTCGTCGTGAGGGCAGCCGATCGTAGAGCCGGACGAGGCTCGCGGGCATCACCTTGCGCAGCACGACGACCGAGATGACGAAGACGACGACTGCCATCGCGAGTGCGGGAACGAACGACTCCACGCGGGGAAGAGTACGCGTGGGTAGGGTCCGCCGGATCAACCTCTAGCGCGCCAACGGCTGGGTCCCTGGTCCGGGCAGGCGGTTACTCGCCGTCCTTGTCGTCATCCCCGGGGTTCAGCGAATCCCAGATCTCCTTGCACTCCGGGCACACCGGGAACTTCTGCGGATCCCGGCTCGGAACCCACACCTTGCCGCACAGCGCGACCACCGGCGTCCCCATCACCATCGCCTCGGTCAGCTTGTCCTTCGGCACGTAGTGCGAGAACCGCTCGTGATCGCCCTCGTCCAGCGACGGCTTGGTCCGCTCGTCGATGACCGTCTCTGCGCCGGGGCTCAGCTGAGTACTCATGACCACGAGTGTAGGTCGCCCCGGCCGGCAACTCCCGCACTTTCTCCCCAGCCGGTCTCCGAAACCTGCCCTGTGGACAACCGGGGAAGGGCGGGGCAGCCGACGGCATGTTGTAGGCATGGACTACCGAAGGAGGCACCATGGTTCTCGTGGACCCCGTGCAAGAGGACTACTCCGTTCCCTGGCCACCCAACCGGCCGCTGACCAGGGACGATCTCGATCGGATCCCCGATGACGGGCACCGGTACGAGCTCATCGACGGCGCGCTCATCATGACCCCGGCACCAACCCGTCGGCACCAGCGCGCCGTGGCCGCGCTGTACCGGCTGTTGTTCGCCGCCGCTCCGCCGGAGCTGGAAGTGCTCTTCGCGCCGTTCGACGTCGTCATCTCGGCGGACACCGTGATCCAGCCGGACGTGCTGGTGGCTCACCGCGCGGACTTCACCGAGCGGGATCTGCCCAAGGCGCCGTTGCTCGCCGTCGAGGTGCTGTCGCCGAGCACCAAGGGCGTCGATCTGATGCTGAAGTGGGCGAAGCTGGAGGCAGCGGGCTGTACGGCGTACTGGGTGGTGGATCCCGACACGCCGAGCCTGATCGCCTGGGAGATGCGGGATGGGGCATATGCGCAGGTGGCAAAGGTCACCGGCGACGAGGTGGCGCGGCTGACGGTCCCGTTCGACGTGACGCTGGTGCCTGCGGATCTGACCTCGTAGAGGTTGTCGGGTAACGTTCCTGCACGGCCGACAGTCGACTATCGGGGGAGTATGCCGTCCGTGGATTCGCACGTGCCAGCAGCACCAGCCGTGCTTCCTCCGGCCTATCCGGACCGTGCTGCTTGGGGAACTGCGAGCAAGCTGCGGGCCTGGCAGGCGGAGGCGCTCCAGCTCTATCTCGACAAGCAGCCGAAGGACTTCCTGGCGGTCGCGACGCCGGGCGCCGGTAAGACGACGTTCGCGCTGACGGTGGCGGCCGAGTTGCTGCATCGCCGGGTGATCGAGCGGGTCACGGTGGTGACGCCGACCGAGCACCTGAAGGTGCAGTGGGCGGACGCGGCCGACCGGGCCGGGATCGCGATCGACCCCGCGTTCGCGGGGCGCAGAGGCCGGACGAACAAGGACTTCCAGGGCGTCGCGGTCACGTACGCCGGGGTCGCGGTGAACCCGCTGGCCTTCCGCGTCCGGACCGAGCGGTTCCGCACGCTGGTGATCCTGGACGAGGTGCACCACGGCGGCGACGCGCTCAGCTGGGGCGAGGGCGTACGGGAGGCCTTCGAGCCGGCCACGCGGCGTCTGGCGCTCACTGGAACGCCGTTCCGCAGCGACGACAACCCGATCCCGTTCGTCACCTACGAGCACGGCCACGACGGCGTCGCCCGGAGCCAGGCGGACTACACCTACGGCTACGGTCACGCGCTGCGCGACCACGTCGTACGGCCGGTCATCTTCATGTCGTACTCCGGGGAGATGCGCTGGCGGACTAAGGCCGGTGATGAGGTCGCTGCGCGCCTCGGCGAGCCGCTGACGAAGGACCTCACCGCCCAAGCCCTCCGTACTGCGCTCGACCCGACCGGCGAGTGGATGCCCGCGGTCCTGGCGGCTGCCGACAAGCGCCTGACCGAGGTACGGCGGCACATGCCGGACGCGGGTGGCCTGGTGATCTCGGGTGACCAGAACACGGCCCGCGCGTACGCCAAGGTGCTCCGCGAGCTCACCGGCGAGGCGCCGACCGTCGTCCTGTCCGACGAGAAGGCCGCGAGCAAGAAGATCGGCGCCTTCTCCGAGGGCCAGCAGCGCTGGATGGTCGCGGTCCGGATGGTGAGCGAGGGGGTCGACGTACCGCGGCTGGCGGTCGGGGTCTACGCCACGCCGACCTCGACGCCGTTGTTCTTCGCCCAAGCCGTCGGGCGGTTCGTGCGGGCACGTAAGCGGGGTGAGACGGCGTCGGTGTTCGTGCCGTCGGTGACCCGGCTGCTGAGCTTCGCCGCCGAGATGGAGGTCGAGCGCGACCACGTGCTCGGCCGGAAGAACTCGAACGAGGACGGCGACCTCTTCGCCCTCGAGGACGACCTGCTGAAGAAGGCGAACGAGGCCGAAGGGGCCAGCGACGAACTGGAGGGCACCTTCGAGGCGCTCGGGTCCGACGCGTCCTTCGACCGGGTGGTCTTCGACGGCGGCGACTACGGAACCGGTGGCGACATCGGTTCCGACGAGGAACTGGACTTCCTCGGTCTGCCCGGGCTGCTGGAGCCGGACCAGGTCCGCGAACTCCTCCGCAAGCGCCAGGCCAAGTCGCTGGCCCAGCAGAAGAAGTCCCAGCGCTCGACCGGCGGGGAACGCGAGGACCCGACGCCGGCCGAGCTGGCGACCCACGAGCAGGTATCGCTGCTCCGGCGCGAACTGAACGGCCTGGTCGCCGCCTGGCACCACCGCACCGGCCAGCCCCACGGCGTCATCCACAACGACCTCCGCCGCAAACTCGGCGGCCCCGCCGCCGCCCACGCGTCCTCCACCCAACTCCGCGACCGCATCGAACTGATTCGAGACTGGGCCACCCAACGCCGAGCCTGACCAGCTCGGCCGTAGCGGCTACCGGATCGCGGTCAGGAGACCTCGAGGGACTGGGTGCCGACGACCTCTAGCAGGCGGATGGCGTCGTCGGACGGTGAGCCTGGCTCGGCTGTGTAGAGGACGACGCGCTGGTCGCGTTCGGGGATGACGAGGACCTCGCAGATCGTGTCGATCCGGCCGACCGTCGGGTGGAAGATCGTCTGGCACATGCTCTGCTGGGTCGCGACCTCGTGCAGGGCCCAGATTCGGGCGAATTCCTCGCTGCCTGACAACAGGTCCGAGACCAGGGCCGCGATCGACGGATCGTCCGGGTAGCGGCCGGTCGCGGCGCGCAGGTCCGCGGCGGTCTCCCGGGCGAACTCCGTGGTCGCCGCCTCCCCGAACCGCTCCTGCTGCCGCGTCCCGGACAGGAACCGCAGCCGCAACAGGTTCCGCTTCCGCGGCGGCAGCGCGGAGAAGTCCCCGATCAACGCCGCCGCCAACGGATTCCACGCCAGTACGTCGTACTTCGCGTCCAGCACCAACCCCGGTACGTCGAGCCGCGCCAGCATCCGCAGTACGCCGGTACGCACGTCCGCGGGTGGTCCCGGCGGCGGACCGGGTTGCTCGCCGGCCAGGCGGAACAGGTGGTTCCGCTCGTCGTCGGACAACCGCAACGCCCGAGCCAGGCCCGAGAGCACCGGACGGGACGGATGTGGGCCGCGACCCTGCTCCAGACGCGTGTAGTAGTCCGTGGACATCGTGGCGAGCCCGGCGACCTCCTCGCGGCGCAGCCCCGGAGTACGGCGGCGCAGGCCCGCGGGGAGTCCGACATCGGAGGGGCGCAACCGCTCCCGGCGGATGCGGAGGAACTCCGCCAGTTGTGCCCTGTCCATGACCCCAGGATCTCAAGCCCGACCCAGCCCAACCAGGGACCGCCGATCCCCGGCTCGGCTCGCTCTGCCTGGCGCCGCGGATCCGACCCAGCCTGGAGCGCATGACCAACGACAAGATCGCGCTCGTCACGGGCGCCAACAAGGGAATCGGCAAGGAGATCGCCCGGCAGCTCGGCGAACTCGGCCACACTGTCGTGATCGGCTCGCGGGATCTCGCCCGGGGCGAGGCTGCCGCCAAGGAACTGGTTGCCGACGGCCTCCGGGCGGAGGCGGTCCAGCTGGAGGTGACCAGCGAGCAGTCCGTCCAGGCGGCCGCGACGGCCATCGAACGCGAGCACGGGCGGCTCGACGTCCTGGTGAACAACGCCGCGATCATTCCCGACGGCGACGCGGCGGTCTCGGCGATCGCCGCCGGAGCGCTGCGGGCGGCGTACGAGACCAATGTGATCGGGGTCGTGCTCACCACCGCCGCGATGCTGCCGCTGGTGCGGAAGGCGGCGGGCGCGCGGATCGTGAACATCTCGAGCGAGCTGGGATCCCTGACGCGGGTCGGCGATCCGGAGTCGGAGATGTCGACCATGCTGATGCTCGGCTACAACTCGTCCAAGGCCGCGGTGAACATGGTCACCGTGATGCTGGCCAACGAGTTGCGCGGTACCGGGATCCTCGTGAACGCCGCCGACCCCGGCAACTGCGCGACCGACATGGGCGGCTGGGACGCGCTGCGGACGCCCGCCCAGGGAGCCGCGGTCGCCGTCCGGCTGGCGACCCTGGACGCGGCCGGCCCCACCGGCGAACTGCACGCCGAATCCGGCCGCCTGCCCTGGTGAAAGGCCGTTCCTCCCGGGGTGAACCGGGCCGGACCGCCCCGGGGCTGAACCGGATCAGTGATGACATAAGTTCGGCACGTGCCCCGCCTGCTGACCGACATCCGTCCGCTCAAGGAGTCGGCCGACTTCCGGCGGTTGTGGATCGGCTCCTCGGTGTCGCAACTCGGTCAGCAGATGACCGCGGTGACGGTGTCGATCCAGGTGTACGCCCTGACCAACTCGACCTTCGCGGTCGGGCTGGTCGGGCTCTGCTCGCTGGTCCCGCTGATCGTGTTCGGGCTGTACGGCGGCGCGATGGCCGACGCCGTCGACCGCCGTACGCTCGCGTTGGCCTCGTCCACCGGGCTCTGGCTGCTGTCGATGGTCCTGGTGGTCCAGTCGGAACTGCGCTGGAACCAGGTCTGGGTCCTGTACGCCGTGGTCGCCGTCCAGTCCGCCTGCTTCGCGGTGAACAACCCGGCCCGGTCCGCGATCATCCCGCGACTCATCCGGCCCGCGCTGCTGCCGGCCGCGAACACTCTCAGCCAGGCCGCCTTCAATCTCGGATTCACCGCCGGCCCCCTGCTCGGTGCCGCGGTGATCGCGTGGCACGGATTCGGCGCGGCGTACCTGGTCGACGTGTTCACCTTCACCGCCGCCCTGTACGCCCTGTTCCGGCTGCCGCCGGTGCCACCGACCGGCGAGGTACGGCGTGCCGGTCTGCGCTCGGTGCTCGAGGGGTTCACCTTCCTCAGGGCGGCTCCCGCGCTGCTCGCCACCTTCCTCGCCGACATCCTGGCCATGGTGTTCGCCCAGCCCCGCGCACTCTTCCCGGCGGTGGCGGGCGCGTTCTTCGGCGGCGGAGTACGGACTGTCGGTCTGCTCCAGGCCGCTCCCGCGATCGGTGCGCTGGTAGGCGTCCTCTTCTCGGGCTGGGTGAGCCGGGTGCGTCGGCAGGGCGTCGCGATCGTGGTCGCGATCACCGTGTACGCCGCCGCGGTCGGCCTGTTCGGGTTGTCCCGCACGATCTGGCTCGGAGTCGCCCTGCTCGCGCTGTCCGGGGCGGCCGACATGGTCAGTTCGGCGTACCGGAACACCGTGCTGCAGTCCGCGGCGCCGGACGCGATGCGGGGGCGTCTGCAGGGCGTGTTCATCGTCGTGGTCGCAGGCGGTCCGAGGCTCGGGGACTTCGTCGCGGGCACGACCAGTTCACTCACCACCCCGACGATCGCGCTGCTCGGCGGCGCGCTCGTCTGCATTGTCGGCCTGCTGATCCTGCTCGCCTGGAACAAGCCGTTCCGCCGCTACGACTCGGAGGTCCGGGCGCTCAAGTAGTACCGGCAGGCCTCAGCCGCCGGTGGCGAGCTTCTTCAGCACGGAAGGCCAGGACTCCATGTCGGGGTTCACCCGCGGGACCTCCTTGCCGTCGGTGGTGACGATCTTGCGATCTCCGAGCGGCTTCTTCAGCTTGACCGCGGTGATCGCGATCGCGGGGTCCGGCGGGCACGGGTCGGTGGTGTCGACCAGCAAGGTGATCTTGTCCTCGTCCTGGATGATCTCCAGGTCGAGCGCGCAGTCGCTGCCGACCCCGACCAGCAGGTCCGCGTTCTCGTGCTTCGGCCGGTTCTGGATCCACTTCAGGTACTTCGGCCGCTTGCCGTCCACCACCTGATAGCCGATCACCGGCTGCTGCTTGTCCTCGAACACCTTGCCGTTGTCGCCGGGCGGGAAGAAGTTGCCGAAGATCTTGTTGACGCACGGGTCGGCGTCGGTCTTCGCGTCGTCGATCGCGCCCCAGGCCTTGGCCACCTGGTAGCAGCCGTTCGCCTCCCGGTTGAGGGACACGTTGAAGCCGATCAGGGCGAGGGCGCCGATCACCAGACCGCCGGCGAGCAGCCGGCGGGACCGGATCTGCTTCTCGCCGAGCCGCGCCGCCTCGGTCGCCTCCGCGGCGGTCGCGGACTGCTGCTGGAACAGGCCCAGGATGTTGCTGGTCCAGCGCGGATTGATCAGCGTCGGGATCGCGTACAGCAGGATCAGCGCGACGCAGACGGCGATGGCGGGGAGGAGCGCCCAGTAATTTCGCACGGCAGCAAGATACGGGGCCATCGGGCCGCGGCCGAAAAACGGTTACGCTTCGGCTGTGCCCGCTGAGACGTCCCAGACGCTCGACCGGGGACTGACCGTCCTCGAGTTGCTGGCGGACGCCCCGGACGGCCTGTCCATCACCGAACTGGCCGCGGCCCTGAGCGTCAGCCGGACCGTCGTCTATCGCCTGGTCAACACCCTGGAACTCCACCGGCTGGTCCGGCGCGACAGCGAGGGCCGGGCCCGGCTCGGGCTGGCCGTGCTGCACTACAGCCGCCGCGTCCAGCCGACGCTGCGCGACGCCGCCCTGCCGGTACTGCGCTCGCTGGCCGAGGACACCGGGGCGACGGCCCATCTGACCGTCGCCGACGGCGACGAGGCGCTCGCGATCGCGGTGATCGAGCCGAGTTGGACCGACTTCCACGTGTCGTACCGGATGGGTTCCCGGCACGCGCTGGACCAGGGCGCCGCCGGAAAAGCGATCCTCGCCGGCCGCCGCAAGCCGGACCCGGCCGGCCGGCCGTTCGTCATCACCGCGGGTGAACTCCAGGCGGGCGCGCAGGGTGTCTCCTCCCCGGTCCTCGGCGTCCCGGGCGTGGAGGCCTCCATCGGCGTAGTGGTTCTCGGCAAACTAGACCGCGACTTCGTCGGCCCCCGAGTGGCCCGAGCCGCCGTGGAAGTAGCCAAACGCCTCGCCTGACCGCCTCGCGACACGCCCGGGGTTACGTCCGGGTGGCGGCGTGCAGGAGGGGGAGGACTCGGTGGGGGATTTGCTCGGCCAGGGCGATGACCGTCGAGGCGCGTTGGATGCCTTGGACTATGACCACCTGGTCGATGACGCGTTGGAGGTCGGCGTTCGAGCGGGCGACGATGCGGCACCAGAGGTCTTCGGCGCCGGTGATGGTGTGAACCTCCAGGACCTCGGGGATGGCGGCCAGGGCGGCGGCGACTGTGGTGTGGCCTGAGCCTTGCTCGATCTGGAGCGTCGCGAAGGCGGTGACCGGGTAGCCGATGGCCGTGGTGTCCACGTCGGGGCCCCAGCCGCGGACCACACCGTCGCGTTGCAGGCGGTCCAGCCGGGCCTGAATCGTGCCGCGAGCGACACCGAGACGACGCGACGCCTCCAGGACTCCGACGCGCGGCTCGGCGGCGAACAGGTCAAGTATGCGCGCGTCCAGGGCGTCCACTCCGGCCACGGGTTCCTCCAGTAGTCAGGCTGACCAAATAGTCCAATGGTTCCCTGAGAATACTGGTCAACCTGCGCACTCAAAAGTAGAACTGTTGCGCAACCTGTCCGCCTGCGGGAAAGCTCACCTGCAAGCTGACCCCGACCGGGAGGATCCCGATGACCAGCACCGACCTCACCCCCGCAGAGCTCGACGCCGATCTCGACCTCGACCAGTTGAAGCAGCTCGTCGGCCTGGTGCCGTACGACGAGAGCACCGACCCGTTCCCGGTCACCGCGATGGACGCCGTCGTGTTCGTCGTCGGCAACGCCACCCAGACCGCGAAGTACTACCAGCTCGCCTTCGGGATGGACCTGGTCGCGTACTCCGGCCCGGAGACGGGAAACAAGGACAGCAAGGCGTTCGTCCTCAAGTCCGGCTCGGCGCGGTTCGTCATCACCGGTGGGGTCCGCCCGGACAGCGGGCTGCACGAGCACCACCGCAAGCACGGTGACGGCGTCGCGGACATCTCGCTCGAGGTGCCGGACGTGGACAAGTGCGTCGCGCACGCCCGGGCCCAGGGCGCCACCGTGCTGGAGGAGCCGAACGACGTCTCCGACGAGCACGGCACCGTCCGCCGCGCCGCGATCGCCGCGTACGGCGACACCCGCCACTCGCTGATCGACCGGTCGAAGTACGCCGGTCCGTACCTGCCCGGGTTCGTCCCCGCGAAGACCGCGGTGGTCCGCCCGGAGGGGCACCCGAAGCGGCTCTTCCAGGCCGTCGACCACGTCGTCGGCAACGTCGAGCTCGGCCTGATGGACGAGTGGGTCACCTTCTACAACAAGGTGATGGGCTTCGTGAACATGGCGGAGTTCATCGGCGACGACATCGCCACCGACTACTCCGCGCTGATGAGCAAGGTGGTCGCCAACGGCAACCACCGGGTCAAGTTCCCGCTGAACGAGCCGGCCATCGCGAAGAAGAAGTCGCAGATCGACGAGTTCCTGGAGTTCTACGACGGCGCCGGCGCCCAGCACATCGCGCTGGCCACCAACGACATCCTGCGCACCGTGGACATCATGCGGGCCAACGGCGTGGAGTTCCTCGAGACGCCGGACTCGTACTACGAGGACCCGGAACTGCGGGCCCGGATCGGCAACGTGCGGGCGCCGATCGGAGAACTGCAGAAGCGCAAGATCCTGGTCGACCGGGACGAGGACGGCTACCTGCTGCAGATCTTCACCAAGCCGATCGGCGACCGCCCGACGGTGTTCTACGAACTGATCGAGCGGCACGGCTCGCTCGGCTTCGGCAAGGGCAACTTCAAGGCGCTGTTCGAGGCGATCGAGCGCGAGCAGGAGCGCCGCGGCAACCTCTGACCTTCGCCAGACCCCCGAATTTCGATGAACAGACAGTGACGCGCCCGGGACACACCGTTCCGGGCGCGTCGTTCGTCCGATTAACGGATTGACTGTCAGGTCAGGGGAGGTTCGCGTACTCTGCCCAATGAGTGTGCGTCGGGGCGTACGCTCAGGAAGGGTTTTCCGATGAAGACACTGGGCATTTTGCTCAGCACCGCGGGCCTGGCCGGGGTAGGCGTTTTCGCCTTGGCCACACCAGCTCAAAGCGCCGTCGCCGCGAGTTGCCCGGGTGCCACATCCATCTCGTCAACCAACATCCTGCGCGACCACAGACCGCCCAGTTGGGGCAGCGTCCGGCTCGTCCGCGACCGCTGTTCGCAGTACTGGGCCGAGATCACCATGAATCCGCGGCTGGTCAGGAACCAGAAGGCCAACGCGTACCTGGTCCAGTACGGCGGATCCAACGCCGGCCGGGTGCTGTCCTGCGACAGCAGGGGCGGCAACGGCGCGGTGACCGCGGGCCAGCGCACCTGCCGGACGCCGAAGGTGAAGTCCACCGACGGCGGCGTCACGTTCGTCGCGATCGCCCGCGAATTCCACAACTACGGCGGCGGCTTCACCGAGATCTCGGAGAACGCCACCAGCCGGACCCGCTGACGGGCCTGCCATCGGGCGGAAAACCGCCTAGGCTCACACGGTATGAACGATCTAGTCGAGCGCCTTCGGCAGGTGTTGCCGCCGGAGGCGCTGGTGACCGACCACGACCGGATCCAGAGCTACCGGTACGACCGGGCGATGTTCTGCCCGGCCGGTGAGCCGATCGCGGTGGTGCTCGCCCGGGAGACCGCGCACGTCCAGGCGGCGGTGCGGATCGCCGCCGAGGCGGGCGTACCGGTGGTTCCGCAGGGCGCCCGGTCCGGCCTGTCCGGCGCGGCCAACGCGCTGGACGGCTGCCTGGTGATCTCGCTGGAGAAGATGGACAAGATCCTCGCGATCGAGCCCGTCGACCGATACGTCGTGACCCAGCCCGGCGTGTTCAACGCGGTGCTGTCGCGGGCCGTCGCCGAGCAGGGGCTGTTCTATCCGCCGGATCCGTCCAGCTGGGAGTTCTGCTCGATCGGCGGCAACCTGTCGACCAACTCGGGCGGCCTGTGCTGCGTGAAGTACGGCGTCACCACCGACTACGTGCTCGGCCTGGAAGTGGTGCTGGCCGACGGGCAGGTGCTGCGGACCGGGCGGCGTACGGTCAAGGGCGTCGCGGGGTACGACCTGACCAAGCTGATCGTAGGCAGTGAGGGCACGCTGGGCATCATCACCGAGGCGACGCTCGCGCTCCGGCCGGAGGCGGCCCGGCCGCGCACGATGGCCGCGCTGTTCGACTCCGGGGTGGCCGCCGGCGGGGCGATCATCGAGATCATCCGCAGCGGCGTGTCGCTGTCGCTGCTGGAGATCATGGACCGGACCACGATCAAGGCCGTCAACGACTTCAAGCGGATGGACCTGCCGACCGAGGCCGCCGCGATGCTGATCGCCCAGTCCGACGCGGGCGGCGAGGCCGGCGCGGCGGACGTCGCGACGGTCGCCAAGCTGTGCCGCCAGTTCGGCGCGATCGAGTGCATCGAGGCCGACGACCCGGCCGAGGGCGAGTTGCTGCTGGAGGCCCGCCGGGCGGCGCTGATCGCGCTCGATCAGCTCGGTACGACAATGATCGACGACGTCTGCGTACCGCGGTCCCGGCTGGCCGATTTCATCGGCGCGGTCGAGTTGCTCGCCGCCGAGCTGGACATCACCGTCGGCGTGCTCGGGCACGCGGGCGACGGCAACATGCACCCGACCGTGGTCTTCGACGCCGCGGATCCCGAGCAGGCCCGCCGGGCCCAGCTGGCGTTCGACAAGATCATGGAGGTCGGGCTCGAGCTCGGCGGCACCATCACCGGCGAGCACGGCGTCGGGGTGCTCAAGCGGGACTGGCTGGCCGAGGAGATCGGCCCGGTCGGGATCTCGGTGCACCGCGCGATCAAGGCGGCGCTGGACCCGAAGAACATCCTGAATCCGGGCAAGGTCGTGACGTGAGGGTTCTTCCAAGTTCTGTGACTCAACCGCAACGGAACTGCCGGGGCCATTCGACGTTCACGGCCGTCGAATGTGACGTGCCGGCCGCACTATGGAAGGCAGTTGTCTGAAACACCGGGGGAAGCAGTGAGGCGAGTCAGGAGGACACCCATGCGAGCACGGCAGCCGCTGTCGGCTGCGCTGGCTCTGGCCGGTTTCCTGGCCCTGTCCGGGTGCGCCAACGACGGCGGCCTGCGGGTCGAGGGTGCCGACGCACCGGCCACCTCGACCACACCGTCCGGTGAGGCCCGGGGCTTCGTCCCGGAGCAGGTGCCGACCATCAAACCGACGCCGATCGACCTGAATCTGCAGGCGGTCCGCAAGGCGCTGCTGGCCGACAAGCAGCTGGACTCGCAGTCCCGTGCCGTGCTGTCCAAGTGCACCCTGATCGAGCGCTGCCTGAGCCGTGGTGCCACCGTCGACGCGATGCACAGCGGGCAGCCGCAGTTGATCGTGCTGATCCACACGGTCGAGAAGTTCGTCTTCGGCGGCTTCCTGATCGCCGTCGGACCGGGCGGTCCGCGCCGGGTTTGGAGTTTGAAGGCCCAGCAGTTGAAGATCAATCCCGGTGCGAATGGTGACCTGGTGGCCGAGTCGGAGTTATTCACTCTGACCGACCAGCCTTGCTGTCCGTCCGGGAAGCGGGTAGAGGTCTACCGTTGGGACGGCCGGCAGATGGCCAAGGTGAGTTCGCTGGATCAAGAGGGAGACTGAACTTCGGTGGTACCGGAAGAACCGGCAGCGCGCATCCTCATGGTCGAGGACGACGCGGTGATCCGTGAGGCGACCCAATTGACCCTTGAACGCCACGGGTACGACGTCACCACGGCCGAGGACGGCCTGGAGGCGATCGAGAGTTTCGAGAAGCTCCACCCGGACGCGGTGATGCTCGACATCATGCTGCCCGGCCTGGACGGCATCTCGGTGTGCCGGCGGATCCGTGAGACCAGCACGGTCCCGATCGTGATGGTGTCCGCCCGCGGCGACGCGCTGGACGTCGTCCTCGGGCTGGAGGCGGGCGCCGACGACTACGTCACCAAGCCCTTCGACACCCAGGTGCTGGTGGCGCGGCTGCGGGCCGTGATGCGGCGCGCGGTGGCGGACCCGGAGCGGCCGGCCCCGTCGGCGGGAGCCGGCGTCGAGTCGTTCGGCGACCTGGAGCTCGACCGCGAGGCACTGGAGGTCCGGCGCGGCGGCAGCACCGTGCAGCTCACTCCGACCGAGCTGAAGCTGCTGATCGAGTTCGCGAACAACCCGGGCGTGGTGCTGAGCAGGTCGACGCTGCTGCAGCGGGTCTGGGACTACGAGTGGGGCGGCGACGGCCGGCTGGTCGACGTCCACCTGCAGCGGCTGCGGACCAAGATCGGCGCGGACCGGATCGAGACCGTTCGCGGGTTCGGGTACAAGCTGCGGGCCTAGTGCCGGCCGTCCGGGAGGACACCTGTGGGGCTTCGCAGCAAGCTCGGCCTGATCTTCGTCCTGGTCTCCTCGCTCGCGATCCTGGTCCTCTGCGTCGCCGTCTACGGCCAGGCGCAGCGGTCCCGGGAGGACCGGATCCGGGGTTTCGCGGACGAGCGGATCCGCAGCGCCGCCGAGACGTACGACCTGAACGATGTGCTGTTGTTCGGGTCCCGGCTGGACGATCCGGATCTGCCGCCGCAGTTGCGGGACTCGGTGCTGTCCGGCAAGCGGGCCACCTTCCGGACCGGTTCGCCGAACGCGAAGATGTGGGCGGCGGTCGGGGTCAAGGACGGTCAGATCCTGTCGATCGCGCAGGACTACGACGTCAAGGACCCGTCGATGACCGCGCTGCGGCGGGCGTTGATCATCGGTGGCATCGGCACGGTCGGGCTGGTCGTGCTGGCCAGTGTGGTCGCGGCCGGCAGCCTGTCCCGCCGGATCGTCGCTGTCGCCGGTACTGCGCGCCGGATCGCGGCGGGTGATCTCGACGCGTCGGCGGCCGCGGCGGCCGGGAAGGGCCATGACGAGGTGCAGGCGCTCGCGACGGCGCTGGACACGATGGCCAGTTCCCTGCGCGGGCAGTTGGAGGCAGAGCGCAGATTCACCGCCGATGTCGCGCACGACCTGCGGACGCCGGTGACGGGTCTGCTGACCGCGGCCGAACTGCTGCCGCCCGGGCGCCCCAGCGAACTCGTTCGGGACCGCGCCAAGGTACTGCGTCGGCTGGTCGAGGACCTGCTGGAGATCGCCCGGTTCGACTCCGGCGTCGAGCAGGCGGATCTGGAGCATGTCGGCCTGGGCGCGTTCGTCGGCTCGGCGGTCGGCCGGCTGCGGATGCAGCAGTCGCTCGCTCCCGACAGCGTGGTGGTGCACCGGGTCGGCCGGGAGGAGACGATCTCCACTGACTCGCGCCGGATCGAGCGGATCCTGGCCAACCTGATCGTGAACGGGCTCCGGCACGGCAAGCCGCCGATCGAGGTGACCGTCAACGGCCGCACCATCGAGGTGGTGGACCACGGCAACGGCTACCCCGAGGAATTGATCGCCGAGGGTCCCCGTCGGTTCCGGTCCGGGATGGCCGAGCGCGGCGTCGGCCACGGCCTGGGCCTGACCATCGCGGCCGGTCACGCGAAGGTCCTCGGCGCAGAACTCACCTTCGGCACCGCCCTGAGCGGCGGCGCCTGCGCGCGGCTCGTACTCCCCGAGAGTCCTTGAGGCATCTACTTCGTCAAGTAGACAAGGAGAAGCGGCGCCATTCTCGGGAGAGATGGCGCCGCTTCTCGCTGGTTCTACCGGGTGCCGTAGACGTTCAGTTCGGCGGCGGAGCCGAAGACCGCGCCGTTCAGTGAACTGGTGCCGACGAACTTGAGGTAGCGGCCGGCCTTGGCGGTGAAGTCGACCCGCTGTACGGCCTTGCTGTTGGGGAACTCACCCGTCTTCACTGGTGTGCCCCAGTTCTGCCCGTCCGCGCTGACATAGATCTCGTACCCCTTGAACGTCCCGTTGGTTCCGCTCTGCCGGGGCAGGTAGCTGAACCCGTTCACCTGGTACGCCGTACCGAGGTCGAGCGTGACGTGGTGCGGATAGGTGGCCGGAGTCGGCACCTGGGACCAGGCGGAATGCCATAGCGTGCTGGGGTTTCCGTCCAAAGCGGCGGTGGCCGCTCCGTCAGTGGCGGGGTCCTCGCTGCTGACGTCGGTCACCGTGATCCGGGACTGCGGGACGATCCCCGGCGGCAGCAGGGTCGCCTCGGCCGTGGTCGTCGCCGTACCACCGGTTGCCGTGAGCACGTACTTGCCCTCGGGAGTTCCGGCGGGCGGAGTCACGTCCCAGCTCGTGGTCACGCTGGTGCCGGGGGCAACTGTCGCGTGGGTGGCAGGAGTCGCGGCCTGGACACTCCACCCGGCCGGTGCGGTCAGCGCCAACGTGATGTTGTTGACGGCAACCACATCGTTGTTGGTGAAGGTGCTGACCACCGTATTCGCCTCACCCGACACCATGCCGTTCAGGCCGGCGCCGGACAGGCCCAATGAAGTACAGTCGGCGGCTTCGGTGGAGGCACCGAGGTCGGTGACGGCGAAGTTGTCCATGATGAAGTCCGCTTGGTCACCTCCGGAGGTCAGCTTGCGCAGGCCGACCCAGTAGTCGCCGCCGCAGCCGGCCACGAACTCCTGGGTGAACGTCGTTGTGGCCCGTTGCGCACCGATCGGCGTCGACTTCACTTCGACGGACTGCGGGCGGTCGACGCCCTGCACCCAGGTGTAGTGACCGGCCTGGCCACTCGCGTAGTCGAAGCTGACCTTGTACTTGTGGCCGGGCTGGAAGTTCACCGTCCACGGCGCGGTCCGGTAGACCAGGCCCTGGTTCTCCTCGTGGGACTTCAGCGACCAGTCGCCGTCGAGCACGTCGTCGACGAGCTTCCCGTTCCACCCGGCCTGCGTGTACGGCGCGTGCTTCTTGCTCAGGCTGGTTCTCGGGTCGGTGGTGCCGCCGGCGTTGCCCTTCACGAACGGGCCCCAGCCCTGATCGACGTTCTCGAAGTCGTCGACAAGTCCCGCGGCGGGGCGCTTCGTCTCGACCACCCGGACGTCGTCGATCCGGACTTTGGCCTCGCCTGCGGCGGCTCCGATGGTCAGGTCGGCACCAGTGCCCTTGGCCTCGAAGACAACCCGCACCCGCTGGTAGTACAGGTCGTGCTTGTCGTCAGCCGCGACCTTGTTCTGTGCGGTGGAGCGGCTGAACGACGTACTGACGCCGTCCACACTCACCGTTGTCGGTCGGGATTTGCCGGGCTCGACCTCGATCCACGCGGAGGCGCTGTACGTGCGGCCCTTGGTCAGGCCTCTGATGCGCTGCTTCAGCGCGCTCTTCTCGGGACCGAGTTGGGCGACGTGCTGACCGTTCGCCAGCGTCGCGAGTTGTGCGGAACCGGTCGGCTCCCAAGCGCTGAGATCGGCCGCGTTGAAGCCGGGATCCTGGAGGTGGCTACCTTCGCCCCAGTTCGCGTCCTGCTGTCGCGGAGCCTTGTCGGGGTAGAGCACGTACGGCTGATTCGCTGTGGCGGTCAAGGTCACCGTGCCGTTGCGGACAGGAGCGGTGCCTACCCGCACCCGGCCGGTGTCGGTCAGCTTGTAGACGGCGAAGCGGTCGGTGCCCGCCGGGACCTTCCAGGTGCTCGTGCCGCCTGCGGGGTTGTAGTGGTAGAGCTTCGTGTTGTTGTCCCAGGGCAGCAGGTACTTGTCGCCGTCGAGCACCTTGTCGGCACCGACGTACAGGGCGCACTTGCCCTTCTCCACGGCGCCGCGGACGCCACCGGTGAAGGTGATCTCGCCGGCGTTCCAGTCCTTGATCTGCTGGTGCTGCAGGAACTTCGTCGGCAGGTTGTGCTGCCAGATGTTGGCGTAGAACGCGTTCCAGTCGGTCTCACCGGTCCAGCCCTCGAACTCGACCAGGGAGGCCTGACCGAGGATCGGGTCGGCGTTCCAGACGTCCTTCTCGTGGTTGCGGACGAACCGGATGATCTGCGAGTTCAGGCCCTTGTTGGTGGCGCCGCCGTAGTCGAGGTCGTTCGCCCAGTGCGACCACAGCGAACTGCGCTCGAACCGATCGGCCCACTCGGTCGCGATCTGCCAGCCCTGGTCGGACAGTTGCCGGCTCAACCCGTCGGCGAGCCAGCCGGACTGGTAGTAGACGTCGATGTAGAGCTCCCGCAGGTTCTCGTTCGTCTCGTCCCGCAGTTGCTGGAACCGCTTCACGATGTTGCCGCTGGCAAGATCCGGGCGCTGCTTGATGTAGTAGCTCTGGTTGAGCCAGTTCCAGCCCTTGCTGGACTTGTCGACCAGGTCCTCGCTGAAGGCGTTCGCCTCGGGGTAGGACTCGGTCGCGTTCACGTGGACGCCGAACGCGGCGTTCCAGTCCTTGCCCTTGGCCAGCAGCGTGTTCAGGTCGGCGAGACCGCCGGCCCGCACGTTGTAGTTGCCGCCGTAGTCCGGGTGGGCCGAGTCGTGCCCCTCGGAGCCGTAGCCCTTGAGCAGCGCCATCTGGCCGAGGCCGTCGGTGGCCAGCGAGATCCGCTTCACGTCGTCCAGCGTGCGCAGGAACGGATGGGTCGCCTGGCTGGCGAAGTTGAACGGGATGTGCGTGACGACCCGGTTCTTCACCTGGTCGCCGCCCTTCGGCTCGGTCATGATCGAGCGGAACGCGATCGCGCCGTCCTGCCAGTCGACTCCTCCGTCCTGGTTGGCGTCCGGCGTCACCACGACCTTCGCCCACGGCAACGGCTCGGTGTACGGCGAGGTGTCCGCGCGGTAGGTCCACTGGCCGCTCCAGACGCCGACGCGGCTGGTGCCGTCGGCGGCCTTGCGGGCGCGGTGCCAGAACCGCGCGCCGTCGTCCACGGACTGTGCGGACGGCTTGTCGTAGACCGAGTTCGACTCGATTCCGGCGGCCAGTCCGCTCGTGTTCACGAACGCGTACGCCGCACCGGTGGGCGCGGGCTCGGCCGCCGTCGACGCGGTGACTGGGGTGATCTTGTCAGCGGTCCGGGTGGAGTCCGGGTCCAGCGTGGTGAACGCGGTCGTCGCACCGGCATCGCTGCTCGCCACCGAGACCAGGTCGTGGTCCGGGATGTCGATCGTCCGGACCCGGCTTGCCTCGGTGTCACGAACAGCGTCGATGCTGAAGGTGGTCACCCGCCCGGCCACGGCCAGGCTGGCGTCCAGTTCGACTCCGGGCAGCGCGTCGAAAGCGAGCTTGTACGACGCCTTGGCGCCGCTGACCGTGGGCGGTCCGGTCAGCCGGGCGGTCCGGGCGACTCCGTTGACGGTGACGGTGGAGATCGCGTCGGGCTGACCGCCGAGGGACTGGCCGGACGCGTTGTCGGCGTACTGGATGACGCGGGGGAAGTCGCTGCCGACCGTGACGGTCAGTTCGGCGGACGTCAGCGTGAGGTTGCCGGCGGCCTGGTCCTGGTTCTGGGCCGTGGCCTGGGCGGCTGAGTGGGGTGGGACGACGAGCAGACCGGCCGCGAGAGCGGCGGCCAGCAGCGGCGGAAGTACGGGTCTGGACACGGGCGGACTCCTGACGAGCGGGTCATGTGCCAGGGATTCTGCGTACATAACCGCGCTCTAGTCAAGAGAAACGAACACTAATGAACAGAATTGGTGAACGATTAAGCTCCCGGGAGGATCCGGCCGGTGACCGAACCCAGGCCGATCCGGTGGCCGTCAGGAGTGGTGGCGGAGCCGGTGATGGTCACCTCGTCGCCGTCGACCAGGAAGGTGCGCTCCTCGCCGTTGACCGTCAGCGGCTCGCGGCCGGCCCAGCTGAGCTCGATGAACGAGCCGCGCTGGTCTTTCTCGGGTCCGGAGACCGTGCCGGAGGCGTACAGATCGCCCGTCCGCACGGAGGCGCCGTTCACCGACAGATGAGCGAGCATCTGCGCGGGCGACCAGTACATCTCCCGGTACGGCGGGCTGCTGACGAGCTGGCCGTTCCAGTACACCTGGAAGGTGATGTCGTAGTTCGCCAGGTTCTCGCTCGCCAGATACGGCAGGACGGCCGGTTCCTGCTCGGCCAACGGGACTTCCGCGGCTTCCAAGGCCTCCAGCGAGACCACCCACGGCGAGATCGAGGTGGCGAACGACTTGCCGAGGAACGGGCCGAGCGGCACGTACTCCCACGCCTGCAGATCCCGGGCGGACCAGTCGTTCACGAGCACGACGCCGTACACGTGGTCCATGAAGTCGTCGACCGGGACGGGCTCGCCGAGCTTGGAGGGGCTGCCGACGACGAAGCCGAGCTCCACCTCGATGTCCAGCCGCTGCGACAGCCCGTACGTCGGGGCGTCGTCCGCCGGCGCCTTCCGCTGACCGCTCGGGCGGACGATGTCGGTGCCGCTGGTCACGACCGTGCCGGCCCGGCCGTGGTATCCGACCGGCAGGTGCTTCCAGTTCGGCAGCAGCGGCTCGGAGTCCGGCCGGAACAGCCTGCCGAGGTTCGTCGCGTGCTGCTCGGAGGCGTAGAAGTCGACGTAGTCCGCGACCTCGAACGGCAGCAGCATCGTCACCGCCGACTGCGGGATCAGGTGGGGCTCGACGGCGTCGCGGTTGTTCTCGTTGCGGACCAGATCGAGCAGCCACTCGCGGGTCGCGTGCCAGGCGGGTCGGCCGAGCGCGAGGAAAGAGTTCAGCGTGGGTTCGGCGAACACCTGCGAACCGTCCAGCATCTGAGCGGACGCGACCGGAGCCAGGTCCATCACCTGGTCGCCGATCGCCGCACCCATCCTCGGCTCCTCGTCGCCGGCCCGGAAAATGCCCAGCGGCAGATTCTCGGGACCGAACGGGGAGCCGTCGGGCACGTTGATCCAGGTCACAGGGTCTCCAGCAGGTTCAGGGCGGTCAGGTCGTCGCGAGGTTCGTCGATGCTGCAGGAGCCGAACGAGGTGAACCACCGTCGGGTGCTGGTGGCCTGCTCGTCGGACAGTTCCGCCGCCGTCGCGGCGAGCCGTGCACCGTCGCGATCCTCCAGTACTGCGGCAACCTCGTCCTGGCTGGCGCCGTCGAGGGAGGCGCGGGTGGCGAGCAGGACGTTCAGGAAGCCGTGGTGCTCGAAGCCGGTGTCGGCCGCGCTGTGCCCGACGGCGTTGTGCAGACCGGCCGTGCACTTGAAGGCGACCTCGCGGTCCAGGCAGGCGGTGATGAAGGCGGCGACCTGGTCAGCGGTGGGGAACAGCGCGGTGTCGAGGCCGCCCGTCCGGAGCTTGGCGGCGTACCCCGCGTCGGCGACCACGTCGAGCGCCCGCTCCCAGGCGCCGTCGAGGCCGATCTCGACGAAGGCGTTCTCCTCGTCCAGGCAGTTGTCGCAGGCGCGGACGACCCGCAGGGCGTTGCGGGACAGGTCGTCCTCGGCGCGCAGGCGCACCTCGATCGCCTTGACGACCACGTCGGCCGAGCGGTCGCCGTACCGGATGGCCGGCTCGATCCCGCCGGCGCCGCCGGTGATCACCACGGCGACCTCGAGCGGTCCCTCGCCGGTTTTGGCCGCCTCGGCGGCCACCGTCATCAGGTCCTCGTCGGTGCACACGAACGAGCCGACCAGGTCGGCGTACGACGACTTCCGGTGCGTCCGGTGGGCCTGCACGGCCTCGACCAGGGGCAGGTCGCCGGGCGGGAACATGGCCGCGTCGTCGACCAGGTGCCGGAACAGGGCAGGGATGGTTGACATGCCGCTGAGCCTATCGGATGCTTTCGGTAAGCGGACACAAGCGTCCGATAAACGTGCAGCGCCGGTCGATCACCGGTCGCGACGGGAAGAAGGAGACATGGCGCACTACCGGCAGGCCGGGCAGATCCCGCCGAAGCGGCACACCCAGTTCCGCCGCCCCGACGGCGGGCTCTACTACGAGGAGTTGATGGGTGAGGAAGGGTTCTCGTCGGACTCGTCACTGCTCTACCACGCGGGGGTGCCGTCGGCGATCGTCGACTCCCAGGTCTGGGACCTGCCGGACCTGGCCACCACGCCGAACCACCCGCTGACGCCGCGTCACCTGAAGTTGCACGACCTGTTCACCGCCGGTGCCGGGAACAACGTGGTCGAGCACCGCCGGCTTCTGCTCGGCAACGGCGACGTCCGGATCTCGTACGTCGTGGCCGCGGACGAGTCGCCGTACTACCGGAACGCGATCGGCGACGAGTGTGTCTACCTCGAGCGCGGCTCGGCCGTGGTGGAGACCGTCTTCGGTGTACTGAACGCGGTCGAGGGTGACTACGTGATCATCCCGCGCGCCACCACGCACCGCTGGCTGCCCGGGGCGGACGGAGTCCAGGCGTACTGCATCGAGGCGAACAGCCACATCGCCCCGCCGAAGCGCTACCTGAGCCGGTACGGGCAGTTCCTCGAGCACTCCCCGTACTGCGAACGCGACCTCAGCACGCCGGCTGACATCTTCGTTGTCGAGGGCACCGATGTCGAGGTGCTGGTGAAACACCGCGGCAACGGCCCGAGCGGGATCGTCGGCAGCCGGATGACGTACGCGACGCACCCGTTCGACGTGGTCGGCTGGGACGGTTGCCTCTACCCCTACACCTTCAACGTCAGCGACTTCGAACCGATCACGGGCCGGATCCACCAGCCGCCACCGGTCCACCAGGTCTTCGAGGGCAACAACTTCGTCATCTGTAACTTCGTCCCCCGCAAGGTCGACTACCACCCGCTGTCGGTGCCGGTGCCGTACTACCATTCGAACGTCGACTCCGACGAGGTGATGTTCTACTGCGGCGGCGACTACGAGGCCCGCAAGGGCTCAGGCATCGGCCTCGGCTCCATCTCCCTCCACCCCGGCGGCTACGCCCACGGTCCTCAGCCCGCCGCCATCGAAGCTGCACTTGGCGCTGAGTCGTTCGAGGAACTGGCCGTCATGGTCGATACGTTCCGCCCGCTGGAACTGGGCGAAGGCGGCTTGGCGGTGGACGACGGCGTCTACGCGTGGACGTGGTCCGGCCGCCGGCTGTAGATCCGACGTAGTACGTGTCGCAGAGCGCGGGACCCCGTGGGCTGAGAAGGTGGGGGGATGAGCGAGCAGGAGTCGGTGCAGACGTTTGTTGTCGGCATCGATCGGGAGGCGGTACTGCGGCGGCGGGTCGTGGTGGGGCGGGTGCAGCGGCGGAGCGCTTGGGTGACGCTGGCGATCGGGGCCCTGGGCATCGTTGCCGCGTTGGCGGCGCTGATCGCGTTCCAGGGGGCGGGGTTGTGGCCGTTCGCGTTGCTGATGATCGCCGCGATGGTGCCGCTCGTGCTCAGTACGGTGCTCGCTCTCCGGTTGGAGAAGGAGCGGCGAGAGTGGTACGCCGCCCACGACCTGCCGCCGGTGGCGATGCGGATGTCGCCGAAAGGACTGGATCTGGCGGTCGAGGGAGCCGCGTTCCCGGTGATCCTGCCCTGGGCGACGGTCAAGGGATTCAAGCAGTTGAAGACCTTCGGGCAGTTCGTGCTGGAACTGCAGTTGCAGCCGGGCATCGGGGCGACGACGGCCGGAGTACGGGGGCTTGATCAGCCGGCTGTGCGGGCGGTGGTGAAGCCGAATCCGTTGCTCAAGCCGACCGGGCTCTACCTGGTCAAGGCGCTGGACCAGCCGGTGCACCTGATCGACCAGGCGCTGAGGCACTTCTCCGGTGGCACCGCCTCGATCCTCCGCTGAGCAGAAGTCAGCAGGGCAGGGCGCGGAACGTGTAGCCCTGGTGGGTGAGCTTGGTGAGGGCGTGGTCGAGGGCGGCGACGGTCTGGGCGCGGTTGCCGCCGCCGTCGTGCATCAGGATGATCGCGCCGGGGCGGGCGCCGCGGAGGATCGCCCGCTCGATCTTGGCGACGCCGGGCTTCTCCCAGTCGTATGTGTCGACGTCCCAGAGCACCTCACGCTGGTGGTACGACGCCGCGACCGCGGCCACCGCCGGGTTCGTGTCGCGGTACGGCGGCCGGAAGCACCTCGACGGTACGCCGGTACCGATCTCCTGGCGGATCCGCTCCGGGCTCAGGTGGGTCAGTTTCGGGTGGTCCCAGGTGTGGTTCCCGATCGTGTGACCGAGGCCGCGGGTGGTCGCGACCAGGTCCGGGTGGGCAGCCGCCTCGCGCCCGAGGACGAAGAACGTCGCCTTCGCGTGGTGCCGGGCGAGCACACCCAGCACCTTCGGCGTCCACTCCCGCTGCGGGCCGTCGTCGAAGGTGAAATAGAGGACCTTGCCGCCGGCCGCGAGGTTCCAGTCGGCGCCGGTCGTCACCGGTTTCGAGGTCCGGTGGGTGCGGCTGCCCGGCAGCGTCGCCGTCCGCTGCGTACGGCGGCCGGGTTGCGTGCGTTGGCTGGGCTGGGTGCGTTGGCCGGGCTGGGTGCGCTGGCCGGGTTTGAGCCCCAGCATCTTCTGCTTGGCGATCGGCCGGACGACCGGCGCCGCGGCGAGCGCGGTGGCGACCGGACGGTTCCCCGCGGTCGGTTCGTCAGGAGTGGCGGACTGAGCCAGGACGGTGGCGAGAAGGACGGCAACCAGGACTGCGAGTTTGCCGGGCGGCAAGGTCATGGGCGGCATCCTCTCGCGCGAGCGGGGCCATCCGTCGGTCGGCACGCCCGGAAGCGCACGTAAGGTGCTTCGGGTCAGATCTCGACGACGCGTGAGGCGGGCCATGACGGACAGCAACCAGACGGTGGATCAGGCGGTGGATCGCAGCGTGACCAGGCGAACAGTGGTCGGCGGCACCGCCGCGACGGCGCTGGCCGCGGCCGGTTTCCAGGCGGTCCCGGCCCACGCCGACGCCGGTGCGCACGGCGCCGGCGGGCCCGCACCGCGCACGGTCCGGCTGAGTGTGATGGGCACGACCGACCTGCACGGCAACGTGTTCAACTGGGACTACTTCAAGAACGCCGAGTACGACGATTCCGCGCACAACGACATCGGCCTGGCCAAGATCTCCACCCTGGTGAAGGCCGTCCGGGCCCGGATAGCCGGCGAGCGGCGTACGCCGGCGCCGCTGCTGCTCGACGCGGGCGACACCATCCAGGGCACCCCGCTGGCCTACTACTTCGCCAAGATCGAGCCCATCACCGGCGGCCACCTGCACCCGATGGCCGCGGCGATGAACGAGATCGGCTACGACGCCGCCGCGCTCGGCAACCACGAGTTCAACTACGGCCTCGACATCCTGCGCAAGTTCCAGCGGCAGTTGCGCTTCCCGCTGCTCGGCGCGAACGCCCAGGACTGGACCACCGGGCTGCCGGTCTTCCCGCCGTACGTGCTCAAGCGCGTGCACGTGCCCGGCGAGAAGCCGATCACGGTCGGCATCCTCGGCCTGACCAACCCCGGCATCGCGATCTGGGACAAGGCGAACGTCGAGAACAAGATCACGTTCGGCGGCATCGTCGAACTCGCCAAGGTCTGGGTGCCGCGGGTCCGGCAGGCCGGCGCCGACGTGGTGATCGTGGCCGCGCACTCCGGGATGGACCTGTCCTCCTCGTACGGCGACGCGCTGCCGGTGCCGGAGAACGCCTCCGCGCTGATGGCCGAAACCGTCCCCGGGATCGACGCGGTACTGGTCGGGCACGCGCATCAGGAGATTCCCGAGCGGTTCGTGACCAACAAGGCGACCGGCGAGCAGGTCCTCCTGGTCGATCCGCTCAAGTGGGGCATGCGGCTCGCCCTGATCGACCTGGACCTGCAGAAGGTCCGCGGCCGGTGGAAGGTGGTCGGCCGGCACAGCCAGGTGCTGAACGCGAACACGGTCGAGGCGGACCCGAAGGTCGTCGCCGTGCTGCAGAAGGATCACGACAAGGTGGTCGAGTACGTCAACTCCAAGATCGGCACCTGCACCGAGGCGATGTCGGCGGCGACCGCGCCCTGGGAGGACACCGCCGCGCTCGACTTCGTGAACTTCGTCCAGGCCGACGCGGTCGCCAAGGCCCTCGCCGGTACTCCGCAGGCGGCGCTCCCGGTGCTCGCCATCGCGGCGCCGTTCAACCGGGCCGCGTCCATTCCCGCGGGTGACGTCTCGGTCCGCGATGTCGCCGGGCTCTACATCTTCGACAACACCCTGCTCGCGGTGACGATGACCGGTGCCCAGGTGAAGGACTACCTCGAGTTCTCGGCGCAGTACTTCAAGCAGGTCAGTGGTCCGGGTCCGTTCACGCCGGACCAGGTGACGAACGCGCCGACGCCGACCGCGCCGTCCGGCACGCCGGACTACAACTACGACATCCTCGGCGGCCTGACCAAGCCGATGGCGTACACGATCGACATCGCCAAGCCGGTCGGCTCCCGGATCACCGGCCTGTCCTACGACGGTGCGCCGGTGACCGCCGACCAGCAGTTCGTCGTTGCCGTGAACAACTACCGCCAGTCCGGCGGCGGCAACTTCCCGCACGTCAAGACCGCCCCGGTCCTCTACAACCGCCAGGTCGAGATCCGCCAACTGATGATCGACTACGTCACCGCCACCGGCGAGGTGAACCCGAACACCTTCCACACCACCGACTGGTCCCTCACCACCAACGGCTCACCGGTGGTGATCAGTACCTGACGTCCACTCGGGGTGGCCGGGCATGGGCGGGGTGGTTGGGCTGTAGATCCAGGCGCCGAAGTACGTGTCGGCTTGTCGTTTGGTTGCCATAGGCCCCAGGTTGCTCGCCTGGCGGCCGCACCACATCAGCCGTGGACAGCAGGCGGGCTGCTACCAAAGTCGTAGTTCGGGCCAGGGTCTTGACCCGGGGATCGGCTAAGTGATTTAGTCACTTTGTGACTTACTCAGCGGAGGCGACTCCGAGCTTGTCGGACCGGTTGACCGAGGCGATCCTCGGCATCATCCGGGACCGCAACCTGGCGCCCGGGGACGCGATCCCGTCGGCCCGGGAGCTGGCCAAGCGGTTCGAGATCACCACGCCGACGATCCGCGAGGCCCTGCGCAAGCTGGAGGCGACCGGTGCGGTGGAGTTCCGGCACGGCTCGGGGACGTACGTCGGCCCGACCATCAACAACGTCGTGCTGGCGAATCCGCACCGCCCGCCGATCACGAAGGACTCGGTCCTGCAGTTGATAGGCGCCCGCCTGCTGATCGAGCCCGCGGTAGCCCGCCAGGCGGCGATCGCCCAGGCGGCGCCGGGGGCCTCGCTGGAACGGTTGGAGGCTGCGGTGACCAATGCCTTGACGCCGCCCGGTGGGCCTGCGTTTGCGCTCAACTTTCATGTCGAGCTGGCCTCGGCCAGTGGGAATCCAGTGGTGGAAGAGCTGATCAGCTCGCTGCTCAAGGTGCGTGTGCGGGAGCAGCAGCAGATTCGGCAGCTCTACGACAACCGGACCCGCGACTACGAGGAGCACCGGGCGATCTTCGAGGCCGTCCAGGCCGGTGACGCCCCAGCGGCCGAGCAGCTGACCCGCGAGCACCTCGACCACATCCGCCTCGCGATCGAAGCCGTCGACTTCCCGGAGTTGCCGTGAGCAACAAGCTGGCGGAGATGACCACCGACCAGGCCCGCGACGCCGTCCGCGGATCGCCGCTGGTGATCATCCCCGTCGGCGCCCAGGAGCAGCACGGCGGCGGGATGGCGATGTCCACCGACACCGTCCGCGCCGTCGGCCTCGCCGACCTGGTGGCCGAGCGGCTCGCCGGTCGCGCGGTCATCGCACCACCTGTGTCGTACGGCGTCTCACCCCACCACATGGCGTTCGCAGGCACCGTGACGTTGTCGCCGGCCACCTTCCAGAGCGTGCTCCGGGACGTAGTCGACAGCCTGTACCAGCACGGGTGGCGGCAGTTTCTCGTCATCACCGGCCACGGCGGCAACAACGCGGCCCTGTCGGTGCTGGCCCAGGAGTACCTGACCCATAACGACCTGACCTTCGCGTGGACCCCGATCACCCCCTTGGTGTCCGACCTGATCGCAGGCATGGAGGTCAGCCAGGTGCACGGCCATGCGGGGGAGGCCGAGACCGCGCAGATGCTGTACCTCGCTCCGGAGTTGGTCCAGGCCGATCACCTGGAGCCCGGAGCCACCCGGCTCGACGAACTGAGCACACCAGCCCGGCTGTCCCGGCAGGCGCAAGGTCCGCGCCTGTCCGTCGGGTTCGACGAGTACCACAAGCGTGGCGTCCTGGGAGATCCCCGACGAGCCACTGCCGCGGACGGCCGACTCCTGGTCGAGACGGCCGCCGACCGCATTGCCGCCTTCGCCGACGAGTTGCTGACGGCCTGACTTCCGAGCTCCACCCGCACCCAGCACCACCCAACACTGGACCGCCCGATGCGTTCCAGGCGCGAGCCTGCCCGCCCGCAGGCCGCCTGCCCGAGGAGGCCCCTGATGAACCTCACCCGTCCCAAGAACCTGCTGACTGCAGGCCTGGTCGCGGCCGGCCTGGTGACCGCCGTAGCCAGTTCTCCCTTGCTGCCGGCAACGGCCGCACCAGTCCAGCAGGACACCCAGAACCGCAGCGATGGTTGCCGTACGCAATCGACGCAGCCACCCGGCACCGGCGCCGACTACCAACTCGTCAGCGGCGGAATCACCCGGACCTACCGGCTGCATCTCCCCGCCGGGTACGACGCGCGGACGGCGTACCAGTTGATCGTCGTCTATCACGGTCGCGGGAAGACCGGTGAGTTCACCGAGGCGTTCTCCGACCTGTCGAAGCTGAACGCGATCGTCGCCTACCCCAACGGGGTGCTCGGGGACGAGGAGAAGCAGGCCTGGCAGGGTGCGCCGTACTCGGCCAAGGGGTCGACGACGTGAAGTTCACCGCCGACCTGCTGGACACGATCGAGGCGGGCTTCTGCGTCGACCGGAACGCGGTCTACGCGACCGGGAAGTCCAACGGTGCGGGGTTCACCGGCATCCTGGCCTGTGTGATGGCCGACCGGTTCGCCGCGATCGCTCCCGTCGCCGGCGCGTTCTACCAGCAGGGCAAGCGCTGCGCGCCGAGCCGGCCGGTGCCCGTGCTCGACATCCACGGCACCGGCGACACCACCATCCCGTACGACGGCGACGGCCAGCGGGATCTCCCCAGCGTGCAGACCTGGGTCCGGGACTGGTCCGTACGGAACCACTGCTCGGCCGATCCGCGGCAGAGCCAACTCGGCGACGACACGCTGATCACGACCTACAAGGGCTGCCAGGCGGACGTAGTGCACGTGGCTGTCACGGACGGGGGTCACTCGTGGCCGGGGTCCGACGCCGCGTCCGGCCCTGGGTACGTGAGCCAGACCTTCGAGGCGCACGAGCTGATCGGTGCCTTCTTCAAGGCGCACAGTTTCCGGTCCGACAAGCCGAGGAACTGAGATGACCACCACCGCTACCGAGCCGAAGGAACTGCCGCGCCTGGTCCGGGCGATGGCCGTGATCGAACGCGTCGGCAACGCGCTGCCGCATCCGTTCTGGCTGTTCTGGATCCTGTCCGCGATCCTCGCCGTGGTGAGCGCGATCCTGGCCGCGCTGGACGTGTCCGTGGTGTCGCCGAAGGACGGCAAGACGGTCGCCGTGCAGAACCTGCTGTCCGGCGAGGGCCTGCAGATGGCCGTCTCTACGGCGATCTCGAACTTCGCCGAGTTCCCGCCGATGGCCACGATCGTGGTGGTCATCATGGGTGTCGCACTGGCCGAGCGGACCGGGTTCCTGCAGTCGCTGATGAAGGTGTCGGTGTCCCGGGTGCCGACCTCGATGGTGGTGTTCGCCGTCGCCTTCGCGGGCACGATGGCGCACGTCGCGTCGGCCGCGGCGTACATCATCCTGGTGCCGCTGGGCGGGCTCGCCTTCCGGGCGGTCGGCCGGTCGCCGATCCTCGGCATCGTGGTCGCCTACACCGCGATCGCGTCCGGCTACGACGCCAGCCCGATCCCGACGCCCAACGACGCGATCTTCGCCGGCATCACCGAGGCGGCCGCCAAGACGGTCGACCCGAACGCCTCGATCTCGCCACTGTCGAACTGGTTCTTCAACATCGCCTCGTCGGTGCTGCTCGCGCTCGTCATCACGCTGGTGGTCCGGCTGGTGCTGAGCAAGCGGGACGACCTGGACGCCGATCCGGACGCGCCGGGTGACGACGCCGACGCGCTGCACCTGTCGGCGCGCGAGCGCACCGGGTTGCTGCGGGCAGCGATCGTCTTCGCGCTGGCGGCGGTCGCGATCGTCGCGGTGCTGCTGCCGCACGACTCGCCGCTGCGCGGGGAGAACGGCAGCATCGTCGAGTCGCCGTTCCTGGACGGGATCGCGATGGTGGTGGCGGTGCTGTTCGGCCTGGTCGGGATCACCTACGGGGTGACGGTCGGGGCGATCACCAAGGGCGGCGACGTGCCGAAGCTGATGGCTGAGGGGATCAAGCAGATGGCGCCGGTGCTGGTGCTGTTCTTCGCGATCGCCCAGTTCCTGGCCTACTTCAGCTGGAGCCGGATCGGCGACCTGCTGTCGGCCGAGTCGGCCCGGCTGCTCGGCGACCTCGGCGCCCCGACGGTGGTGATCTTCCTCGGCATCCTGGTGCTGCTGACGCTGATCAACATCCTGGTCACCAGCGGCTCGGCGATGTGGTCGCTGACCGCGCCGATCCTGGTGCCGATGATGATGCTGCTGGAGGTGCCGGCCGAGACCACCCAGGCGCTGTTCCGGATCGCCGACTCGGGCTCGACCGCGATCACCCCGATGAGCCCGTACTTCGTGATGGCGCTGGGGTTCCTGCAGCGGTACCGCAAGGACGCGGGGGTGGGGACGCTGGCGTCGTACACGGTGCCGCTGGCGATCTCGATGACGATCGCCTGGACGTTGCTGTTCCTGGCCTGGTGGGCGCTCGGCATCCCGCTCGGCCCGGGCGCACCGGTCCGCTGAACCCCGGTCCGTTGCCCCGGGCCCGCTGAACCCGTCGTCCTCGGCTGATCGCTGCCCCGGTCAGCCGAGGGCGACGCCTGCCGTCCGCAGTTCGGCGATGGCCTGCTCGGTGCTGCCCGGTGCCACCCCGGCGGTGAGCCCGGCCAGAACCTTCGTCCGGAATCCTTCGCGATGGGCGTCGAGGGCGGTCGCGCGGACACAGTAGTCGGTGGCGATCCCGCAGACGTCGACCTCGGTGACGCCCTTGTCCCGCAGCCATTCGGCCAGCCCCCGGCCCTCCTGGTTCTTGCCCTCGAACCCGGAATACGCCGCGGCGTACTCGCCCTTGTCGAAGATCGCGTCGAACGGCTGCGGGTCGAGGTTCGGGTGGAACCCGACGCCGTCCGTACCGGCCACGCAGTGCCGCGGCCAGGAGTCCACGAAGTCGGGGTGCTCGGAGAAGTGGTCGCCCGGGTCGATGTGATGGTCCCGGGTGGCGACGACGTACCTGTACTCCCTGTCGGCCGGCTCGGCCTCGTACCAGCGGTGCAGCAACTCACCGATCCGGAAGGCGACGTCCGCGCCTCCGCTGACCGCCAGGCTGCCGCCCTCACAGAAGTCATTCTGCACATCGACCACGATCAACGCCCTGGTCATCGCAACGCTCCTTCTGCCGTGTCCTGACCCCCACGGTACAAGCCGGGGCCGTCGACAGGGCGGAACCGGCCCGCGGCGCCGCGCGGCCGGGCTCCGGAATTGTTTTCAAGCGGTGATTTCAAATATACGGTCGACTGTCCGCATAATTACACCGGCGAATGACCGGAGTTTGCTGCGTAGTGCCGTCGGTGAATCTGGGTGGAGATTACCTATACGCCGCCGCGAGGCGTGCTGTACGCCTGCTGCAGCAGTGGTTCGTTTGTTTGACAACCGCTCGGGAAATGCCCGGGAATGCATTCTTCGGCGTATTGGAAATTGTTCCCCCCGGTGCTCTAATGATTCGCGATACGGCGTCTTGCCGGATCGGTGCCATCGCTTCGCTGGAGGAAACATGGACCAAAAGGTCGAGGTGCGCGAGCCGAGGAAGCTCCTCGTTCGCAAGCTCGAGAATCTCGAGACCACGCTGGTGATCACTGACCCGGGCGGCGGTGGCGGCGGCTGCCGCGACGCCACGTGCGGCTAGTCGATCGGATTCTCGGTCGGGGCGCGGGTGAGATTCCCGCGCCCCGATCTCCACGGGAGGGGTGAGGTCATGTTGCGGCCACGGATCAAGGGCATCCACAAACCGGTGCGGCTGACGCCCACGCTGATCAACATCGGCGGCCGGCAGCAGGACATCGGCGCGGAGATCGACGACGAGTACGGCGACCGCTGGCTGCTGCTCGGGCTGATGGACGGCACCCGGACCCGCGGCGAGATCGTCGCCGCGCTGACCGCCGATCGTCCCGAACTCCCGCCGGACGAGGTGGCCGACTCGATCCAGGCGCTGATCGACGCCGGGTACGTCGAGGACGCGGCCGCTCCGGTGCCGGACAACCTGAGCCCCGAAGAGGTCGAGCGCTACGACCGGGCGCTCACCTACTACTCATGGGTCGACCTGACCCCACGAACTTCCCGGTACGACGTACAGGCTCAACTGAAGGAGAGCCGCGTCGTAGTACTGGGTCTGGGCGGCACTGGCTCGGCGGTCGCCTCATCGCTGGTGGCAGCCGGCGTCGGTGCTGTGCACTGCGTCGACTTCGACACGGTGGAAGCGGGAAACCTGACCCGTCAACTGCTCTACGACGAGGGCGATCTCGGCGCCCGGAAGGTGCCGGTCGCGGTCGAGCGCCTCAGCCGGATGAACTCCCACGTCAAGGTCACCGGTCAGGAGACCCGGGTCGTCGACACGGAATCCGTGGCCGAGTTGATGCACGACCAGGACCTGCTCGTCCTGTGTGCCGACCAGCCGCAGAAGCTGATCCGCCAGTGGACGAACGAGGCCGCGCTGCGGACCGGGACGCCGTGGATGCTCGCGCAGTACGCCGGTCCGATGGCGGTGATCGGGTTGTTCGTCCCGGGCAAGACCTGCTGCCAGGCGTGTCTCGTGAGCATGACCGACTTCATCCGCGAGCAGTACGGCCAGGAACCCGAGGACCTGTTCCCCTTCGACGGGCACGCGGTGATCGGCCCGACCGCGAACCTCACCGGGCACATGGCGGCGATGGAGGCGATCTACCACCTCGGCGGAATCCCGACGAGCACGTCCGGCCGGATGTTCCACCTGAGCCTGACCGACCTGACCTACCACTACGTCGTCACACCGCGCACCGGCGAGAAGTGCGACACCTGCGGCTGGGTCGGGCAGTGACGGCAGTCGCTCTCGACGCGGACAGCCGCCCCGACGTCACCCGGCTGCTCGTCCGGCAGGAGGACGAGGACGAGTATGTCGTCGGCGATCCCGCCACCGGGCGGTTCGTCGTCGTACCGGAGGCGGGCGCGCGGCTGATCGAGTTGCTCGCCGCGGGGCACACCGTCGCCGAGGTCGCGGACCTGCTGGAGCAGGAACTGGGCGAACCGGTGGACGTGCTCGACTTCGTCGAGATGCTCGTCGAGGCCGGCATCATCGACGGCACGGCGGCGGTCGCGGCCGGCCGGACCGAGGCGGACCAGGCGGGCGACGCGGACAAGCCGGACGAGCCGAAGAAGAAGGTCAAGTACTGGGTGGTGTCGAAGATCCCGCCCTGGGTGGTGAAACCGCTGTTCGGCAAGGTGGCCTGGACGTTCTACGTCGGCTGCCTGGTCGCGACCCTGGTGATGTTCGTGCTCGACCACTCGCTGCTGCCGAGCTACGAGGACGCCTTCGTGGTGACCGACATCGTGCTCAGCCTGCTGATCACCAACGTCGTGGTGATGGGCCTGGCCGTGGTGCACGAGATCTGGCACGCGTTCGCGGGCGCCGCGGCCGGCGTACGGGCGCAGTTGCGGCTCGAGCGGCGGGGGATCTTCACCGTGCTGGAGACCGACCTGACCGGTCTGTGGGCACTGCCGCCCGCCAAGCGCTACAGCCCGTTCCTGGCCGGGATGGCGTTCGACGCGGTCATCCTGTTCGCGGCCGTCGCTCCACGGTTCGCGTACTCGCGGGGCTGGATCGACCTCTCACCGAACCTGGTCCGCTTCCTGGCCATGCTCGTGCTCAGCCAGGTCGGCAAGCTGGCCTTCCAGACGTTGGCCTACCTGCGCACCGACATGTACCTCGTGATGGCGACCGCGACCGGCTGCAAGAACCTGCATCAGGTCACCCGGTTGTCCCTCAAGCGCCTGATCCGCAAGCTGACTCCGCTCGAGCAGCGGATCCTGCGCGACGCGGACGCCAAGGACCTGCGGGTGGCCCGCTGGTACCGGCTGCTCTATCTCGCCGGGATCGTGTGGATGGTCTGGTTCGCCTTCAACTTCATCCTTCCCGCCGCCAAGGTGACGCTCGGCTGGGCCTCCGGCGTGATGGTCGGCGCGCCGGTCTTCAGCTTCTACTGGTGGGAGGGGATCCTGCTGATCGTCTTCGCGCTGGTCAACCTGACGATGCCGCTCGTCGTCGTGGTGCGGAACCGGATCCGGGCTCGGAGGGCGGCGGCATGACGGAGACCGTGCGACCGCGTCGTCTCAGGCGGTGGGGCCTGCTGGTCAGCATCGTCGTCACCTCGCTGAGCGTGCTGACGATGTCCGGCCTGGCGTTCGGAGTACTGCTGGGATCGTTCACCGCCAAGCCGGCCCTGGCCTGCGACCAGGTGCCCGGTACGCCGCAGGTGTTCGAGGGCAAACGCCATATCCCGTACGACGGTGCTCCGCACGATCCCTACCGCTCGATGCCGCCCACGTCCGGCCCCCACTCGCCGCGGGTGGTTCCGCCCGGGATCTACCGCAAACCCATTACCGAGGAGCTCCAGGTCCACGTCCTCGAACACGGGCACGTGCTGCTCCAGTACGCGCCCGACGTCTCCGCTGGCGACATCAAGGAACTCGAACGCCTCGGCCGCGAGTATCCCCGTGACGTGGTCGTCGCGCCCTATCCGGCCCTCGGGCACGGCATCGCCCTGACCGGCTGGCAACGCCTGCAACGGCTCGACACCGTCGACAAGAACGCGATCACCGAGTTCGCCACGAAGGTGCCCGGCCGCTACAACCACCAGTGGCGCGACGGCGCGACGGACTGCCTCCCGCCCGCCTCCTGAAATCCCGCCTGGCAGGCTGGGGCCAAAGCCCTTCGCCGAGCGGGAGGATCCGATGAAGCGTCCTGCGACGTCTCGTGGGCGGGACAAGCACGTGATCGCCTTGCTCGTCGTACCGGACGCCGTGGCGTTCGAGGTGGCCGTGGTGCAGCAGATCTTCGGTCGGCGGATCGAGTCGATCGCGGCGATCACGGGTTATCGGGACAGCCCGTACGAGGTCGTGCTGTGCGGGGAGAAGCGGCGTCAGGTATTGCCGTCCGGGGCGGACCTGGGGGAGTTGGCGCCGCTCGAGACGATGCTCACCGCCGACACGGTGATGGTGCCGGGGGTCGAGGATCCGCTCGCGCCGCGGAGCGCAGTACTGCTGGAGGCGTTGCGGGACGCGCACGCCGCCGGAGCCCGGATGGTGTCGTACTGCGGTGGGGCGTTCGTGCTCGGGCGGGCCGGGCTGCTCGACGGGCGGCGGGCGACCACGCACTGGCTGTTCTCGGCCGAGTTCCGGGCCGAGTTCCCGCTGGCCCGGCTCGAGGCCGAGAACCTGTACGTCGACGACGGGCTGATCCACACCTCGGGTGGGCTCTTCTCGGCGACGGATCTCGCCCTCCACCTGCTCGCGCTCGATCTGGGCCAGGCCTACGCCAACGACGCCGGCCGGCTCCTCGTCACCGCGCCGCGCAGGCCGGGTGGCCAGGCGCAGTTCATCAAGTCCTCGCTGCGCGCCGACGACCAGCCGCCGCTGGATTCGTTGCTGCACTGGATCCGCGAGCACCTGGACGAGCCGCTGACGCTGGCCCGGCTGGCGGCGTACGAGCATGTCAGCGAGCGCAGCCTGGTCCGGAAGTTCCGCCAGGCGACCGGGATGAGCGTGTTCGACTGGATCAGCACCGAGCGCGTCAGCCGCGCGAAACTGCTGCTCGAGACCACCGGCCATCCCGTCGCGGAGATCGCCGCGATGGCCGGCTTCGGCTCGTCGGAGACGCTGCGCCGCAACTTCGAGAAACACGCCGGTACGACGCCCGCCGCCTACCGCGCGACGTTCCGGGCGGACTCGGCGGGATCCGTGGGCCGATTGGCGCGATCTGTGTGAGGTAGGCAGATCCGGCCAACTAGCGTGACGGCCAGATCAGCTACCCCTGAAGGAGAACCGGATGCCCGCGTACGGATTTTTGGTCGAGTTCGAGGCTCGCGAGGGCAAGGAGAAGGACGTCGCCGAGTTCCTGGTCGACGCGAAGACGCTGGTCGACGCCGAGCCGGGCACGCTGGCCTGGTTCGCCTTCCAGACCGGACCGACCTCGTTCCGGATCTTCGACGCGTTCGAGACCGAGGAGGATCGGGAGACGCACCTGCACGGCAAGGTCCGCGAGGGCATCATCCACCGGCTGGACGAACTCTTCCGCAGCACGCCGGCCATCACCCCGGTCGACCTGCTCGCCAGCAAACTCCCGGGCTAGTCCGTGCTGGAGTCGAGGAAGGGCCGGATCGCGGCGGCGAAGGCTCCGGGGGCTTCGAGCCAGGGGTAGTGTGTTGCAAACGTTACAGGGCAAGACGGGCCGCGCACTCGGCTGCCAGGGCGACTGCCAGCGATTCGGCTGAGTCGTCGTCGCGTTCGGGGATGATGTGATGGACGGTGCCGGTCTCCCGCAGCGCGACCGCGGTGATCCGTTGGGCCGAGGCGAGTTCGGGTGCGCGACTGGTGTCGCCGTGCAGGATCGCGCTCGCGCCTTCCGGCGGAAGAGGTGCCAGCCAAGCGTGCTCGGCGGCGATGACAGTTGTTGCCGGCAGCAAGGCGAGCGCGCCGCCGCCGGTGCCTTGCCCGAGCAACAGCGACACGGTCGGCACAGTGAGTGTGGCCATCGTCGCGATGCACTGCGCGATCTCCGCCGCGATGCCACCGGTCTCGGCGGCGGCTGAGAGTTCGGCGCCCGGGGTGTCGATCACGGTGACCAGTGGCAGACCGAGGTCCTCGGCCAGCCGCATGCCCCGGCGGGCTTGGCGGAGGGCGCTCGGCCCCATCGCCTTGCGCTGCGAACGATCCTGGCCCACGAGCACGCAGGGTTGACCGTCGAGCCGCGTCAACGCGACCAGCACGCACGCATCCGGCTCGGTCAACCTGACCGTGCCGGTCGCGCCATACCGCAGCAAGTCCCGTACTCCGGCGCGATCCTGCCGCCTGGTACGCAGTACGGAATCCCAGCCGTCCGCCGGGCCTGGCTCGCCCGTACGCCGCACCAGCGCGGGTGGCGTCGCGGGATCGACCAGCACGCCGAGAGCCCGGTCGAGAAGGACGGGAAGGTCCTCGGCCTCGACGACTCCGTCGATCACCCCGTGCGCCGCGAGGTTCTCCGCAGTCTGTACTCCGGCCGGGAACGGCTCGCCGTACAGAGCCCGATAGACCTTGGGCCCGAGGAAACCGATCAGCGCACCGGGTTCCGCGACGGTGACGTGCCCGAGCGACCCCCACGAGGCGAACACGCCGCCGGTCGTCGGATGCCGCAGGTGCACCAGGTAGGGCAGCCCGGTGGCCTTGTGTGCCATCAGCGCGCGCGAGATCCGGACCATCTCGACGAACGCGGGAGCGCCCTCCTGCATCCGCGTTCCACCGGAAGCCGTCGACGCGAGGATGGGCAGGCGCTCAGCCGTTGCCCGCAGTACGGCGTCGGTGATGCGGGCGGCGGCGGCCCGGCCGATCGAGCCCGCCAGGAAGCCGAACTCGCTCACCAGCACGGCAACCGGCCGGCCGTGCATCAGTCCACGGCCGGTCAGCACGGACTCGTCGGTCCCGGCGCGAGCGGTCGCCGCCTCCAGTTGCTCGCGGTACGACGGGTCGGGCTCGACCGGCCGGTCCCACGACTCGAACGAGCCCGGGTCGAGCACGACCTCGATCAACTCCCGCGCGCCCGGCCGGTTCACGACAACCAGGCCCTGATCGCGGCGCCGTGCTGATCGAGCGTCGGGGGAGCGGCGTGCTCGCGCGGCGTCGTCTCGTCGGCGCCGGAGAAGAAGCGCAGCGGCGGGCCGGGCAGAGTCAACGGCCCGAGCGTCGGGTGGTCGACCTCGACGAGCAGTCCCTGACTCGCCGTCTGATCCCAGCTGTAGACCTCGTCGAGGCCGCGCACCTTGCCGGCCGGAATCCCGGCCTCGCTCAGCCGGGCCAGCAACGCTTCAGCGGTCCATTCGGCGAACGCTTCCTCCACCACCTGGATCACCCGCTGCCGATCGGCCACCCGCTCGGCATTGGTCGCCAGCCCTTCCGGCGACAGCTCGAAGGCATCGCAGAACCGTTGCCACAGGCCCTCGCTGCCCACCGCGATCTGTACCGCGCCGTCCGCACAATGGAACAGTCCGTACGGCGCGATCGACGGATGGTGGTTGCCTTGAGCAACACCGACCTCGCCGGCCACCGTGTAGCGCGTGCCCTGGAAGGCGTGCACGCCGACCACCGCGGCCAGCAGGGACGTCCGTACGACGCTGCCGCTGCCGGTGACGGCCCGCTCGTGCAACGCGGCGAGTACGCCGTACGCGCCGTACATGCCGGCGAGCAGGTCCGCGATCGGCGTACCGACGCGTTGCGGGTCGTCCGGGCCGGAGCCGGTCAGCGACATCAGTCCGGCCTCGCCCTGGGCGATCTGGTCGTACCCGGCCCTACCGCCCTCGGGACCGTCGTGCCCGAAACCCGTGATCGACAAGACGACCAGTCGCGGATTGCGCTCGCGGAGCGCGTCGATGCCGAGACCGAGCCGTTCGAGCACACCGGTCCGGAAGTTCTCCACCAGCACGTCGGCACGATCGACCAACCGCAGCAGCACGGCGCGGTCGGCGTCGGACTTGAGGTCGAGCGCGATCGACTCCTTGTTCCGGTTGGCCGACAGGAAGTACGTCGACTCGCGGGGATCGCCGACGAACGGCGGTCCCCAACCGCGGGTGTCGTCGCCGCGACCGGGTGCCTCGATCTTGATCACCCGGGCGCCGAGATCGCCGAGCATCATCGTCGCGTGCGGTCCGGCCAGCGCGCGGGACAGGTCGACCACCAGGACGTCGTGCAGCGGGCCGGGCATCCGCGTCACCAGCCCGGCAGCACGAGCGCGGCCCAGACCAGGAGCGGTCCGACCAGTACCACGATCATGCTGTAGGTCAGGATCTGCTTGTAGTACACGGGTTCCTCGATCGTGTCCGGCCGTTCGCCAGCATCAGCGCGCCGTTGGTGGAGAACGGGCTGACGTCGACGATGGTCGAGGCGACCGCGAGGGCGGCGACGAAGAAGCCCGCGCTGATCCCGCCGTTGGCGATCAGCGGCACCGCGATCGGGATGATCACCGGCAGCAGCGCGGTCGAGGACGCGAACGCCGACACCACTCCACCGACGTAGCAGAGGATCAGCGCGCCGATCACGACGGCGCCGAGCCCGGCCGCCCACTTGCCGACGAACTCGGGGGAGCCCGCCTCGGTCAGGATCGCGGCGTACGTGCTGACGCCGGCGACGAGCAGGACGGTGGGCCAGGCGATCTGCCGGACGGCGTCCTTGTGCTCCTTGGGTGCCATCGTCGCCAGGATGACGGCGGCGGTGATCGAGACGAAGCCGATGTTCTTGTCGAAGATCAACGCGACCAGCGCGACGCAGACGAAGGCGACCAGCGTCAGCACCTGATCCCGCCGTACGCCGAGGGCCTGGGTGCCGGTCGGCGCGGAGGTCCCCATGCCGCGGGCGGGCACCGTCGCGCCGCCCCGGTGCAGGTCCTCTTCGAGCGTGTCGGGGTCATTGGGATCGACCCGCTGGGACATCAGTCTGCGGCCGCCGAGCAGGACGAACAGGATCGCCGCCATCACCAGGTTGACGACAAGGCTGGACAGGAAGACCGTCATCTCGCTGGAGGGCAGGTTGTTCTCCTCCATCACCGAGTTGGTGATCGTGCCGTAGATGCTGATCGGGGAGAAGCCGCCGCCCTGCGCGCCGTGCACGACGAACATGCCCATCATCAGCGGGTTGATCTTGTAGCGGCCGGCGAAGCCGAGTGCGATCGGGCCGATGATCGCGCAGGCGGCCGGACTGGCCGCGCCGATCGCGGTCAGCAGTGCGGTGACCGCGAACATCACCCAGGGGATCAGCGCGACCCGCCCGCCGACGGCCCGGACCGCGCTTCTGACGATCAGGTCGACGGTTCCGTTGTTCTTGGCTATCGCGAACAGATACGTGACGCCGATCAGGGTGAGTACCAGGTCACCGCTGACGCCGGCCAGGATCTCCCTCTCGCTCAGGTCGAGCGAGTACATCCCGACGAGCCACGCCGCGACGTACGCGAGGGCTCCCATGTTGATCGGCAGCAGCGTGCCCATCACGAAGAGCGCGACGAGCGCGAGGATCGCTACCCATTCTGGTCCCATGGTGATGTCCTAACTCCGGGGGCGGAAAGCCTTTGTCGCGTGGCTCACTGGCCTAGCCAATAGTTCAATGACCCAATTGTCAATAAGCTGTGCGGTATGGCAGACGACCGCTTCCCTCGTCCCGTACTCCGCACCCGGCTGTACGAGCAGGTCGCCGAGCAGATCACCAACTGGATCTCCGAGAACGGTCTCGGCGTCGGGGATCGGCTGCCGCCCGAGCGTGAACTCGCCGCCCGGCTGGGGGTCAGCCGGGCCACCTTGAGCCAGGCTCTGGTCGCGCTCGAGGTGATCGGGGTCGTAATGGTCCGGCACGGCGACGGCACGGTGCTGACCGAGCGGGTCCGGACCGGCCCGGTGATCGACGCGATCCGGGCGCACGCGGACCGGCTGCCCGAGATCATCGAGGCGCGGGACGCGCTGGAGTCGAAACTGGCCGCGCTCGCCGCCGTCCGGCGTACGGATGCCGACCTGGCCGCGATCCGGGCCGCGCTGGAGGAGATGGAGCGCGACATCGCGGCCGGCGGGCGTGGCGTCGAGGGCGACGAGCAGTTTCACGGGGCCGTCACGACCGCGGCCCGGTCCTCGTTGCTCGCGCAGATGATGGGGGCGCTGGAGGATCTGATCAAGGAGACGCGGCTGGAGTCGCTGTCCCAGCCCGGCCGCCCGCGCGAATCGCTGGCGGGCCACCAGCGGGTCGCCGACGCGATCGCCGCGGGCGATGCCGACGCGGCGGCGCAGGCGATGCACGACCACGTGATGCTGGTCAGCGACGTCGCCCTGCTGCGCGAGCAGCCGTGACGGGGGCCGAGCAACTCATCGTCATCGGCGCCGGCCTGGTCGCGGGACTGCTCACGACCACGGTCGGCGTCGCGTCGCTGGTGAGCTTCCCGGTGCTGGTGGCGCTGGGGATTCCGCCGGTAGTGGCCAACGCGTCGAACACGCTCGGCCTGATCCCGGGTGGGCTGAGCGGATCGCTCGGCTACCGGCGCGAGTTGCGCGAGCAGCCGAGCGCGACCTGGGCTGTCGTGCTGACCTGCGCACTCGGCTCGGTCGGCGGCGCGACGCTGCTGCTGGCCTTGCCGCCGGGCGTGTTCGAGGCTGTCGTGCCGTGGTTGATCCTCTTCACCTGCCTGATCGTCGGCGCTCAGCCGTGGATTTCGAGATGGCTGCGTTCCCGCCACACCCACGCGCCGGAGCCGCGAACCGCGATGTCTCCCGTCACCACCGTCTTCGCCGCGCTCACCGGCGTGTACGGCGGGTACTTCGGAGCGGGGTCCGGGGTGATGATGATGGCCGTGCTCGGCCTCGGCCTCGATCTGGAGTTCCGGGTGGTCAATGCCCTCAAAACCCTCGCCGTCCTGGCCGCGAACGTCGTCGCCGGCATCATCTTCATCTTCGTCGCCGACCTCAATCTCACCGCCGTCGGCCTCCTCGCCATCGGCTCGGTCGTCGGCGGCTACGCGGGAGCCCATCTCGGCCGCGTGCTCCCGCCCACCCTCCTCCGCATCCTCATCGTTCTGGCCGGCATCACCGCCGCCATCGCCATGCTCTGAGTCGGCCCGGGAATCTGCCGGGGATTCGCGCCCATCCGCGGGCGCCGTGGTTCCGAAGCGTTGGTGACCTGGTGGTGAGCCAGGTCACTACAGGGAGGAGCTAGTCATGAGCGATGCGACACGACGCGGTTTTCTCGTGTTCGCAGGTGCGGGCACCGCGGCTGCGGTCGGGGCAGCGGTTGCCGGACCGCAACTGTTCGGCGAGGAGACGGCGGAAGCGGCTACGCCGACGGCGCAGGGACTGGAGTCGGTCGACCTGGCGACCGCCGAGTCGTTCGTCGTCCACGTGCAGGACGTCGAGGCCGGCAAGTTGTCCATCCTGGTCGGCGACCGCGAGGTACTGGTCACCGACCGAGAACTCGCCGCCCGCCTGGCCGGCGTGACGACGGCCTGAGGGGGAGGGACATGTCCTCACATCGCGAAGCACCGGAGATCTCCAAGGACCCGGTGGCCGACAACACCGACGTCTACGCGTTCGTCAGCCCGGACAAGCCGGACACGGTGACGTTGATCGCCAACTTCATCCCGTTCCAGAACCCGTACGGCGGCCCGAACTTCTACGAGTTCGGCGACGACGTGCTGTACCAGATCCACGTCTCCAACGGAGCCGACGGCCGGGCCGACATCAGCTACCAGTTCCGCTTCCACGCCGAGATCCGGAACAAGAAGACCTTCCTCTACAACACCGGCCCGATCACCTCGATCAAGGACAGCACCTGGAACCGGCCGCAGTACTACTCGGTCACCCGGGTGGAGAACGGCAGGTCCCGGATCCTGGCGCGGAACCTGCGGGTGCCGCCGGTCAACATCGGCCCGCGCAGTACGCCGGACTACACCAAGCTGGCCGGCGAGGCGATCCAGACGATCGGACCGAACCGGAAGGTGTTCGCCGGGCAGCGGGCGGACGGCTTCTTCGCCGACCTGGGCAGCATCTTCGACCTCGGCACACTCCGGCCGTTCCAGTTGGCGCACCTGATCCCGTCGGCCGCGGCGATGGGCGTCAACGGCCTGCAGGCGCAGAACGTGCACACCATCGCCCTGCAGGTACCGATCACGGACCTCACCCGGGACGGGAAGCGGCCCCAGGACGTGCTCGACCCGAAGGCGGTGATCGGGGTGTACGCCTCGGCGAGCCGGCGGCAGTCGAAGTTGCTCGACGGGCTCGGTCTGGCCCGCTGGCACGGCCCGTACCGGCAGGTCTCGCGGCTCGGGAACCCCTTGTTCAACGAGGTGATCGTGCCGATGGCGGAGAAGGACAAGTGGAACGCGCGGGCCCCGAAGGACGACAAGGCGTTCGCCGAGTACGTGACGAAGCCGGAGCTGGCGGGGTTGTTGCCGGTGCTGTATCCGGGGGTGTTCCCGAAGCTGGCAGCCTACAAGAAGCCGCGGGCCGACCTGGCGGCGATCCTGCTGACCGGGATCCCGAAGGGCGTGGTACCGGGGTTCCAGAACTACACCGGGCCGGTGCAGGCGGACATGCTGCGGCTGAACGTCGCGGTACCGCCGTCGAAGGCTCCTGACCCGCTCGGCCTGGTCGCGGGCGACGCGGCCGGTTTCCCCAACGGACGCAGGGTCTTCGACGACGTGGTGACGGTCGAGCTGCGGGCAGTGGCCGGGCTGACGATCCCGCTGGTCGACCCGTCGTTCACCCCGGACGCCGCGGCGGGGGCGATCAAGGACGGTACGTCGAACACGAACTCCGACTACCTGACGAAGTTCCCGTACCTCGGCACGCCGGCCGGGGGCTATCAGACCAAGCCCGGAATCCCGGCCGTTTCATGACCGAGAATCCGCACGCGGGCAAGGGGTCCTCGGTCCTGCTGGACATCGGCGGCGACGTCGGCGCCCTCGTCATCGACTGTCCGTCGGCCCTCGAAGGCGTGGAGATCGAACTGCGTCCGGTCGGTCACTCGGCTGATGAACATCATCACGGGGATGGTCATCAGCACAGTCACCTACCGCACGTGGCCGTGGTCCCGAGGCCGTCGCCGGAGGGGGAGACGATCCACTCCGCCGTCTTCTTCGAGGTGCCACAGGGCCGGTACGAGCTGTATGTCCGGCCGGACGGTCCGGTCAGGCTGGCCGTCGACGTCACCGGCGGCGAGGTCACCGCCGCGGACTGGCCGACCTGACGAAACACGCGTGCCCCCACCCGGGAACGGGTGGGGGCACGCGCGTCTCAGGCCAGGCCGGTCAGGGACGAGATGGTTGCCTTGTGCAAGCGCGGGATCACGTTCAGGGTCTTGGGGTCGCTGCGGTACAGGTGCGACGCGGACTCGTAGACGAGGTAGGCGCGGCCGCCGTACTCGGTGATGCCCTCGGACATGCTCGGCGCCCGGAAGCAGCTCAGCCTGGCCTTGTCGAGGTCCGGCTGGCCGCGGCGGACGACGTACAGGTTGCTGCGCTTGTCGCGGCCGTACGAGGTGCTGAAGACGAAGTGGCTGCCGGTGACGAGCAGGCCCTGGGTCTTCGTCGGCACCTCCCACGCCTTGTTGATCGTGGTCAGCGTGCCGTTGCTGTTGATCTTGTACTGGTACATCTTGTCGCGGCCCTTGTCGTTGAACTTGCCGGACCACAGGTAGCCGCCGTAGCTGGTCAGGAAGGACGCGCCGTAGACCTTGCGCTCGGAGCCGACCGCCTTCAGGTACGGCGTACCGGCGGCCTTCATCGCCGCCTTCAGCGAGGACAGTTTGTACTTGCGGATGCCGTTGGTGCTGCCCTGGACGAACGCCCAGCCGTTGCTGGTGGTGATGCCGCCGGCGTGGGTGGCGGCGATCGCGACCACGCCGACCGTCTTGTTGGTGGCCGGGTCGATCCCGATGATCTGCGAGTTCGCGCCCTTGCGGTACGCCGTGACGAGGATCAGGTCCTTCGAGCCGTCCCAGTTCCACCAGGTGCCGGCGCCCTGCGGCGTGTGGGTGCCGAGGTTCGGGACCGCGGCGCTGTTGCTGAAGCGCGCGTCGTAGACCTTCGACGCGGACGGCCCGTCGTAGAACGGCTTGCCACCGGTCGCGGTGCTGCAACTGATCGCGGCCGTGGCCTGCGTGCTCAGCGTGGCGGCCTGTGAGGTGTCCGGTCCCTTGACCGCCACGGTGACAGCGGTTCCGGCGGCCAGTACTCCGGCCAGCCCGAGCGCGGTGACCACGCGACGACGGGAGAAGGAGGTGGGGCGCAACATGTATTCCTCTCGAGATCTTCGGATTCGATCGACTGCTCCGACGATCGCCGACGGCCCGTGGTTCCGCGTCAGGGCAAGCTCGCGGTGAGGGCGTCGACGAGTTGGTCGAGTGCTGTGGGTTCCAGGTCAGGGGTGCGGGCGGCGAAGTGCGGGTGGTTCCAGCCGGTGCCGCCGAAGCCGTGGTAGCTGCCGCCTGACTGCTCGACGATGAGCCGCCCGGCGCAGATGTCCCACGGGCTGACCGCGGTACCGACTGAGGCATCGGCCCAGCCCGCTGCGACGTGCGAGAGGCTGAGCGCCGCACTGCCCGGCCGCCGCACCGTCCCGTACTCCGTGACGAGTGCGCCGTAGCGCTCCAGCGCGACCGGGCCGTCGGTAGCCAGGTCGCGAGCGCTCGGGTAGCTCGTGAGGAGCATCGCCTCGGCCTCGTCCGGCACACCAGCGGAGCGAAGGCGGTCGCCGTTGAGAAACGCCCCGGACAGGTCGGCCGTGAAGAGGTGGTCGGCCATCGGGTCGAGGACCGCGCCGGCCACGATCCGGCCGTCGACCACGGCGCCGATCGACGTACAGAAGAAGGCGAGTCCGCGGGCGAAGTTCGCGGTACCGTCGATCGGGTCTATGTACCAGGTGACGTCGCCCGATCCCTCGTGGGCGCCATCCTCCTCGCCGACGACGCTGCTGCCGGGCACACGGGTGGTGAGCAGGGCGGAGATCGCTTCCTCGGCCCGGCGGTCGTGCACAGTGACCGGGTCGTGCTGGTCGCGCTTGAACTCGACGTTCATCCCGCTGCGGAAGGCGGCGCGCAGATCCGCCGCGACGAGCCGGGCCGCTTCGGCGGCGGTGGCGGACAGTTCCTGCGAGTAGACGGCCAGGTCGGCATCGGAAGGCATTGACTCAAGCTAGCCGACGCCGATGTCAGGTCAGGTCGAGTCGCGGCGGACGAGGGTGGTGGGGAGGATCACGGCGGCGGGTTGTTCGCCGTTGATCCGTCACCCGGCGGCGCTCCTCCGCGGTACCGGCGACCATCAGCAGCAGCGGCATGTCCCGCTTGGCCAGGGCATCCGCCGCGCCGCGGAGCAGAACCGAGAAGTTCGGGTCCTCGAACAGCAGTTGGTGCGGCTCGGTGAGCAGGAACGCGACCGAGTTCGCCCGGCCGGTGACCAGGCTGCGGGCGTGCCGGTTGGCGGCGTACCCGGTCGAGCGGATCGCGGCCTGCACCGCGGTGAGTGCTTCCGGCGAGACCCAGTGGCCGCCGTTCAGCACCCGGGAGACGGTGCCGCGGGAGACCCCGGCGACGGCGGCCACGTCCTTGATGGTGGGTCGCCTACGGCCACCGGTCTGCTCCACAGGCGCTGCCCCGGCCTCCTCTGGAGGGCCAGCGGGTGGACTGTGAAGGTGGGGAGGCGTCTGGGTGTGGAAGGCTCGCGGGAGTGTTGGTGACTGGTGAAGGGGCGTTGGAATGGCTGAGCGGACGAACTGGGCGGGCAACATCACCTTCTCGACAGCTGTTCAGGCGCCGGGATCGGTGCCGGAGTTGCAGGAGTTGGTGAGGTCGTCCGAGCGGGTGCGGGTGCTCGGGACCGGGCATTCGTTCAACCGGATCGCCGACACCTCCGGCACGCTGGTCTCGGTGCTGGACCTGCCCCGAGTGGTCACGATCGAGGAGTCGGCGGTGACGATCTCGGCCGGGCTCCGGTACGGCGAGGTGACGGCGGCGCTGCAGGCCGAGGGGAAGGCGCTGCACAATCTGGGCTCCCTGCCGCACATTTCGGTGGCGGGCGCGTGCGCCACCGGAACGCACGGATCCGGCAACGCGAACGGGACACTCGCGTCGGCCGTCACGGCGATCACCTTCATCGACGCTCGCGGCGAACTCGTCACCCTGAGCAAGGGTGACCCCGACTTCCTCGGCTCGGTGATCTCCCTCGGCGCGCTCGGCGTGACGGTCCAGATCCAGCTCGAGACCCGGCCGACGTACGAGATCAGCCAGGTCGTGTACGACGGGCTGCCGCTGGATCGGCTCGGCTCGGACTTCGAGGAGATCTTCGCGAGCGCCTACAGCGTGAGCGCGTTCACCGACTGGCTCGACCCGGACGTGATGGTCTGGCGCAAACTGCGCGCCGGTACGCCGTACGAGCCGACCTGGCTGGGCGCGCACCTGGCGGATGGGGCCAGGCACCCGATCAAGGCGATGCCGGCCGACTTCGCGACTCAGCAAGGTGGTGTCGTCGGCCCGTGGAACGAGCGGCTGCCGCACTTCCGGCTCGAGTTCACCCCGAGCAACGGGGAGGAGTTGCAGTCGGAGTACTTCCTGCCGCGCGCCGCGGCCGGCGAGGCGTTCGAGGCGCTGCGGGCGCTCGGGTCGAAGCTCGCACCGGTGATGCAGATCTCCGAGGTCCGGACGATCGCCGCCGACGACCTCTGGCTGAGCCCGAGCCAGGGCCGTGACACGGTCGCCTTGCACTTCACCTGGATCCAGGACGAGGCCGCCGTCCTCCCCGTGGTCGAAGCCTTGGAAGCCGCCCTGCTCCCACTAGACGCCCGCCCCCACTGGGGCAAGGTCTTCACCGCCGACGCCGCCACCCTGCGCGAGGTCTACCCGAAGGTCCCGGACTTCATCCCCCTCGCCGCGAAGTACGACCCAGACGGCAAGTTCCGCAACGACTACCTGAACACCTACCTACCCGCTACCTAGCCCTCCGGGCAGTCCCAGCTCACCCAGCCCTCCGGGCAGGCCCCAGCTCACCCAGCCCTCCGGGCAGGTATCCGGCTGCGGCAACCACACCCGCGAGCTCACTGCCCCAGCCCGGCACACGCGGCAGCCGAACTCCCGCCGTCACCCCCAACCAACTGTTGACGGTCCTGAGCCCTTCGCCTACCTTTTGTCGAAACGCTTCGACGAAGCGTTTCGATGATCGGCGGAGGCAGCATGGCGACGATGACCGACGTGGCTCGGCGGGCCGGCGTGTCCGTCAGCACGGTGTCGTACGTCCTGACCGGAACCAGGCCGATCTCCGACGCCACCCGCGACCGCGTACTGGCAGCGATGGCCGAACTCGACTACCAGCCGAACGCGATGGCACGCGGACTCGCAAGCCGACGGAGCAACATCATCGGCCTGCTCCTCCCGCTGACCGGCCGAGCGCTGGGAGCGACCGAGACGGCTTTCGTCACCGGAGCGACCGAGGCCGCGCGCGAGGCCGGCTACCACCTGATGCTGTGCCCGGTCGGCACCGACGACAGCGACGAACTGCAGACGCTCGCCACCCAGCGGCTGCTCGACGGCTTCCTCGTGATGGAGGTCCAGCTGTCCGACCGCAGAGTCGACCTGCTCCGCAAGCTGGAGTCGCCGTTCGTGCTGATCGGCCGGACCGAGGACCCCACCGGACTCGCCTGCGTGGACATCGACTTCGACCAGACCGTCGACGACGCGGTGGCGCACCTGGTCCAGCTCGGCCACGAAGCTGTTGCCTACGTCAACCACTCCGCAGCGAGCCTGGCCAGCGGCTACGGCCCGGCGAAGCGGACCGCGGCCGCCTTCGAGGCCGCGCTGCGACGGCACCGGATCACCGGCGTGATGGTGCCGACGGACGACACCGCGACCGGCGGCCGGCAGGCGATCCGGGAAGCCCGCGAGCGGTGCCCACGGTTGACCGGCGTCCTGGTGATGAACGAGAACGCCGCGCTCGGCATCCTGGCCGAGCTCCGGGAAGCAGGCCTCGACGTGCCGTGGGACATCTCGGTGGTGTCGATGGTCACGTCGGAGGTCGTCGCCGACCTGGCGAGTCCGGCCCTGACCGCGATGACCTCACCGGGGTCCGCCCTGGGAGCAGCCGCCACGCGAGTCCTGCTCAAGCGACTCGCCGACGGCGACGGTACGACGTACGAAGAGTTGTTGCCCTGTGTGCTGGAGGTCCGGGGGACCAGCGCCAGACCACGCAAGAAGAAGTAGTTGGTGTCCGCCGCCGCGCTGCAACGCGACGACGGACCGAGGAACCACCGGACAGACACCCGTTCAAAGGAGTACACCCATGCGGTCTCCCCGCACCATGATCTCAATGGGGGCTGCGATCGTCTCGCTCGCCCTCGTCCTGGCCGGCTGCAGCGGCGGCGATGACAGCGGCGGTGACGCCGGCGGCACCGGCACCGGCACGCTCAAGCTCTGGCACTACGAGAGCGCGAACGGCGCGATGGGCAAGGCCTGGGACCGCGCCATCGAGGTGTTCAAGACCGAGCACCCGGGCGTCACCGTCGAGTTCGAGCGCAAGGCCTTCGAGCAGATCCAGCAGAACGCCTCGATGATCCTCGCCTCCGACCAGGCACCGGACCTGATGGAGTACAACAAGGGCAACGCCACCGCCGGCCTGCTGAGCTCAAAGGGCCTGCTCACCGACCTGAGCGACGAGGTCGCGAGCCGCGGCTGGGACAAGGCGCTCAGCCCGAGCCTGCAGACCACCGCCAAGTACGACGAGAAGGGCGTGATGGGCACGGGCAACTGGTTCGGCATCCCGAACTACGGCGAGTACGTGATGGTCTACTACAACAAGGCGCTCTTCCAGCAGTACGGCGTCACCGTGCCGAAGACGCTCGACGAGTTCACCGCGGCGATGGACAAGTTCGTCGCGAAGAAGGTGACTCCGCTCGGGATGGCCGGCGCGGAGTACCCGGCCGGCCAGCTGTACTACGAACTGGCGCTCTCCAAGGCGGACCGGTCGTTCGTCGACAACTACCAGCTCTACAAGGGCAGCGTCGACTTCACGGCCGACCCGCTCAAGTACGGCGCCGACACCTTCCGCGACTGGGTCCAGAAGGGCTACATCTCCAAGCAGTCGGCCAGCCTGAAGGCCGAGGACATGGGCACCGCGTTCATCGCCGGCAAGACGCCGATGATCGTCAGCGGGTCCTGGTGGTACGGCCGGTTCGCCAGCGAGATCAAGAAGTTCGAGTGGGGCACGTTCCTGTTCCCCGGCAACAAGCTGAACGCGGGCTCGTCCGGCAACCTCTGGGTCGTCCCGGAGCAGTCGAAGAACAAGAAGCTGGCCTACGACTTCATCGACATCACCATGCGGCCGGAGATCCAGACGATCATGGCCAACAACGGCGGCGTCCCGGTCAAGGCGGACCTGGCCAAGGTGACGGACCCGAAGAACAAGGAACTGATCGCCAACTTCGAGGCCATCACCCAGGCCGACGGACTCGCCTTCTACCCCGACTGGCCGGTCCCCGGGTACTACGACGTCCTGGTCGCGGGCGGCCAGTCGCTGATCAACGGCTCCAAGAACCCCGACCAGGTGCTGACCGACCTCGGCAAGGCCTACGACCAGGGTGTCCAAGAAATCAAGAACGGATGACCAGGGGCAAGGCAGGCTTCTGGTGGTACCTGCTGCCCGGCGCCGTCGCTTTCACCGCCATCGTCGCCGTCCCGTTCGGCGCGAACCTGTACCTGTCGCTGACGAAGTGGTCCGGCATCGGCGATCCGCGCTGGATCGGGCTGGACAACTACACCCGGCTGCTGCGCGACGACGTCTTCTGGACGTCGTTCCGCAACACCGCGGCGATGGTGATCGCGATGGTGGTGATCCCGACGCTGATCGGGCTGGTGCTGTCGGCCACGTTGTTCGACGTGATCGGCCGGAGGTTCGGCCAGAAGACGGCGTCGTTCCTGCGGGCCACCTTCTACCTGCCGCAGGTGCTGCCGGTGGTTGTCGCCGGCATCCTCTGGGGCTGGCTGCTCCGGCCGGACGGCGCGGTGAACGCCGTCGGCCGGGCGATCGGACTCGGCGAGCACGACTGGCTGGGTGATCCGAAGACCGCGCTGCCGATGGTGATGCTGGTGCTGATCTGGGTCCAGATCGGCTATCCGGTGGTGATCTTCATGGCCGCGCTGCAACGGGTCGACCCCGACCTGTACGAGGCGGCGGAGATCGACGGCGCCGGCTGGTTCCGCCGATTCCAGGCGATCACGCTGCCGCAGATCCGGCCGGAGACGTTCGTGGTCGCGCTGACCTGCACGATCGCCGCGCTGAAGGTGTTCGGTCCGATCTGGGCGCTCACCCGCGGCGGCCCGAACAACGCGACCACCGTTCCGTCGTACTTCGCCTACAACGCGTTCTTCAACAAGCTGCAGGTCGGGTACGGCGCCGCCGTGGCGACCGCCCTGACCCTGGTGATCGTTGTCGTCAGCATCGGATTTCTGAAGGTGCAGGGAAGGGTCGAGGAGTCATGACCACACTCACGCTCACCCGGAGCCGCGTCTCCCGCAAGGATCCGGACCGCTACAAGCAGGGCACGGCCCGCTGGGTCGTACTCGCCCTGGTCGTCCTGACAGCGGCGCTGGTCCTGGTGCCCTTCCTGATCATGGTGATGAACGCCTTCAAGTCGCCCGCCGACTATTCCGGCAACGGCCCGCTCGCCTGGCCGGAGTCGTTCCAGCTCGACGGGCTGAAGAACTACTGGCAGCAGGTCCACTTCGAGGGCAAGCTGCTCAACTCGATCATCATCTCGGGCTCCGTCGCGATGCTGGGCGTGGTCCTGTCGCTGCTCAACGCGTACGCGCTCGGCGTCGGCCGGGTCCGCGGCCGGATCTGGATCACCGGGCTCTTCCTGCTGGCGAACATGATCTCGCAGGAAGCGCTGGTCTACCCGCTCTACTCGATGGCGAAGTCGTTCGGCCTCTACAACAGCAGGCTGAGCGTGATCATCATCTTCACCGTCATCCAGAGCGCGTTCGGCACCTACCTGCTCGCCTCGGTGCTCGGGACGTTCCCGAAGGCACTGCTCGAGGCGGCCGCGCTGGATGGCGCGGGGCGGTGGACCACGCTGTGGCGGGTCGTCGTACCGACCGTCCGGCCGACCCTGTCGGTGCTGCTGATCTTCTTCTTCATCTGGACCTGGAACGAGTTCTTCATCCCGCTGGTGATGCTGATCGACAACAGCACCCAGACCGTCCCGCTCGCCCTCGCCTCCCTGCAGGGCGACCGGCTGATGGACGCCACCACCACGAACGCCGGGGCGCTGATCAGCCTTCTCCCGACCGTCGTGTTCTTCCTGATCTTCCAGCGCACGCTGACTCGCGGCGTCACCGTCGGCGCGGTCAAGTAGAGAGGCCATTGATGAAGTTCACAGACGGCTACTGGCAGCTGCGCCCGGGCCTGACCCGGTTGCGCCCCGCGGCGGTCGAGAGCGTGGAGACCACCGAACGCTCGGTGATCGTGTACGCGCCGGCCAAGCAGATCGTCGGGCGCGGCGACACCCTGAACCAGCCGTTGTTCACCATCACCCTCAGCTCGCCCGCGGCCGACGTCATCGGCGTCCGGATCGAGCACCACAGCGGTGGCCTGCCGCCCCGGCCGGCCTTTCAGTTGGCGACCGAGGACGACCATCCGGTGAAGGTCGAGCAGGACGAGGAGACGGTCCGGCTGACCAGCGGTGACCTCACCGCCGTGATCAAGCTGGACGGGCCGTGGGACCTGCGCTTCGAGCGTGACGGCCGGGTGCTGACCGACTCGGCGGCCCGCAGCATCGGCCTGATCACCGACCAGCAGGGCCGGCACTTCCTGCACGAGCAACTCGCGCTCGGCGTGGGGGAGACCGTCTACGGCCTCGGCGAGCGGTTCGGCCCGCTGGTGAAGAACGGCCAGGTCGTCGACATCTGGAACGCCGACGGCGGCACGTCCAGCGAGCAGGCGTACAAGAACGTGCCCTTCTACCTGAGCAGCGCCGGGTACGGCGTACTGGTGGACACCCCGGCCAAGGTCTCCTTCGAGGTCGGCTCGGAGGTGGTGTCGCGGAACCAGTTCAGCGTCGAAGGCCAGGAATTGTCGTACTACGTGATCGGCGGTCCGGCTCCGAAGGACGTGCTCCGCCGGTACACCGCGCTCACCGGTCGGCCGGCTCGCGTACCGGCGTGGTCGATGGGCCTGTGGCTGTCCACCTCCTTCACCACCGACTACACCGAGCAGACCACCAGCACCTTCGTCGACGGGATGGCGTCGCGGGACCTCCCGCTCAGCGTCTTCCACTTCGACTGCTTCTGGATGCGCCAGTTCCACTGGTGCGACTTCCTCTGGGACCCGGTCGCCTTCCCCGATCCGGCCGGCATGCTACGCCGGCTGAAGGACCGCGGCCTGCGGATCAGCCTGTGGATCAACCCCTACATCGCGCAGCGGTCGGCCCTGTTCGACGAAGGACGCCGGCTCGGCTATCTGCTGAAGCGGCCGGACGGCTCGGTCTGGCAGTGGGACATGTGGCAGGCCGGGATGGCGATCGTCGACTTCACCAACCCGGCGGCGACCGCGTGGTTCCGGGAGAAGTTGCAGGCGTTGATCGATCTCGGCGTCGACTGCTTCAAGACGGACTTCGGCGAGCGGATCCCGGCGCGGGACGTCGTCTGGTTCGACGGTTCCGACCCGGAGCGGATGCACAACTACTACCCGCACCTCTACAACAAGGCCGTGTTCGACCTGTTGAAGGACAACCGCGGCGAGGGCGACGCAGTACTGTTCGCGCGGTCGGCGACGGTCGGTGGGCAGCAGTTCCCGGTGCACTGGGGTGGCGACTGCGAATCGACCTTCGAGGCGATGGCCGAGTCGCTGCGCGGTGGCCTGTCGCTGGCCTCGTCCGGCTTCGGCTACTGGAGCCACGACATCGGCGGTTTCGAGGGGACCCCCGACGCGGCGGTCTTCAAGCGATGGGTGCCTTTCGGCCTGCTGTCGTCACACTCGCGTCTGCACGGCTCCGGGTCGTACCGGGTGCCGTGGGCGTTCGACGAGGAAGCAGTCGACGTACTGCGTCGCTTCACGAAGCTGAAGATGTCGCTGATGCCCTACCTGGCGGGTGTCGCCGAGGAAGCCCACACCGACGGTACGCCGATGATGCGGCCGATGGTGCTGGAGTTCCCCACGGATCCAGGTGTCGCGTACCTCGAGCGGCAGTACATGCTCGGCCCGGACCTGCTGGTGGCGCCGGTGATGAGCAAGGACGGCGAGGTCCGGTTCTACCTCCCCGAAGGCACCTGGACCGACCTGCTCAGCGGCGAGAAGTTGGCCGGGAGCCGTTGGGTCACCCAGACGCACGGCTTCGACAGTCTGCCGGTGCTTGTTCGTGAGGGCGCGGTGATCGCCATCGGCGCCGTCGAGGACCGCCCGGACTACGACTGGGCTGATGGCGTGGAGTTGCGGTGGTTCGCTCCCGTCGAGGGGCAGAAGGCCCGGGTCCGCCTCCCCGGTCCGAACGGGGAGACGGCCGCCGCGATCGAGCTGACCCTGACCGATGGCCAGGTGACTGCCCGGGTGGTCGAGGGCAGTTGCGAGCGGTTTACGGTCGCCGTTCGAAGCTGAGGGACTGCAGCGACAGGGCTTCGTTCGAGAAGACGGCATAGAGAGCGTGCACCCCGCGTGCTTCGGCGAGCGGGGTGCTGCTTTCGGTCCAGGTGTGCCGGTGACCGGTCGACGGCACCTGCACGGTGCCCAGGACCGGGCCGTGCAGCGGGTCGTCCAGCCGCAGTTCGATCGTGCCCGCTCCTTGATCGGACGCCACCGAGGCGACACAGTGGCCGGCCCCATCGGCCAGGTCGACGTCCTCGAAGACGAGCCACGCGCCGCTTTCCAGCGAGCGGACGGCGTCGCCGCGCTCGGGTGAGGCGTCGGCCAGGGTGATAGCGCAGTACTCGTCGAAGGCTGTCGCGTCCAGCGGTGCCGAGTAGATCTCGCGGGCGGGGATCCGCTCGCCGTGGACGTCGAAGGCGGCGGTCAGCCTGGTGTCCGTGACCGTCTTGGAGTTGGCCGCGTGGACTGCTCGCACCAGCCGGTCCTGGCCGGCGGGGAGCTCGAGCTCGGCGCGGTCTTCCGTCTCGCGGCCGTTCACCAGGGGATGGTTGCCCACTACAACGATAGCCACGTCGGCGGCCGCGGCGAGCTCGGCGGCCCGGGCCACTCCGTCGATGAGGGTGACGATCTCGAAGGCGGTCGCCGACGCGGCATCCTCAGCCGACGCAGTGACCGAACCGTCCGGCCCCCACCGTGACGAAGCAGTCGCTGTTGCGATGACGCAGTACGGAGGTCGTCTCGTTGAGCGGGATCAGCTCGAAGGTCTCGTTGACCTCCCAGGTGCTCGGGCCGGGGTGATTGGCCACCAGGGTGCGGCTTCCGGTCACCGTGACGTACGAGCCGGTCTGTGCGGACCGCAGGGTCCAAGCGCCGCCACCCCAGTCATGGAGATCGAAACCGCCGGACGTTCCGAGGGTGACCAGCCCGTCGGCGCCGGCGCTGAGGCTGCCACCATTCGCGCGCAGGTCGATCCGGTCCACCCCTTCGCAGAAGTCCACGGCGTCGGGGCCGAAGGTGTGGAGCCCGTCGCATCGCGCCTGGGGCTGAGGTAGTTCAGTACAGGTTCACGAGCCTAGATCGCGCTGCGCGGGGCGAACGGGTTGCGGGTTTTGAGGTCGCCGATGTACTCCGTGGGGATGGCGGGCTCGCCGCGGCTGAGTTGGCTGGCGCTGCGGGGGAGTTCGTCGCGGACCTTCAGGTGGTGCGCCTGCGACTCGGCGGGGGTGGTCCGGCCGACGATCTTGCCGGCCTCGACGAGCGGTTTCAGCAGTTCGCGGTCGTCGCCGTCGTCCTGCGGCCGCTCGCCGACGCCGATCAGTTCGAGTTCGGCGACCCCGGCGGCCGAGCGGCGGCGCAGCGCGTACTTGCGGCCGCCGATGGAGATCTTGTCCGGGCTCTTCTTCGCCACCGGCAGCATCGTGCCGTCGGCGTCCTCGCGGGCCACCAGTTTGTAGACGAACCCGCAGGTCGGATAGCCGCTGCCGGTCACCAGCGACGTGCCCACGCCGTACCCGTCGACGGCGGCCGGGGCGAGGGCGGCGATCTGGTACTCGTCCAGGTCGCTGGTCACGATGATCCGGGTCTTGGTGGCGCCGAGCGCGTCCAACTGGTCGCGCACCTGGCCCGCCAGCGAGGGCAGGTCGCCGGAGTCGAGCCGGACCGCTCCCAGCTCCGGGCCGGTGATCTCGATCGCCGTCTTCACCGCCTCGGTCAGGTCGTAGGTGTCCACCAGCAGCGTCGTTCCCTTGCCGAGGGCATCCACCTGGGAGACGAACGCGTCCCGCTCGGTGTCGTGCAGCAGTGTGAACGAGTGCGCCGCCGTACCGGCGCTGGGGATGCCGAAGCGGCGGGCCGCCTCCAGATTGGAGGTGGTGGCGAAGCCCGCGATGTACGCCGCCAGCGCGGAGGCGACGGCGGCCTCCTCGTGGGTCCGGCGCGAGCCCATCTCGATACATGGCCGGCCACCGGCCCACCAGGTCATCCGGGACGCCGCCGAGGCGACCGCCGAGTCGTGGTTCAGGATCGACAGGAAGACGGTTTCCAGCAGCACCGCCTCGGCGAAGCTCGACTCGACCACCAGCACCGGGGAGCCGGGGAAGAAGATCTCGCCGTCGGCGTAGCCGGCGATGTCGCCGCTGAACCGGAAGTCGGCCAGCCAGTCGCGGGTCGGCTGGTCGACGATGCCCCGGTCGGCCAGGAAGGCGATCGTCTGCTCGTCGAACCGGAACCGCTCGAGCGCGTCCAGCAGCCGGTTCACGCCCGCGACCACGCCGTACCGGCGGCCGTCGGGCAGCCGGCGGCCGAACAACTCGAACACCGATCGGCGGTGCGCCGTGCCGTCGGCCAGGCTGGCCTGCAGCATGGTCAGCTCGTAGTGGTCGGTCAGCAGGGCGGTGGAGGGCGCCGTCGAGAGTGCCACTGTCTCTGTCACAAGGGCAGCCTATTGCGACCCTGGAACCGATGATGGAGAGAATGGGCCCGTGACCACCGCACCGAGCGAACTCGAGAGCCCCGAAGTCGACGAGGCGATCGAGCTGAGCCCACCGTGGGTGACCATCGTCTGGAACGACCCGGTGAACCTGATGGACTACGTCACCTTCGTCTTCCAGACCTATTTCGGCTACTCCAAGCAGAAGTCGGAGAAGCTGATGATGCAGGTCCACCAGGAGGGCAAGTCAGTCGTGTCGAACGGCAGCCGCGAGGCGATGGAACGCGATGTCGAGGCCATGCACTCCTACGGCCTGTGGGCCACCTGTGAGAAGTCGTGACGAGGTTCCGCAAGCGCAAGAAGACCGTGATCGTCAGCTTCGCCGAGCACGAGGCGGACATCCTGGCGAACCTGCTCCGCAACCTGGTGGAGCTGCTGTACGACGGGATGCCGCCGCGCGAGTCGAGGTCGAGCGACCCGCTGGCCGAGCTGCTCGACAACGACGGGCCCACCTCGCCGCCTGAGGACGTCGTACTGCAGCGGCTGCTGCCCGACGCCTACCAGGCGGACGACCAGGCGGCGGGGGAGTTCCGCCGGTTCACCGAGCGCGGGCTGCGCGACAGCAAGGTGTCCGACGCCAAGCGGGTGCTCGCGGCGATCGAGGCGTCCGGCGACGAGGGCATCGCGCTCGAGGGCGACGACCAGCTGGCCTGGCTGCGGGCCCTCAACGACCTCCGGCTGGCGATCGGCACCCGCCTGGACATCAAGGAAGAGGACGACTACGGCGTCTGGGAGAAACTTCCCGACGACGACCCCCGCCGCCTCACCTACGACCTGTACGACTGGCTCGGCTACCTCCAATCAGCCCTCCTGCACAACATCCGCTGACATGACCTATCCCCAAGCTGGTGACGAGCCGAAACTGACCGCGAGCCCGGACTTTCCGCGGCTCGAGGAGCGGGTGCTGCGGTACTGGGAGGTCGACGGGACCTTTCAGGCCTCGATCGACAACCGGCCGGCCGGGCGGGACGGGGAGAACGAGTTCGTCTTCTACGACGGGCCGCCGTTCGCCAACGGGCTGCCGCACTACGGGCACCTGCTGACGGGGTACGCGAAGGACGTCGTACCGCGGTACCAGACGATGCGCGGGCACCGGGTCGAGCGGCGGTTCGGGTGGGACACCCACGGGCTGCCGGCCGAGCTGGAGGCGCAGCGGGTGCTCGGGCTGAAGACGAAGGCCGAGATCCTGGCGCTGGGGATCGAGAAGTTCAACGAGACCTGCCGGGCCTCGGTGCTGAAGTACACCGACGAGTGGCAGGCCTACGTCACCCGGCAGGCGCGCTGGGTCGACTTCGGGAACGACTACAAGACCCTGAACCGCGACTACATGGAGTCGGTGATCTGGGCGTTCAAGACCCTGTATGACAAGGGTCTGGTGTACGAGGGCCTGCGGGTCCTGCCGTACTGCTGGAACGACGAGACGCCGCTGTCCAACCACGAGTTGCGGATGGACGACGACGTCTACCAGCCGCGGCAGGACCCCTCCGTCACGATCGCGGTGGTGCTGGAGACCGGGTGAGCGGCTGCTGGCCTGGACGACCACGCCGTGGACGCTGCCGAGCAACCTGGCGATGGCGGTCGGGCCGGACCTCGACTATGTCGTCGTCAACGATGCGGAGGGCCGCCCGACGATCCTGGCCGAGGCCCGGCTGGAGGCGTACGGGTACGCCGACGTTGTCCGGCGGCTCAAGGGCTCGGATCTGATCGGGCTTCGCTACACCCCGCTGTTCCCGTTCTTCGCCGACACCGAGCTGTGGGGGACCGGCGAGGCCTTTCAGGTGATCGCGGCGGACCACGTCAGCACCGACGAGGGCACCGGCGTCGTCCACATGGCTCCGGCGTACGGCGAGGAGGACCAGCTCGCCTGTGAGGCCGTCGGGATCCCCGTCCTGTTGACCGTCGACGACGGAGCCAGGTTCACGTCCGTGGTTCCGCCGTACCAGGGGCTACACGTGTTCGAGGCGAACCGGCCGATCATCAAAGACCTCAAGGCCGCCGGACTCCTGGTCCGCGAGGACAGCTACGTGCACAGCTACCCGCACTGCTGGCGGTGCCGGAACCCCTTGATCTACAAGGCGGTTTCGAGCTGGTTCGTCGAGGTGACCCGGATCCGGGACCGGATGGTCGAGCTGAACGAGCCGATCACCTGGGTCCCGGAGCACGTGAAGTACGGCCAGTTCGGCAAGTGGCTGGAGAACGCGCGGGACTGGTCGATCAGCCGGAACCGGTTCTGGGGCAGCCCGATCCCGGTGTGGCGGTCGGACGACCCGTCGTACCCGCGGATCGACGTGTACGGCTCGGTGGCGGAGTTGGAGCGGGACTTCGGAGTACGGGTTCCTGATCTGCACCGGCCGTTCATCGACGACCTGACCCGGCCGAACCCGGACGACCCGACCGGCCGGTCCACGATGCGCCGGGTCGCGGACGTGCTGGACGTCTGGTTCGACTCCGGCTCGATGAGCTTCGCCCAGGTGCACTACCCGTTCGAGAACTCCGACTGGTTCGAGCACCATTTCCCGGGCGACTTCATCGTCGAGTACATCGGCCAGACCCGCGGCTGGTTCTACACGATGCACATCCTGGCGACCGCGCTGTTCGACCGGCCGGCCTTCTCCTCCTGCGTCAGCCACGGGATCGTGCTGGGCAGCGACGGGCAGAAGATGAGCAAGTCGCTGCAGAACTACCCCGACGTGCGCGAGGTGTTCGACCGCGACGGCGCCGACGCGATGCGCTGGTTCCTGATGTCCAGCCCGATCCTGCGCGGCGGGAACCTGGTCGTCACCGAGCAGGGCATCCGCGACGGTGTCCGGCAGGTGATGATCCCGCTCTGGAACGCCTGGTACTTCTTCGCCCTCTACACGAACGCGGCCGGTGCCGAGGGGACCTGGTCCACCAGTTCGGAGGTGGAGCTCGACCGGTACCTGCTGGCGCGGTTGCGGCAGTTCGTCGAGGAGGTCCGCGAGCGGCTCGACCGGTACGACATCGCCTCGGCCTGCGATTCCGTCGCCGGCTATCTGGAGGTGTTGACGAACTGGTACATCCGCCGGTCGCGGGAGCGCTTCTGGGACCAGGAGGGTCAGACCTTCCAGACGGCGGTGGACACGCTTTACACCACGCTCGAAGTCGTCAGCCGGACAGTGGCGCCGTTGCTGCCGCTGGTCTCCGAGGAGATCTGGCGCGGGCTGACCGGCGGGCGTTCGGTGCACCTGACGGATTGGCCGTCGGTCGACGATCTGCCGGACGATCCGGTGCTGGTGGCGCGGATGGACCGGGTCCGCGAGGTCTGCTCGGTCGCCTCGGCGATCCGCAAGCGCGAAGGCCTCCGCGGTCGGCAGCCGCTGCGGAGGGTGACAGTCGCGAGCCCGGACGCGAAGGCGCTGCAGTCGCTGGTCCCGATCCTGCAAGCCGAGGTGAACGTGCAGGAGGTCGTCCTGACGGAGATCCACGAGGTCGACGCGCCGGTGTCGCGGAAACTGACGGTGATCGCTCGCGCCGCAGGTCCGCGGCTCGGCAAGGACGTCCAGACCGCGATCAAGGCCTCCAAGTCCGGCGACTGGTCAGTCGACTCCACCGGCCAGGTCGTAGCCGGCGGAATCGCCCTCCTGGACGGCGAATTCACTCTGGAAACCACCCTGGCAGCCGCAACCGCCGGCTGGGCTCCGGGCGCCTCCGCTCATTCCTCCACCCCCGTCCCCGCCGCAGGCGGGGGCGCCCGGCAAGCGAGTGGGCTGCTTGCTGACGGTGGTTTTGTGATGTTGGACGTCCACATCACCCCCGAGCTGGAGCTCGAGGGAATCGCGCGTGACGTCATCCGGTCCGTCCAGCAGGCTCGTCGCGACGCCGGTCTCGACATCAGCGATCGCATCACCCTCCGGCTCACGGTCGACCACAGAACCCGCGAGGCCGTCGAGTCCCACCATCGGCTGATCACGTCCGAGACCCTCGCGACCACGGTCGAACTGCTGGACGGCGCGGAGCTTGCCGTCGAGGTGAAGAAAGCGGACGCATAGGCTTGCCCGCATGGAGACGCGCACGCTGGGACGTACTGGTCGGGATGTCGGCGTCGTCGGGCTCGGTGCCTGGCAGCTCGGAGCCGACTGGGGTGAGGTCGACGAGAGCGACGCCCTCGCAGTACTGCGCTCAGCGGTGGAGGGCGGCGTCACCTTCATCGACACCGCGGACGTGTACGGCGACGGCCGGAGCGAGCGCCTCGTCGGGAAGATCCTGAAGGAGCACCCCGGGCTCACCGTGGCCACCAAGATGGGCCGCCGGGTCGAGCAGATCCCGTCGAACTACACCCTGGACGCCTTCCGCGCCTGGAACGACCGCTCCAGGGAGAACCTGGGTGTCGACACGATCGACCTGGTCCAGCTGCACTGCCCGCCGACCGAGGTGTACTCCACCGACGCGGTCTTCGACGCGCTCGACACGTTGGTCGCCGAGCGGCGGATCGCGGCGTACGGGGTGAGCGTGGAGACCTGCGCCGAGGCGCTCACCGCGATCGCACGGCCGAACGTGGCCTCGGTGCAGATCATCCTGAACGCGTTCCGGCTGAAGCCGCTCGACGAGGCTCTCCCGGCCGCGGCGCGGGCCGGCGTCGGCATCATCGCCCGGGTCCCGCTGGCCAGCGGCCTGCTGTCCGGCAAGTACGACGAGAACACCACGTTCAGCGCCGACGACCACCGCACCTACAACCGCCACGGCGAGTCCTTCGACGTCGGCGAGACCTTCTCCGGCGTCGACTTCGGCACCGGCCTGGAAGCGGTGAAGCGGCTGACCCCGCTGGTCCCCGAGGGCGCCACGATGGCTCAGTTCGCGCTCCGCTGGATCCTCGACCAGCCCGGTGTCTCGGTCGTCATCCCCGGCGCCCGCAACCCCTCGCAGGTGCGGGGCAACATCGGCGCCGCCGCCCTGAAGCCCCTCACCGAAGGTGAGCTCAAGGTCGTCCAAACCGTGTACGACGAGCTGATCCGCCCGCAGGTCCACGACCGCTGGTAGTCCACATACTGGACCGAAAGCGGGGATGGCAGGGGTACTTCAGCACGCTCCGTATCGTGGAGTCGTGCTCATCATCGACTCGGCCACGTACGACGCGATCGTGGCGCATGCGCGCCGGGATCACCCGGACGAGGCCTGCGGGGTGGTCGCCGGACCGGCCGGATCGGACCGGCCGGAGCGGTTCATCCCGATGCTCAACGCGGCGATGTCGCCGACGTTCTACGAGTTCGACTCGGGGGATCTGTTCCGCCTCTACCGGGAGATGGACGAGCGCGACGAGGAACCGGTCGTGATCTACCACTCGCACACGGCCACCGAGGCCTACCCGTCCCGGACCGACATCAACCTGGCCCAGGAGCCCGGCGCGCACTACGTGCTGGTCTCCACCCGCGACGGCGCGGACTCGCCGTCGTACGACGGGCCGGTGGAGTTCCGGTCGTACCGGATCATCGACGGCGCGGTCACCGAAGAAGAGGTCAAGGTCGTGGCGGACCACAGCAACCAAGGAGACAACTGACATGGCGATCGAGCTTCGCGTCCCGACCATCCTGCGCACCTACACCGGGGGCGAGAAGGCGGTCAACGGCGCCGGCAGCACGCTGGCCGAGTTCATCGACAACGTGAACGGCGACCACCCCGGGCTGAAGGAACGGATCGTGGAGGGGGAGCCGGAGGAACTGCGCCGGTTCGTCAACGTCTACGTCAACGACGAGGACGTGCGCTTCACCGGCGGGCTGCAGACCGGCGTCAAGGACGGCGACGTCGTCGTCGTACTGCCCGCGGTCGCCGGCGGCTGATCATGCGTTTCGACAGCCTGCTCGACTCGGTCGGCGGTACGCCGCTGGTGGGGCTGCCCAAGCTGTCCCCGTCGGCCGACGTGCGGTTGTGGGCCAAGCTGGAGGATCACAACCCGACCGGGTCGATCAAGGACCGGGCCGCGCTGCGGATGCTGCTCGACGCGGAGAAGGACGGCCGGCTGCGGCCGGGCAACACCATCCTCGAGCCGACGTCGGGCAACACCGGCATCTCGCTGGCGATGGCGGCCAAGCTGCGCGGCTACCGGATGGTCTGCGTGATGCCGGAGAACACCTCGGAGGAGCGCCGGCAGATCCTGCGGATGTGGGGTGTCGAGATCATTTCCTCCCCGGCCGCGGGCGGTTCCAACGAGGCGGTCCGGGTGGCCAAGCAGGTGGCCGAGGAGCACCCGGACTGGGTGATGCTCTACCAGTACGGCAACCCGTCGAACGCGGCCGCGCACTACGACGGCACGGCGCGGGAGATCCTCGCCGACCTGCCGTCGGTGACGCACTTCGTCGCGGGCCTGGGCACCACCGGCACGCTGATGGGCGCCGGCCGCTTCTTCCGTGAGCACAAGCCGGAGGTGCGGATCGTCGCCGCCGAGCCCCGCTACGGCGAACTCGTGTACGGCCTGCGCAACCTGGACGAGGGGTTCGTGCCGGAGTTGTACGACGCCACCCTGATCGACGCGCGGTTCTCGGTCGGCCCGCGGGACGCGGTACGGCGGGTTCGTGAACTGCTGGACAACGAGGGCATCTTCGCCGGGATCTCCTCCGGCGCGATCCTGCACGCCGCCCTCGGCCAGGCGGCCAAGTGCGTGCGTGAGGGCCAGTCCGCCGACATCGCCTTCGTGGTCGCCGACGGCGGCTGGAAATACCTGTCCACCGGCGCGTACGAAGGCACCATCGACGAGGCCGAAGACCGCCTCGAAGGCCAACTCTGGGCCTGATCGGCAGGGGCTATGTCTTGAAGAGCACTTTGCGTCCTAGTCGGGGATGTACGCCGCGGCCCTTGCAACTGCTGCAGGGGCGCTGGGCGTAGCTGAAGATCGCGCCTCGGTGCCGGCCGGCGCCCTTGCAGCGATTGCACTTGGCATTCGGGTGCAGGGACAGCGAGACGACGTAGACGGCGAAGGCGGCGAGCGCGAGCAGCAGCAGCATCCCGGTCGGGCCCAGCGTCGACGCGATGTCGGCGCTGGTGCTGGACGTGCTCGTCTCGGTGGCCGGACCGGCGGCAGAGCCTGCCACCGCGGCGTTGGTCGGTGCTGGATTCGGTGCGCCGGTGGCGTTCAGAGCCACCGCAAGCTGGACCGCCAGGTTCATGGGATCGCTGGGGGCGGTTGGAAACACATCCGTCAAGAGTGGCCCGCGTCACGTCAGTTTGCAATTCCTGAGAGTAAAGATGTGGATAACTCCGGCGTGTCGTCCGGCCCGGTTAGGCAAGGGTTACTTCAGAACTGCCCGGCACCGGACTTGTCGGCCGCGGCGACTAAGGTTCATCTCGTGGCAGACGCACCGATCGGCATCTTCGACTCCGGCTTCGGCGGGCTCACCGTCACCCGCGCGGTCCTCGACCAGTTGCCGCACGAGCCGATCCTGTATCTGGGCGACACGGCCCGCCAGCCGTACGGCCCGAAGCCGATCGCCGAGGTCCGTGAGTATGCGCTGGAGTGCCTCGACCACCTCGTCGAGGCGGGCGTCAAAGCCCTGGTGATCGCCTGCAACTCGGCCAGCGCCGCGATGCTCAGAGACGCCCGCGAGAGGTACGACGTACCGGTGGTCGAGGTGATCCTGCCGGCCGCGCGGCGCGCCGTGGCGGCGACCCGCAGCCAGCACGTCGGCGTCATCTGCACCAAGGCCACGGCGACCTCGCAGGCCTACGAGGATGCTTTTGCCGCCGCCCCGCAGGTGCAACTGCTGACCCAGCCGTGCCCGCGGTTCGTGGACTTCGTCGAGGCCGGGGTGACGTCCGGGCCGGAGTTGCTCGCCGCGGCCCACGAGTACCTCGATCCGCTGGTCGAGGCGGGCGTCGACACGCTCATCCTCGGCTGCACCCACTACCCGTTGCTGACCGGCGTGATCTCCTACGTGATGGGTGACAACGTCACGCTCGTCAGCAGTGCGGAGGAGTGCGCGAAGGACGTCTACGGCGTGCTCACCAAGAGCGGGCTGCTCCGGGCCGACGATCTGCCCGCGCCGCAGCACCGGTTCGTCACCACCGGCAGCCCGGCCGAGTTCGCCGCGATCGGTTCGCGCTTCCTCGGCCCGGTCATCGCCGGCGTCGACCAGTTCGCCTGGGTCCGCTGAGCGAACGTTGTCCACGGCACCGGTTCCGGCGGTGATGTGCTCGAAATCATAGCCAGGCAACTCGATCGGGCCTCCGCCGACGCCCCAACGATTCCTGCACCGGCGGCAACCCGCCGGTAATGTTCAAGGTATGAAGCTCACCGTGCTCGGCTGCTCCGGGTCCGTCCCCGGGCCGGACTCGCCCGCCTCGAGCTATCTGGTCTCCGCGGCCGGATTCAACCTCGTTCTCGACCTCGGCAGCGGCGCGCTCGGTGCGCTGCAGCGTTATCTGTCCGTGCCGGAGATCGGCGCGATCGGCCTGTCCCACCTGCACCCCGACCACTGCATGGACCTGTGCGGCCTGTACGTCGCGGCGAAGTACTCGCCGTCCTCGCCGTTCCCGCGGATCCCGGTGTTCGGCCCGCCCGGAACGGCCGGCCGGATGGCGCTTGCCTACGACCTGCCCGAGGACCCGGGGATGGAGGAGGAGTTGGAGTTCCATACCTGGCAGGAGATCCAGCAGATCGGCCCGTTCACGGTGCGCACGACGCCGATGGTGCACCCCGTCCCGGCGTACGCGATCCGGGTTGAGTACGGCAACAAGTCCCTGGCCTACTCCGGCGACACCGGCCCGAACGACGGCCTGATCGAACTGGCCCGCGGCGCTGACCTGCTTCTGTGCGAGGCGGCCCTGCGCGACGACGACCCGAACAACCCGCCCGACCTGCACATGACCCCGGCCGACGCGGGCGAACACGCCAAACGCGCCGGCGTGAAACGCCTCGTCATCACCCACGTCCCCCCGTGGTTCAACCGCGACACCCAAGGACAAGGTGCCCGCCGCACCTATTCCGGCGACGTCCAGGTCGCCGCCCCGGACATGACCTTCGACATCTGACGAAGGTCGCGAGCAGATCGTTGTCCTCGGCCACTCCTTCGGCGCGAAGCTGGCGCGAGCGACCGGGGGCGTTTCGTCAAGTATTGAAGGAGTTTCTGGGCTAGCGGATCTGGCCGCGGTCGAAGTACTCGATCAGGGCCGGGTCCAGCGGCGGGACGTCGATGGGGGTGCCGTTGGCGCGGAGGGAGGTGGTGGCCGCGTAGCCGGCGGCGACCGCGGCTCGGGCGGCGATCGGGGAGGTGAGAGTGGCTCCGCCGTCGCGGACGAAGCGGACGAACTCGGCCACCAGCCGGGGATCCGCGCCCGCGTGCCCGCCCTCGGCGGCCGGGATCTCGACGATCTGGTCGGCGTCCTCGCGGTAGCCGGAGCGGCGGCTGTTCCACACCTTGACGACGTCACCCGGACCGTCGCCGAAGTTCTCCAGCCGGCCGGCCGTGCCGATCACGGTGTAGTTGCGCCAGTAGTCCGGCGTGTAGTGGCACTGCTGGTAGGTGAGGAAAACCCCGTTGTCCAGTTGGAGATTCGCCATCGAGAGGTCCTCGACGTCCATCACCGGCGCCATCCCGGTCTGCGTCAGCGGCGGCCAGTTGTCGTCGGAGACGAAGTCGGCGAACCGTTGCCCGGACCGGTCCTGCCGGTCCTCGATCCCGCCGTACACGGTCAGGCCGCCGAGGGCGTTGGCGCGGGTGGTGTAGCCGTCGGCCAGCCAGTGCATCACGTCGATGTCGTGGGCACCCTTCTGCAGCAGCAGGCTGGTGGTCCGGCGGCGGTCGGCGTGCCAGTCCTTGAAGTAGAAGTCGCCGCCGTGGCCGACGAAGTGCCGGCACCAGATCGCCTTCACCTCGCCGATGGCGCCGGCCTGGATCAGTTCGCGCATCGCCAGCACCACCGGCATGTGCCGCATGTTGTGGCCGACGTACAGCCGGGTGCCGGACTCGTACGCCGCCTGCAGGACGCGGTCGCACCCCGAGGTCGTGATCGCCAGCGGCTTCTCGACGAAGACGGCGACCCCGGCCCGGAGGAAGTCGATCGCGGGGTCCTCGTGCAGGTCGTCGGGGGTGGTCAGGAAGACCCCGTCCAGCTTCAGGTCGAGCAGGTCGCGGTGGTCGCCGTACGCCTGCGCGTCCGGGTAGTCGGCCAGCGCCGCCTGCTGCTGGGCGGCGACGGGATCACAGACCGCGACGATCCGGGACCCCTCGCCGGGCCGGTGCGCGTGCCGCGCGAGCGAACTCCGCATCCCGAGCCCCACCACACCGAACCGAAGGTCTTCTGTACTCATGCCCGCAACTCCTGCACATAGATGATTGTTAGACCCTATGTCCGAACACTTCCGACCTTCAACACCGCTCTCACTCAACGGTCTCATCTGTCGGCCGGCTGGGCGTCGCTGCCTCGGCGGTCGCTTCGAACGCCGATGCGGAGGTGAGGAGCATTCAGGCATAGGGTTTCGGGCATGGCTCGTATCGATGGACGTACCCCTGATCAGCTCCGGCCGGTGACCCTGACCCGGAAGTGGCTGGACCATGCCGAGGGATCGGTCCTGGTCGAGTTCGGCAAGACCAGGGTGCTGTGCGCGGCCAGCGTCACCGAGGGTGTACCGCGCTGGCGCAAGGGATCCGGCCTGGGCTGGGTCAGCGCGGAGTACGCGATGCTGCCGCGGTCCACGAACACGCGCTCGGACCGGGAGTCGGTGAAGGGCCGGATCGGCGGCCGGACGCACGAGATCTCCCGGCTGATCGGCCGCTCGCTGCGCGCGGTGATCGACTACAAGGCGCTCGGCGAGAACACCATCCTGCTGGACTGCGACGTGCTGCAGGCCGACGGTGGCACCCGGACGGCCGCGATCACCGGCGCGTACGTCGCGCTGGCCGACGCGGTGTCGTTCCTGCGCGACCGCAAGGCGCTCAAGGGTGAACCCCTGACCGGCTCGGTGTCCGCCGTCTCCGTCGGCATCGTCGACGGCACCCCGATGCTCGACCTCTGCTACGAGGAGGACGTCCGGGCCGAGACCGACATGAACCTGGTGCTCACCGGCGACGGCAAGTTCATCGAGGTGCAGGGCACGGCCGAGGGCGCGCCGTTCGACCGCGCCGAGCTGGACAGCCTGCTGGAGCTCGGTACTGCGGGTTGCTCCGACCTGACGAAGCTGCAGATGGAGGCGCTGGGATGACCAAGATCCTGCTCGCCTCCAATAACCCGAAGAAGCTCGAGGAGCTGCGGCGGATCCTCGCCCCGATCGTGCCGGGGATCGAGGTGCTCGGGCTGGCCGACGTCGCGCCGTACGAGGAGCCGGCCGAGACCGAGCCGACCTTCGAGGGCAACGCGCTGCTGAAGGCGCGCGCGGCCGTGGCCGCCACCGGGCTTCCGTCGGTCGCGGACGACAGCGGGATCTGCGTGGACGCGCTGAACGGGATGCCCGGCGTACTGTCGGCGCGCTGGTCCGGCCCGGCCAAGGACAACCACGCGAACAACCTGCTGCTGCTCGGTCAGTTGGAGGACGTACCGGACGAGCGCCGGGGCGCGACCTTCGTGGCGGCCGTCGCGTTCTGCCGGCCGGACGCGGAGGACGAGATCGTCCTGGGCGAGATGCGCGGCTCGGTGATCCGCGAACTGCGCGGTACCGGTGGATTCGGCTACGACGTGCTCTTCCAGGCCGAAGGCTACGACCGGACCACCGCCGAACTGTCGATCGAGGAGAAGGACGCGATCAGCCACCGCGGCAAGGCCCTTCGCGAGATCGCCCCCATCATCGCCAAAGCCCTGGGAGCCTGAAATGCTGTTCGCCGGACCCGATCGAGACGGAGTCGCCGAAGGGCGGATCACCACTGCGTACCGGCGCTGGGCCGAGGCACGGGTGGTGGAGGGGCGGGTCTACCGGACCAACGCGGGCCGGATCGAGATCGACAGCGTCAGCCAGGTCAACCCGGACCTGATCGCGGACAACGACGCCGACGTGCTCGCGGCGGACCGGCAGAACGCGAAGGACGTCCGGCGCCGGCTGCGGGGCAACGAGGACTGGCCGACGTTCCTGATCAAGTTCCACCTGGTCGAGGGCCCGGACCCGCGCGACGAACTCGCCGCGTCCGCAGACCTGTCGGCCGAGGACCTGGAGGACCTGCGCACCCGTCTGGCCAAGCTGGACGAACTGAGCCGCCACGGCGCCTGGACCACCGACACCCTGCGAGCGATCCAGGCCAAGCCCCACACCCGAGCCGGCGACCTCGCCGCCGACTTCGGCCGCGACACAGCCGGCTTCAAGCTGGACGTCCGCAAACTCAAGAACCTGGGCCTCACCTACAGCCTCGAGATCGGCTACGAACTCAGCCCCCGCGGCACGACCTACCTCGCGTCCCTCGCGGACGAATGAGCTTCGGGCTGATCGTCGCTATCCGACGGTGAGCTTCTGATCAAGGTGCCAGAGGCGGGATTCGAACCCGCACACCCGAAGGCACCGGCACCTAAAGCCGGCGTGTCTGCCATTCCACCACTCTGGCGAACGAGGATCGGCGTCCCCAAGAACGTATCTTAGGGACGCCGATCGCTCAGCGGTTCTGCAGGGCGTCGATGAAGACCTGCTGCAGGTCCGACGGGTTCTTCGCCAGGTAGCTCTGGCCGCCGGTCGCCGCGGCGAGCTGACGGAGCTCGTTGGCGTCGGCGTCGGGGCCCATGCCGAGTGCGATGATCCGCACCGGCTGGGCCGGGTCGCGCAGGCCCTTCAGGGTCCGCACGGCCTCGGGCAGGCTCAGGCTGCCCGGGTCGTCGTTCTTGCCGTCGGTGAACAGCAGCACCGTGTTGACCGCGCTCGAGTCGTAGTTCTGCCGGACTGCCTTGACGGCCGCGATGGCGGTGTCGTAGAGACCGGTGCCACCGTTGGGGATCGCCTTCTGCACCCGCAGGGCGTCGGTCATCCGCTTGCGCTGGGCCGCGTCGAGCTTGCCGATCGGGACGAGCTGCCTGAAGTCGGCACCGAGGTCACCGATCTTCGTCGAGAACGTCCACAGGCCCAGCTCGGCGTCGGGTGGGAACAGGCCCAGACCGCTGGAGGCGGCCTCGATGGTCAGCTGCATCCGGGTCTTGCTGCCGACCTTCTCGGCCATCGAACCGGACACGTCGATCACCGCGAGCGAGTGCGTCGACAGCGACAGTCGGCTCCAGTCGCCCAGCACCTTGCCCACCGCCGCCGCGTTCGGCTTGGCCAACTGCTCGATGTCACCGGCGCCGCGGCCCTCGCCGAGCGGACCGACCAGGTAGTCGCGGAAGCCGGCCTCGTCGCGGGCCTGGCTGGGCCCGGCTTCGCTCAGCTCGGCTGCCAGCGCCTTGCCGGCCTCGGAGATGGCGTCGTTGTTCGACGTCGCCGTGACGACGACCGGGTAGTCCAGCACCAGGGTTCCGGTCTTCGGCACGGAAGCCTTCAGCTCCGCGTCCGGGTGCTCTTCCTGGTACTTGACGAAGCTCTGCTCCGACGCCGGGACGATGACCGGGCTGCCTGCCTGGGCGGCCCGGCCGAACAGGCCGTTCACGTCCGTGAAGGGCTTGGGCATCGATCCGAGCCGCTGCGCCAGCGGCACGACGACCTTGGCGACCTGGTTGGTCGTCGTCGAGGTCTTGGCCCGTTCCGACTGCACCGCCAGCAGCGCGAGCGCGCCGGGGGACTGGCTCAACGGATCGAGCAGGGCCGGCTGGGTCTTCGAGAAGGCGCCCAGCCAGGACGACACGTCGGCGAAGTTCTCCGAGCGACCGACGAGCACCAGGGGCGAGCTCGCGAGCGACGGGACGGCGACGGTCGGAATGGTGTCCCCGTCATCGGCCTGCGCGACCCACAGCGTCGAGTCCGGGACCCACAGGTCGGGCCGGTTGTCGCTGCCCTCGGAGACGTCCTTGGCGACCTTCGCCGAGGGAGCCGCGCTGATGGTGAACTGCAGGCACGGACCGTTCTTCTTGCCGGCCAGCGACTTGGCGGCCGATTCCAGCAGCGGCTGGATCTCGGGTGTCGTGGTCAGCTGGATCTGAGTGGGCTCGTCACAGGACGACCCGCCCAGGAACCCGTCGGCACTCGATTCCGAGCCGAAGGAGCGGACCACAAAAACGGCGCCCAAAGACAGCACCAGTAGGCCGACGGCCGTCAGGTACACCGGACGACGGTTGTTACTTTTCGTCACCGCAGAGGAGTGTTTTCCCATCGCGGCAGGTCCCTCCCTCCCAGAGGCAGACTGCGCGCGCAGATTACCCGGTTTGCACTGGTCAGGGCCAAGAGAGGTTCGGCCGATCAGCCCGTGGACCGGGGGTTGCCAACGAACGGGGACTGGTGATCCGGTACTGCTCGTCCCTACGGGGTCGGAAAAGGTGACTCAGGGTAGCGAATTCGCTGCGATCAGGTGAGATCGGGGTGTGATCCAAATCACACTGCTACTTTGCTCAAACGACCGTTGCATGGACCAGGAGTCATGAAACGGTTGCGGGTTTCCCTTCGAATCTTGTCCTGACCAAGTCGTCGGCTAGTCGAGGCCGAGGTCGCGGCGGAGCTTGGCCACGTGCCCGGTGGCCTTCACGTTGTACTGCGCGACGGCGACCTTGCCGTCCGGGTCGATCACGAAGGTGGACCGGATCACCCCGGTCACCTTCTTGCCGTACATCGTCTTCTCGCCGAACGCCCCGTACGCCGTCAGTACCTGCTTGTCCGGGTCCGACAGCAACGGGAAGGTGACCCCGTCGCGCTCGCGGAACTTCGCCAGCTTGGCCGGCTTGTCGGGCGAGACGCCCAGCACCTTGTATCCGTGGGCGGCGAGCGAGTCCAGCGAGTCGCGGAAGTCGCAGGCCTGCTTGGTGCACCCCGGCGTCATCGCGGCCGGGTAGAAGTACACGATCACGTTCTCCCCGCGCAGGTCCGCGAGCGCGACGTCGTTGCCATCGGCGTCGGGAAGGGTGAAGTCGGGTGCTGCGTCGCCGACGGACAGACGATCGGACATCAGGTGCCCTCCACGGACGGATCGGGTGATTGTCAGACATTCTGCCGTACGACGGGCTCGGAAGCGGAAGTGGCTCCTGGGGCTGGTGTTGTCAGCGGCGCCGGCGCGCGGAGTACGGCAGAGTGGACCCCATGCGGGCGATGACGGTGGTGCCGGGCAAAGCTGACTCCGCCTCGATCGGCGAGGTCGCGGAGCCGCCCCAGACTGATGGGTCGGTGCTGGTGGAAGGACTGCTCGCCGGGATCTGCGGCACCGACATCGAGCTCACCACCGGCCTCTTCGGCAGTGGTCGCGCGGGAGCGGAGCGGCTGGTGATCGGCCACGAGTCACTCGGCCGCGTTCTGGATGCTCCGCAGGGTTCCGGGTTCGCCACCGGTGACCTGGTCGTCGGCATCGTGCGCAGACCCGACCCCGAGCCCTGCCCGGCGTGCGCGCGGGGGGAGTGGGACTTCTGCCGCAACGGCCGCTACACCGAGCGCGGCATCAAGGAGATGGACGGCTACGGCTCCGAGCGCTGGAGAGTCGACCCGTACTTCGCCGTACCGGTGCCGGCCGAGCTCGGGCGGCTCGGCGTACTCGTGGAGCCGGCGAGTATCCTCACCAAGGCGTGGGATCAGATCGACCAGGTGGGAGCCAGGTCCTGGTACTCACCTGAGCACGTACTGATCACCGGCGCCGGCCCGATCGGTCTGCTGGCTGCGTTGACCGCCAAGCAGCGTGGCTACTCGATCCACGTGCTCGATCGCGCCAAGGACGGCCCGAAACCGCAGTTGGTCCGGGATCTCGGCGGTGAGTACCTGACCAGCCTCGCGGATCTGCGAGTCGCGCCGGACGTGATCATCGAGGCCACCGGCGCCGGACAGGTCGTGGTGGACTGCGCGAAGCTGTTGCCGTTCGCGGGCGTGATGTGCCTGGCGGGGATCTCGCCCGGCCCGGCGTCGATCGACGTACAGATGGACGCGCTGACGCGGCAGCTCGTCGTACGCAATGCGGCCCTGGTCGGGACGGTGAACGCGGCGAAGCGGCACTACGCGGACGCCGTTGACGTGCTGATGGCGGCCGACCGGGCCTGGCTGGAGCGGCTGATCACCCGGACCGTGCCGCTGTCCGACTGGACCCAGGCGCTGGAGCGCGAGTCGTCCGACATCAAGGTGGTCGTGGACCTGCGCGCCTGACCTGCGAGCCGTACCTGTAAGTATGGGAGCAAACACTGTGAAGGGAGCCCTGGTGTCGGACACGCAGGCTCGGACCGCCGAGCAGATCGAGGCGGACATCACCGCCACCCGTGCGCGACTGGCCTCGACCGTTGACGAACTGGTCGACCGGGCGCACCCGAAGAACGTCGCCAGGCGGCAGGTCGAACAGGCCAAGGCCCAGGTGTTCGACGAGCGCGGGCAGGTGCGCACCCAGAAGCTGGTCGCGGTCGGCGGTGCCGTCGTGGGCGTGCTGGGCATGTTGCTGATGATCCGTCGGCTGGTGGGCCGCCGGTGACTGCTCGCAAGCGCGTGAACGACGACAAGCTGCCGATCCGGATGTTGCACGATCGGGTGCTCGTCTCGCTCGAGACCGAGGGGGAGCGCAAGTCCTCGGCCGGCATCCTGATCCCCGCGACCGCCCAGATGGGCCGCCGGCTGGCCTGGGCGAAGGTGGTCGCGATCGGAGCCAACGTGCGCACCGTCGAGATCGGCGACCGGGTGCTGTTCGACCCCGAGGACCGGGCCGAGGTCGAGGTCCGCGGCGACGACTACGTGCTGCTGCGCGAACGCGACCTGCACGCGGTCGCGGCCGGCCGTCTCGAGGACGGCCAGACCGGCCTCTACCTGTAACCGCTCAGAAGCTGTTCGGGCCGAACCGGAAGATCGCCACCACCAGGGCGAGGATCAGCAGCACGACGTTGATGACGATCGGCTGCGGTTCCTTGCGCCGGGCGTGCGTGACGATCGCCCCGAGCATCAGGACGGCCAGGCCGGTCGCGGCCACCGGCACCAGCACCGGCGCGACGTCGAACGCGCCCGGCAGGATCAGTCCCAGCGCGCCCAGCACCTCGGCGGCGCCGATGACCTTGAGCATCCCGGCGGAGAAGTCCTCGGTCCACTTCATGTTCGGGTTCTCGCCGAGCTTCGCCTTGGACTGACTCAGCTTCGTACCGCCCGCGACGAGGAAGAAGGCGGCTGGAGGGGCGAGGCTTCGTCGAGCGTCGTCCGGACCATGAGGACGGCCGGATCACCGTCGCCGAGCTCACCCCGGCCGGCTACGAACAGGTGGTCGCCGCGGCGCCCGGCCACGTGGCGACAGTCCGCGAGTACGTCATCGATGCCCTCACCCCGGAGCAGTTGCGGCAACTCAAGATTATCGGCGACCAGATCCACGACAAGGTCGATCCCGGCAGGCCGTGCTGAAACTGCCTTGTCTTCGGCAGAACGATCGTGCTTTTATTGTCGATGTGAGCAAAGGTGAGGAGACCAGGGCGGCGGTGCTCGACGAGGCCGCGCGTCAGGTCAGCCTGGTCGGGCTGGGCGGGCTCACCATCGGGCTGCTCGCGGAGAAGACCAACCTGTCCAAGAGCGGGCTGTTCGGCCACTTCCGGTCCAAGGAGCAGTTGCAGCTCGCGGTGATCGAGTGGGCCGGCGAGTTGTTCGCCGAGCGGGTGATCCGGCCGGCCCTGAAGTCGCCGCGCGGCGAGCCCCGGCTGCTGGAGTTGTTCGACCGCAAGATCCGCTGGGACGACGGCGATCTCGCCTTGCCGGGTGGATGTTTCTTCGCCAGCATCTCGGCCGAGCTCGATGACGCGCCGCCCGGCCCGGTCCGCGACCGGCTGGTAGAGATCGAGTTGGACTACGCCGACACGCTCGCCACCGTCTTCCGCACCGGGATCAGCGAGGGCCAGTTCCGGGCCGACGCCGACCCGGAGCAGTACGCCTTCGACATCCGCGGTGTGCTGATGTCCTACCACCTGGCCAGCCGGTTGCTGGCCGACCCCAAGGCCGAGGATCGGGCCCGCGCCGCCTTCGAGGCGCTGCTCCGAGCAGCCCGGATCTGACCTTCCCCTGCGAGGAGCAGCGATGTCGGCAAAGAAAAGCACGAACGGTCGGACTATCAATCAGCGACTGATCTTCCAGGTATTGGAGAGAGCCTGGCCGGCGGGCGGCGCCAGGCTGGTTCACCGGATCTGGTTCCGCGTCCCGCCGGTGTCGGAGAAGGCCAAGCGACTGCGGGTCGAACTGCCCGAGTCGGTCTCGTTCGAACTGCCCTTCGAGAACGGCACGGTCCGCGGCAGGATCTGGGGTGAGGGTCCGGCGGTCTGCCTGCTGCACGGTTGGGGTGGCTGGGGGCTCCAGCTCGCGGCGTTCATCCCGCCGCTGCTCGCCGATGGTTTCAGCGTGATCACGTTCGACGCTCCGAGCCACGGCGATTCCGATCCGGGCCGCGAGGGCCCGCACAGCGGCACGATGCCCGAACTCGCCGATGCGTTCCAAGCGGTGGTGGCCGCGCACGGACCGGCGTACGGGGTGGTCGCGCACTCGCTGGGGACGGCGGCGTTCTCGCAGGCGCTGAAGAACGGGTTCGCCGCGCGCCGGGTGGTCTTCCTCGCCGCGGCGACCGACTTCCGGCACACGCTTGACCTCTATCAGGGGTTTCTCGGGTTCGGGCCGCGGACCCGGGAGCAGTTCCTGCGCCGGTTCACCCGCAAGTTCGGGCCGATGGAGAACTTCGAGGTGGTGTCGGTGATCGACCAACTGGTCGAGGAGCGCGAACTGCCCGCCCTGCTGGCCATCCACGACCGCTCCGACCGCGAGACCGCGGCCGACGGCAGCGTCAGGATCGCGCAGGTCTGGCCGGGGGCGGAGTTGGAGCTCACCGACGGACTCGGTCATCACCGGGTGCTGTGGGACAAGGCGGTCGTCGAGTCGGCGCGTGCCTTCCTGTCCGGGGAGCGAGCGCCCGCCGACGGGGCGCGCGAAGTACAGGGGACAATGCGGGGGTGACCTTCGCACCCACCTCCAGCCGTCTGCCCGACTTCCCCTGGGACAAGCTCGCCCCGTTCAAGCAGAAGGCGGCCGCTCATCCCGACGGCATCGTCGACCTGTCGATCGGCAGCCCGGTCGATTCGGTGCCGGACCTGGTGAAGAAGGCGCTGGCCGAGGCGGCCGACGCGCCGGCGTACCCGACCACGATCGGTACGTCGACCGCGCGCCAGGCCGCCGTCGACTGGCTGGCCCGGCGGCTGGACGTGCCCGGTGTCGACCCGCAGACCGGCATTCTCCCGGTGATCGGCACGAAGGAGCTGATCATGCTGCTGCCGACCCTGCTCGGCATCGGCGCCGGCGACACCGTGCTCATCCCGGACCTGGCCTACCCGACGTACGAGGCGGGCGCGGCCCTCGCCCGGGCGACGAGCATCCCGGTCGCCGACCCCACGCAGTACGACGGTCCGGTGCGGGTGGCCTACCTCAACTCGCCGCGGAACCCGTCCGGCGAGATCACCTCGGCCGAGGACCTGCGGGCGGCGGTCGAGTGGGCGCGGGCCAACGACGTACTGCTGGTGAGCGACGAGTGCTATGCGGAGTTCGGCTGGGACGCCACGCCGGTGTCGGTGCTGCACCCTGACGTGTGTGGCGGGAGCTTCGACAATCTGCTCGCGGTGCACTCACTGTCGAAGCGGTCGAACCTCGCGGGTTACCGGGCCGGGTTCGTCGCGGGTGACGAGGCCGTGGTCGCCGAACTGCTGGCTGTTCGCAAGCACGCCGGGCTGATGGTGCCGTCGCCGATCCAGGCCGCGATGGCCGCCGCGTTCGCGGACGACCTCCACGTCGACGAGCAGCGCGAGCGGTACATCCGCCGCCGCACCGTACTTCGTGACGCGCTGACCGCCGCCGGCTGGACCATCACGCTCTCGCAGGGCGGGCTCTACCTGTGGGCCGAGCACCCGTCGTACGACGCCTACGGTTCCGTGGCCGCGTTGGCCGATCGGGGCATCCTGGTCGCGCCGGGCGCCTTCTACGGCACCGCGGGCGAGCGGCACGTCCGGGTCGCGCTGACCGGGACCGACGAGCGGGTCGACGCCGCGGTGAAAAGACTTCACGAATAGCCGAACCTTTCAGGTCATGTGTGACGTCTTCTCTAGTAACTGCCTCTATAGAGGTAATGGGGTGTCGGGGTGACACCTGGGAGGAGAGGACTGGTCCATGAACCTTCGTGCCTGGGGGTCGGCCACGCTGGCGACCATGTTGTTCATCGGGCTGGTCCCGTCCGTCGCCTCGGCGGACGAGCCCAGCACCACACCGACGCCGGCCGAGACACCGGCCGAGACACCGTCGGTGACGCCGCCACCGACTCCGCCAGCGACTCCGACGCCAACCCCGACACCCACGCCGAGGGTCACCGCGGCAATGCTGCCGATCTCACTGGATCAGCCGGCCGCGACGTGGGAGGACCGCCCGATCACCTTCACCGGCAGGATCGGCACCGGCCTGGTCAACTCGTACGTGACGCTGTGGCAGAACCTGTCCACCGGCTGGGTGATGAGAGCAGCGACCCGCACGGTCACCGGCGGTGTCTACAAGTTCAACTACGTCCTGCCCAGTCCGGGACAGGCCACCTTCCGGGTGATCATCGGCAACATCTTCCCCAGCGCGGTCGGCAACACGGTTGACCGCACGGTCACGGTACTCGACCGCACGCTGGTGATGAACAAGCCCGCCGCCTCCTACATCGTGCTGACCGGTGTGAAGATGACGGGTCGCCTGACCCCACCGGAGCCCGGCGCCAAACTCGTCGGCCTGCAGGACCGGTACGGCGGCAAGTGGCGCACGCTGACGAGCGCGTGGATCGCGGCGAACGGGACGTTCGCAGTACCGGTGCCGGACAACCTGCCCGCCACCAAGACCGTCCGGGTGGTGACGCTCGGCGGCGCGTCCACCGCGGTCGAGGCGTCGGGGTACGCGGTGATCACGATCAAGGCGCTGCTGAACGCGAAGGTGTCCGGGATCTCGCCCGCGTCCATCAACAAGACCTACCGGCCGGGCTGCCCGGTCAAGCCGGCCCAGCTGCGCTACATCACCTTGAATTATTGGGGTTTCGACGGTCTCGTGCACCGCGGCGAACTGGTGGTCCGCGACGCGGCCGTGTCGAAGATGCTCACCGTCTGGACCGCCACCTTCAACGCGAAGTTCCCGATCCGGCGGATGCAGCGGGTCGACATGTTCGGTGGCAGCGACATCAGGGCGATGGCTGCCGACAACACCTCGGTCTTCAACTGCCGCCAGGTGACGGGCAACCCGTACGCCCTGTCGCCGCACTCGTACGGCTATGCGATCGACATCAACACCGTCGAGAACCCGTATCTCGCGGCGAACAACGTGTGGTATCCGTCGAACGGCCTGGCCTACCGCAACCGCAGCATCGTCCGCCCCGGCATGCTGTTCACCACGAGCGTGCCCACCCGCGCACTGCGGAACCAGGGGTACTTCTGGGGTGCCGGCTGGCGCAAGCCCGACTACCAGCACTTCCAGCCGAAGTGAGAACCGCACTGGCGGTCGCTGCGGCGCTAGTACTGCTGGTTGGCTGCGACTCGAGTCCGAGTGCCGCACCTGCCGCTACTCCGACACCAACACCAACCACCAGCACTGCGTCGCCCACGGACGCCGCGCAACCTCCGGAGCTGCCGGAGCAGGCAACCGCACCTCCACCGGCGGCTGCTGGTCCGGTGTCGGCCAAGAACCTCCCGGCGCCTGCCAAGCTCGGCGCCGGCTGGAAGACCTTCACGGATCCAGGGGGAGCTGAGGAGGGCTTCCTCGGCAACGAGACCTGGATCCGCCGGCGGGACGCGCACCAGGCTGCCTTCGAGGCCCTGCCCATCGGTTGCTCGAACCCACTGCCCACCGGCTCGCTGCCCGTACCCGAGCACGCCCTGCAGGGCACCTACCGCACAGGCTCCGGCCAACCCGCCACTGTCCTCGTACTGCGCTTCGCCGACGCCGCGAAGGCCTCGGGGTACTACGGCGGCTACCAGTCGCGGATGAAGGGCTGTGGAGTCAAGGGCAGCCTTAAGGTGGAGGAGCTCTGGTCCGAAAAGCAGGCGGCCGCCTCCGTCCGGTCTTACGAGGATGCCGAGTCGTATGTGGAGGTCTCGGTGGCTCGGGGCTCTACCGTGGCCTTGTTGGCCCAGGTCTCGGCCGCGCCTGACCGGGAGACCAGCTGGACGCGGAGCGTCGTACCGGCGCTTCAGGCTGTGATCGATTCGCCGTAAAGATGTACTACCTTTCAGTATTTGCAGCCCTTAAACTCCAGGCATGGGCGACTTCGACAGGTATGGGCGACTCACGGCCGGGCTCGAGCCGCCGTACGCGGTGGTCGACCTGGCCGCGTTCCGCCGCAACGCCGACGATCTGGTCCGGCGGGCACAGGGGACGCCGATCCGGGTGGCGTCGAAGTCGGTGCGCTGCCGGGCGTTGATTGCCGCCGCGCTGGAGCGGCCCGGATTCCACGGCGTGATGAGCTACTCGTTGCCCGAGGCGTTGTGGCTGGCCCGCAACGGCGTTGACGACATCCTGATGGGTTATCCGACCATTCACCGTGGGGCTCTGCGCGAGTTGGCCGCAGATGCCGAAGCCGCGTCCCGGATCACCCTGATGGTCGACGACTTCGAGCACCTCGCGCTGATCAAGGCAGCGGCCGGCGATGGTGAGCGGATCCGGGTCTGCCTCGACGTGGACGCCTCGCTTCGCCTCTTCGGGCAGCACCTCGGCGTCCGCCGCTCCCCGCTGCGAACGCCCGAGCAGGCGCTCACGCTGGCTCGCCAGGTGGTCGCCGACGACTCGTTCGAGCTCGTCGGCGTGATGTTCTACGAGGCTCAGATCGCCGGCCTGCCGGACACCTCACCGGCGGTCCGGCTGGTGAAGCGGCTGTCGGCCAACGAGCTTTCCGACCGCCGCGGCCTGGTCGTCGACGCGGTCAAGCAGGTCGCCCCGCTGCGGCTGGTGAACTCCGGGGGCACCGGCAGCATCGAGTTCAGCAGCGCCGACCCGGCCGTCACCGAGGTGACCGCGGGCTCCGGCCTCTACGGCCCGACGCTGTTCGACAAGTACGACGTCTTCCAGCCCGAGCACGCCGTCGCCTACGCGCTCGGGGTCGTCCGCCGCCCGATGCCGCGGATCGCGACCCTCTTCGGCGGCGGGTACGTCGCCTCCGGTCCGGCCAAGAAGTCCCGGCTGCCCGCGCCGGCCTGGCCCGCCGGTCTGCAGTTGCTCGGCACCGAGGGCGCGGGCGAGGTGCAGACCCCGGTGCGAGGAGAAGCGGCGCGCGGGCTGCGGATCGGCGACCGGGTCTGGATGCGCTACGCCAAGGCGGGCGAGATGCTGGAACGCTTCGACGTGCTGCACGCGATCGACGGCGACGAGTTGACCGAGCTCGTCAGCTACCGGGGTGAGGGGAAGAACTTCGGATGAGCACCTGGCGCAACTGGGCCGGCACCGAGTCGGCGACCGGTGTGGAGGTCCTGCGGCCGCGGTCGGTCGACGAGGTCGTGGCGGCGGTGAAGACGGCCGCCGAACAGGGCAAGAAGCTCAAGGCGGTCGGCTCGGGCCACTCGTTCACCGGGTGCTCGGTGCCCGAGCAGGTGATGGTCCGGCTCGACGGGCTCGCCTCGATCACCGCTGCGGACCAGGCGTCGGGCCGCGTCACGCTGGGCGCGGGCACCGGACTAGCCAAGCTGAACGCAGGGCTGGCCTCGTTCGACCTGGCGATGGCGAACCTCGGCGACATCGACAAGCAGACGATCTCCGGTGCGATCTCCACCGGCACCCACGGAACCGGCGCCAAGCTCGGCGGCCTCGCCACCCAGGTCGTCGGGCTCGAACTCGTCACCGCCGACGGCTCGGTGTTGCAGTGCTCGGCCGAGGAGAACCCGGACGTGTTCCACGCGGCCCGGGTGTCGGTCGGCGCGCTCGGCGTGATCACTTCGCTGACGCTGCAGACCGTGCCGGCCTTCCTGCTCCGGGCGCAGGAGATGCCGCTGCCGCTGGCCGAGGTGCTCGGCGGGTTCGATGAACTTGCCGATGGCAACGATCACTTCGAGTTCTACTGGTTCCCGCATACCGAGGTCGCGCTGACCAAGCGGAACAACCGGGTCGCGGCCGGGGTCGGCGCGTCCCCGGTCGGGCGTGTTCGTGGCTGGGTCGACGACGAACTGCTGTCCAACCGGGTCTTCGAGGTAACCAACCGGTTGGCTGCCCGCAGGCCGGGGTTGGTGCCGCGGATCAACCGGCTCGCTTCCAAGGCGTTGTCGGCCCGCGAGTACGTCGATTCGTCGTACAAGGTGTTCTGCTCGGAGCGCAACGTGGTCTTCCGCGAGTCGGAGTACGCCGTACCGCGGGAGCACGTGGTCGAGGTGGTCCAGCAGTTGCGGGCCTGGATCGACCGGTCGGGTGAGCGGTTCCCGTTCCCGATCGAGGTCCGGGTGGCGGCCGCCGACGACATCTGGCTGTCCACCGCGCACGGCCGCGACACCGGCTACATCGCGATCCACCAGTACCACCGGCTCGACCACGGCCGGTACTTCGACGCGTTCGAGCAGATCGTCGGCGCCTTCGGCGGCCGCCCGCACTGGGGCAAGTTGCACACGCTGGGCGCCGAGCAGTTCCGCGAGCGGTATCCGCGCTTCGACGACTTCCTCGCCGTCCGCGACCGCCTCGATCCCCAGCGCACGTTCACCAACCCCTACACCCGCCAGGTCTTCGGCACCTGAACCCGGCGCCTGCTCCCACCCCGCTCACCAATCTCTACACCCGCCAGGTCTTCGGCACCTGAACCCGGCGCCTGCTCCCACCCCCGCTCACATCGCCACCCGCCCCGCCGCGCTCACCTTCCCTCGCCCCACACTCGAGCGCTTCCGCCTTCCTTCACTGAGCAGGAAATGTGTTCGGGCTGGACCATCCGGCGTCGTAGCCTGCCTGCATGACTGCACCTGAGCCGTTCGAAGCGCTGCCCGAGGACTGGTCCAAGGCTCTCGCGCTGGTGGCCCACCCCGACGATCTCGAGTTCGGCGCAGCCGCCGCCGTCGCGCGCTGGACCGCGCAGGGCAAGGAGATCATCTACTGCCTGCTCACCTCCGGCGAGGCGGGCATCGACGGCATCCCACCGGCCGAGTCCGGCCCGCTGCGGGAGGCGGAGCAGATCGAGTCGGCCCGGATCGTCGGCGTCTCCGTGGTCGAGTTCCTCGGCCAGCCGGACGGCACCATCGAGTACGGCGTACCGCTGCGCCGGCTGATCGCCGAGGTGGTCCGGCGGCACCAGCCCGAGATCGTCATCACGAACAACTTCCGCGACACCTGGGACGGCGACGTCATGCTCAACCAGGCCGACCACATGAACACCGGCCGGGCCACCCTGGACGCGGTCCGCGACGCCGCCAACCGGTGGATCTTCCCCGACGTCGGCGAACGCTGGAACGGCGTCCGCCAGGTCTGGGCGGGCGGCTCCCCGAACGGCAAGCACGCCGTCGACATCACCGACACGTTCCAGTTGGGCGTCGACTCACTCAAGGCGCACAAGGCCTACATCGACGGACTGAACTGGCCCCACTTCGACCCCGCCGAATTCCTCGAAGGCCTCTCCCGCAGCACCGGCAGCCGGCTCGGCACCACCTTCGCGGCACCGTTCGAGGTCTTCACCCCCTGACTTCTCAGTCGCGCGGGATGTCGAGCGCGGCGTTCAGGTGGGGTGGTGTGGGCAGCGGGTTACGGGGTTCGCGGTCGCCGCCGAGGTCGGGCCCGGGTGGGTTGTTGGGGCCCACCCAGGAGCGGACCAGGGTGGGTCCGTTGCGCGAGAGGCGCAGCAGATCGATCTGGTGAACGCTGGCGGCGGGTATGCCTAGCTGAGCGAGACTGCGGTTGGCCATCAAGGCGGCTTCGTCGTGCTTGCGAGGCCTGAGGCTGCTCTGCAGGACGATCGCGACCTTGCCGTCGGGCAGATCCTCGATCCGCTGCAGCCGCATGCCCTTGTCGAGTTTGCCGCAGCCGAGAGCGAGGTCGAGGTAGGCGGAGTCGGAGAGACGTCGGTCAACAGACGCCCGAGCAATCACTTCGTAGCGAGCCATACCCCGATCATGCTCTGCCCCACCAAGCTTTTCCAGGCAGGATCGTTCGACGCCAAAAGGCAACCTCAAGTGGCAGGTGCCCCTCGAGGTTGTCTTGCTGAAGTTTCGGGGCCCGGCATGCGAGCAAGCTCGCGGGTCTGGCCGGGGGGTGCCGTGCCTGGGGGAGACGCCGGGTGCCGGGTTAAGGCCGCGAGGTGCGGGGTTAGCTGACCAGGCCGAGGGTTTGGTTGGCGTCGGCCAGGACTGCGGGGGAAGCCAGGGACTGCCAGCGGGGGGACTTGTTCCTGGAGGAAAGGGCGGAGTTTCGGCTCGAGCTTCGGGGCGTGGTCGAGGACGTCGAGTTCGTTGACGATGGTGAGGTCGACGAAGTCGCGGAGTTCCTCGGCGTTCAGTTCCTCCGAGGTGCCGGTGAAGCGATCGGTCACCGTGTTGTGCTCGGCGAGGTCGCGCCAGGTGGTCTCGCGGTCGCAGGAGCCGTAGCGGTAGACGAGCAGTTCCGCCTCCGGGCCGATCACGGCCTCCAGGACGGGGCGTTCCTGCTGCCAGTCGAACAGGTGGGTCGGAAAACCATCGGTCCCGTACGCCGCGTGCGCGAGCCCGGCGAGCACCAGCGTTTCCGACGCGCCGAGAGCCCGGAGCCGCTTGGCGACTCGGTGCAGGTGCACGTACAACGTGCCGCCCGCGTGGTCCAGTTCGTCCGCACCGCGCACCAGCAGCAGCGATCCCAGGTCTTCGAATGTGCTCATCTGACCTCTTCTGTGAGGAGCGGTCAGGGCCCAGCAGGACCGGCCCAGGGGAACACGGTACGACGCGCGGTACTGCCTCGCCCAGCAATGCGGCGTGCCGGATCGGTCACACTGCGTTCGACCGCAGGTCACCGATCCGGCACCTCCTCAACACCAACTCCCGCCGGCCGCACACCGGACGCCCCCAGGCGTACCCCAGCAGAAGCCCACCAGCCACTCCCTGAAGCGGCCGGCGAGAACAACCTCAGCCCTCCGGCTGAGGCAACACAGGTATTGCTAGACAGGAACGGAGCTTCCGGCCAGGACGTCAGGTGGTGGGCCGCTTTAACCACGGATCTGCGAGCTTGCTCGCGTGCTCAGGTGAAGACGGTGGATAAGCCAGAAGACGTCTACCGGGTTCTAGGACTGTCGTTCCAGAGCGAGTGTCAGTCGTCCAGCTCGGCCAGGGCCTTGCGGGCGGCTTCCAGTTCGGCCTCGAGGGCGGCGACCTTGGCGGCCTGCTGCTCGCGGGCGGCGTCGATGACCTCGTCGATCGGGCCGGAGAGGTCCTCGTGCAGTTCTTTGGCCGCGCGGGAGACGGCCGCGGCGGCGACCAGCAGGTTCTTCGCGATGTAGCTGTTGCCCTGCTTCAGCTCGGCCTTCCACTCGCCGTCGGCGGTGCCGGTGACGGTCAGGGTGAGCTCGAGGGTCTTGGTCTTCTTCGGTGCGGCCTTCTTGGCCGGTGCGCGCTTCGGCTTCTCCTCGGCGACCACGGGCGCCGGCTCGGCCGGAGCGTTGGCGGCGGCCGAGGTGTCGGAGCCCGCGGAGGCGTCCGAGTCACTCACCGAGGCGTCAGTGCCTGACGCGGCAGGCGAAGTGATGCCGGCAGCAGAACTGTCGACCGCCTCGCCGGGAGTGTCGTCGACGTCGGTCTGAGCTTCTACTGCAAAAGTGTCTACAGTCATCGTTGCGGCGATCTCCCTGAGTGACATTCGTCCCCGCCGAAGCGGGCTGGCGCTGAGAGTGTATTAGAACACATGTTCGACCCCCAGCGCCAATCGCCACGCCGCTACCGCCGAAGGATCAGGCGGTGTGCTCCTTGCGATCGCCCGACCAGTCGAGGTGGAACGAACCCTCGCGGTCGACCCGGTGATAGGTGTGCGCCCCGAACAGGTCGCGCAGTCCCTGGATGAGTGCCGCGGGCAACCGCTCCGCCCGCAGTCCGTCGTAGTACGAGAGCGCCGCGGAGAAGCCCGGCGCCGGTACGCCGGCCGTGGCAGCCGTCGCGACCACCCGACGCCACGCGTCCTGGCCGTTGCCGACGGCGTCCTTGAAGTAGTCGTCCACCAGCAGCGACGGCAGGTCGGCGTTGCGGTCGTAGGCCTCCTTGATCCGGTCCAGGAAGCGGGCCCGGATGATGCAGCCACCGCGCCAGATCGTCGCCATCGCGCCGAGGTCGATGTTCCAGTCGTACTGCTCGCTGGCCGCGCGGATCGCGTCGAAGCCTTGCGCGTAGGCGACCAGTTTCGACGAGTAGAGCGCGTGCCGGACGTCCTCGATGAAGGCGTCCCGGTCGACGTCGACCTTCGCCTCCGACGGCCCGGGCAGTACGCCGGCCGCCGCCTCGCGCCTCACGACGTCGCCGGACAGCGAGCGGGCGAACACGGCCTCGGCCATCCCGCTGACCGGGATGCCCAGGTCGAGCGCGACCTGCACGGTCCAGCGCCCGGTGCCCTTCTGCTCGGCCTGGTCGAGCACCACGTCCACGAACGGTCCCTGGGTGGACTCGTCGACCTGGCTGAGCACCTCCGCGGTGATCTCGATCAGGAACGACTCCAGGTCGCCGGTGTTCCACTCGCGGAACACGTCGGCGATCTCGGGCGCGCTGAGGCCGAGCACGTGCCGGAGCAGGTCGTAGGCCTCGGCGATCAGTTGCATGTCGGCGTACTCGATGCCGTTGTGCAGCATCTTCACGAAGTGGCCGGCGCCGTCGGGGCCGACGTGCACGCAGCACGACTCGCCGTTCACGTGCGCTGCGATCTTGGTCAGCATCGGCTCGAGCGCCGCGTACGACTCCGGCGAACCGCCCGGCATGATGCTCGGGCCGTTGAGGGCGCCCTCCTCGCCACCGGAGACGCCGGCGCCGACGAAGTGCAGGCCCTTGGCCTTCAGGGCGTCCTCGCGCCGGCGGGTGTCGGCGAAGTGCGCGTTGCCGGCGTCGACGACGATGTCGCCCTCGTCCAGCAGTGGCACCAGTTCGTCGATCACCGCGTCGGTCGGCTCGCCGGCCTTGACCATGACGATGATCCTGCGCGGCTGCTCCAGGGCGGCGACCAGGGCGGGCAGGTCGGCGGCGGGGGTGAACTCGCCCTCGTCGCCGAACTCCTTGATCAGCGCGTCCGTACGGGCCTGCGACCGGTTGTGGACGGCGACGCGGAACCCGTTCCGCGCCAGGTTCCGGGCCAGGTTGCGGCCCATCACCGCGAGTCCGGTGACGGCGATCTGGGCTGGTGCAGAACTCATGAAGTCTCCTGCTGGTGAGGTGCTGGAAGTCTGAGTGCGAGACCAGTCTGTCGCCCGTGGCAACCCGGCGGTCTATCGGGTGCCAACCCGTGGACGGGCGGTTCGATTCCGGTCCGACCACTTTTGCTCGCCGCCGCGCGTAATAGCAGATCCTGCGCACCAACCAAAAGGTTTCGAGCTCTTCTCAAGCGCAGGGATCGGATGGTAGAAACCTGAGAAATCGATTTCCCAGATCGTGAGGTCCGCCCATGACCAGATCACTGCGTCGCGCCGCCGGGGTTCTCCTCGGCGCAGTCCTCGTTCTTCCGCTGGCCTTGCAGCCCGCCTCGGCAGCCCGTACTGCGCCTGCCGCGACGGGTGGCAACGGCCCGGTGGTGGGGTGGGACGTCTACCGGCACCTCGACCGGCTGCCCGAACTCCCGACCGGCGTCCGGAGCAAGCAGTTCTCCAGTTTCGGCCGCGACGGCACCAACAACGACGGCTTCGACGGCAAGTACTCCTGCTTGCGCATCTCGCCCGCCGGCTGCGTCATCGCCGAAGACGCGGGCCCGGGCGAGATCGCGTCGATCTGGTTCACCCGCGACAACGGGGACGTGACCAAGACCGGCACCATCACCGTCGAGGTCGACGGCAAGAAGGTCGTCGACACGAGCCTGCAGGACGTCGTCGACGGCAAGCTCGGCTCGCCCTTCGTCTATCCGCTGGTCGCCAACGCGCTCGAGACCAGTGGCGGCGTCTACATCCGCGTGCCGATGCCGTACCAGAAGTCCATGCGGGTGACCGTCCAGAACAACCCGTACTTCTACCACGTCAACTACCGCGAGTTCCCCGACGCGAGCGGCATCAAGACCTTCGACCCGTCGGACCGGGCCGAGGACGTCGTCGCCCTGCTGAAGTCGTCCGGCACGAAGGACCCGAAACCCGTCGCGCCCAACGCCAAGACGACGGCCAAGGTGGTGGACCTTGCCCCTGGCAAACAACTGACGCTGGCCGACACCTACGGCCCCGGTGAGATCAGCGCGCTGCGGCTGAAGCTGCCGCAGATCGTCGGACTCGACCTGAAGTCCTTCACCGACGACGGCCGGGCCTTCACCGGCGGCAGCCGGTTCACCGTGGAGGTCGACCCGGCCAACACCGGCGTCAAGCTGATCCGCCGGATGGACCTGCGGATCGGCAACCAGCGGGCGAAGGTCTTCGTCGACGGCGTCCAGGCCGGCGAGTGGGCACCGCTGCCGGCCCAGGGCGCGCAGTGGGTCGACCAGGTCGTGGAGCTTCCGGCGAGCGTGACCGCGGGCAAGTCGCAGCTCGAGATCCGCAACGAGTTCGTCTCCTCCGACCTCGACTTCAACGAGTTCACCTACTGGGTGGACTCGATGGTCGGCGGCACCGCCCAGCGGACCGACACCCTTGACGTCGGACCCGACCACGTCGCCGACGAGCAGGCCCACACCTACTCGATCACCAAGCAGGCCTGGCAGGGCGCCCACTCGATGCCGTACGCCGCGACGGCCGAGGACGCGGCCAGGGTGAAGCCGTCGGACGCCCTGCTCGCAGGGGTTCGCGTCCAGGTCACGGTGGACGGCAAGAAGCGCGTAGACGCCCCGATCGGCGAATACTTCGGCTCCGGCCTGGGCGAGAACGACGTCCGCTCGCTCTTCTTCGCGATGGAGCCGAACGGCTGGTACTCCGCCTGGTGGCCGATGCCGTACCTCGCCCGAGCCACCGTCACCCTGGTGAACACCTCGCAGTACAAGCTGTCGGGTGGTCAGGCGGAGGTCACCTCGGCGCAGGACGCCAAGGTGGCGGCCGAGTTGGTCACCGGCAAGAGCGGCTACTTCACCGCCATCTCCCACCGCGGTGAGCCGGTCATGGGCAAGGACTGGATGATCGCCGAGGCCACCGGGCGCGGCAAGTTCGTCGGCGTCTCGCAGACGATGGAGGGTCTGCAGCCCGACGGCAACACCCGCGGCTACCTCGAAGGCGACGAGCGCGTGTACGTCGACGGCGAGCGCACCCCGGCGATCCATGGCACCGGCACGGAGGACTACTACGAGTCCGGCTGGTACTTCAACCAGGGCACCTACTCCACGCCGTTCCACGGCAACTCCGGCCACGAGGTCCAGGCCGGCGAGTGCAGGTACGAGTGCGACAGCGCGTTCCGCTTGCACGTCACCGACGCGATCGACTTCCAGAACCAGCTCACCTTCGGCATCGAGCACGGCCAGCAGAACGACCACCCGGCCGTCTACGGCTCGACCGCCTACCTGTACTCCGCCGGCAAGTTCGGCGCCCGGGAGACCGACCGGATCGACACCGGCTCCGCCCAGAGCAGGCAGCAGCACGCGTACTCCGACGGCTCGGCGACCCAGACCGACCTGACCAGCGTGTACGAGGGCGACCATGACGACACCGTGCTCACCGACCAGGTCCGGGCGGGAACGCAGCCGATCAAGTTCACCGTGCAGGTGGACCCGGTCAACCGCGGCGTGACGCTGCGCCGGACGAGCGACCAGAACGTCGCGGGGCAGTCCGCGAAGGTGATTGTCAACGGCAAGGACGCGGGCCTCTGGTTGCAGCCGCTCGGCAACGATCGGCAGCGCTGGCTCGACGACAACTACCAGTTGCCACCGGCTCTCACTTTCGGCAAGACCGACCTGACCATCGAGTTGCAGCCGACCGGCACCGCGAGCTGGACCGCGGCGAGCTACGTGATCCAGTCCTCGGTCATCCCGTACTCCGACCGGCAGGCTCCCGGGCAGGTCCAGAACCTCACGGCGACGGGCCGAACCGACAACGCGATCGCGCTCAGCTGGTCCGACACGCCCGACGACAGCGGCATCGAGAAGTACAACGTCTACGCGGCCAAGGCGGGTACGGCCGAGAAGCTGGTCGGCAGCAGCTTCACCCCGGGCTTCGTGCACAAGGGGATCGGGCTGCACGAGACCTGGACGTACCGGGTCGCCGCGGTGGATCTCGCCGGGCACGAGGGCGCCAAGTCCGCCGCCGCTGAGGCGACCTCGGGCAACACGTTCCGGGTCGAGGGTGAGTCGCTGCTCCCGGTCGTGTCGTCGACCGTGCCGGTGGACCCGCAGGGCAACTGCTGTGGAGTGAGCTGGTCGGGTGGTGCCCAGTTGTGGATCCACGGCTCGAAGGCCGGCGACAAGGTGGTGCTGGAGTTCACCGTTCCGACCGCGGGGACCTATCGCCTGTCGACCGTGCTGACCAAGGCAGCCGACTACGGGATCGCCGACCTCAGTGTCGACGGCACCAAGCTGGCTTCGTTCGACGGGTACGTGGCGGCCGGGGTGACCACGCAGGAGGTTGACCTCGGCAACGTCACTCTCGCGGCCGGCAAGCATCAGCTCGCGGTCGACCTGACCGGTAAGAACGCCGCCGCGACCGGCTACCTGGTCGGCCTCGACCTGCTTGATCTGGAGCTCAACTGATGAAGAAGCTCATCGCAGCACTGGCAGGTCTGATACTGGCTGCTGTGCCGCTGCAGGCCGCTGCTGCCGGACACGTGAAGAGCGTGCCCTTCGTCAAGGTCGACAAAGTCGTGGCCGCCGGCACCTTTGCCAAGGTGTACGACCCGAGCGTCGGCGAGACCAGCCCGTGGTACTACAACGACCACACACTGATCCAGGATCGCCAGACCGGCACCTGGCACGTCTTCGCGATCACGCACGCCGAGCCGGCGAACCCGCTCGACGAGAAGAGCTTCGGCCACGCCACCGCGCCCACCCCGAACGGGCCATGGACGAAGCAGGCGCCCGCCCTGTTCGCGGATTCCGCCGCCGGCGAGAGCCACATCTGGGCGCCGTACGTGATGTACGACGCGGGCACCTACTACATGTTCTATGCCGGCGGGACCGCCGACCACACGGCGTACAAGATGCAGCTCGCCACCTCGACCGACCTGGTGCACTGGACCAGGGACGCGGCCAACCCGTTGTTCACCGACGGGTTCGACGGGCGGGATCCGATGGTCCACAAGGTGGGCGACCAGTGGGTGATGTACTACACCGCCAACTCGACGCCGGGCGGCGGCAACCACATCGTTGCCTATCGCACCAGTCCGGATCTGCGGAACTGGAGTGAGCGCCGGATTGCGTTCCAGCACCCGCAGGCGGGGACCTTCGGCGGGCCGACCGAGTCGCCGTTCGTCGTCCAGCGCGGCTCGGACTGGTATCTGTTCGTCTGCTGCGACGGCGGCTACGAGAGCACCAAGGTCTACAAGAGCAGCGACCCGCTGAACTTCACCGTCGACCAACTGGTCGGCACGATCTCGGCGCACGCGGCCGAGGTCGTGCAGGACGGCAGCAACTGGTACGTGACCGGCGCGGGCTGGGGTAAGGGTGGCCTGTTCATCGCGCCGCTGGACTTCGCCAAGCTTCAGATCACGAAGGGGCGGGTGATCAGCACGAAGTACTACAAGGCGACCGTGCAGACCGCGCCCAGGTCGGCGCTGACCTCGCTCGAGGTCGACCCGTCCGGGAACGCGCAGTACCGGCCGGCGCTTGACTCGTCGTCGAGATCGACGGCGCCCTATCTGGCGGTCGGCACCTTCGGGGTGACGGACACAGCCGGAGCCGCCGGGCAGGTGCGAGCGCGGGGTGCGAGTCTCCAGCTGAACCGCATCCCGTTCGGCGACGAGGGCGTCACCGCGGACTGGTCATTCAGCTTCGGTCCGCGGATGTTCGACACCACCCTGCGCTGGACGGTGGAAAACACCACGGCGCCGGTGTGGGAGGTCGCGCTGAACGTCGACTCGGCGCTGGCGGACCAGGGCGATCCCGGTGGGTTCGGGCGCAACGGGGACGTCGCCGGGCTGCCCGACTGGTCGATGGCGACCGGCTCCGGGCTGAGCATGGTGACCGCCTACCGGAGCGGATCCGCCTGGGCGACCGACAACCACTGGTACGACGCGCCGAACGGAGCCGTCGCCTGGCAGCCGCTGTGGCAGCCCGGTGGACGGGCCTGGCCGGCCGGCTCGTACGACGGGGGAACCTGGCGGTTCGGGTTCTCCGGCACCGAACGGGACACCACCTTCGCCGACCAGTTGGCCTCAGAACTCAACTAACCTCGGAGAGGTGACGACACTTGCCCTCGAGCCCCGCAAGACCGCGCTGGTTCTGATCGACCTGATGCCACGGATCATCGCGCTGGAGACGGCGCCGCTGTCCGGGCGGGTGGTGGTGGAGCGCTGCGCCGCCCTCGCCAAGGCCACCCGGTCGGTCGGAGGACTGGTCGTCAACGTCCGGGTCGAGCGCCCGGGCGTCGACGTCCAGCCCGAGGGGAGCGGCCTGGCTCCGGAACTCGATCCGGAGCCAGGTGACATCGAGATCGTCAAGCGCACCGTGGGCGCTTTCCATCAGACCGGCCTCGACGACGTACTGCGCTCGCGGGGCATCGAGACCGTCGTCCTGGGTGGGATCGCCACCAACTTCGGCGTCGAGTCGACCGGCCGGGCCGCGGACGAGCACGGCTACAACACCGTCTTCGTCACCGACGCGATGACCGGTCTGGACGGCCCCGCGCACGAGTTCGCGGTCAGCTACATCTTTCCGCGCTTCGGCACCGTCTGCACCGGCACCGAGTACGTCGCCGCGCTCGGCCCGCACGAACGCTAGCCCGCCCGAACCCCAGCCCGCACGATTGCTAGGGAGTGTGGGTATCCAGATATCTGAGCCGCCGGCGAATCGCTTCCGAGACCTCGGGGAGCAGATCGTTGGCGTGCTGGTTGAGCTGCCAGTTCTGGTCCGACGCCCGGTCGACAGCGGCCCGGCAGTCACGCATCCAGGTCTCGGCGCTCTGCTCGGCGGCGCGCGGCAGGGAGGCGTACATCGCGGCCAGGCTGAGCAGCACGCTGTCGCCGAGCACTCGGTCCGACAGGTCCATACCGGTCATCGCCTGGTACTCCGCGATGAACGGCGCCAGCACGGCCAGCGCGCGCGTCCGAGGGCTGCGGGACAGCCAGAACAGCCGGACCCGATCCAATATCTGGTTCACGTGCGACCTCCTCAGCAACCTCTAGGACGCTACCTGGTCACCCGCACGCCTCGATAGCAAGTCGACCCTTAGTCAGACGGCCAACCGGCCACCGTCGAGCCACCTCCGCAGCCTGGCGAACTGATCAGCGGAACAACGCGGCGTTCTCCCGGGCCCACTCCTGGAGCGTGCGCGGCGGGTGCCCGGTGACCTCGGCGACGGTCGGGGTGACGGTGGTTTCGTCGACGATGCCGTCGCCGAAGAAGCTCTCGATCGCCGCCGCGTACTGCGGGGGCATCGCGGCGAGCAGGTCGTCGTGGGATTCGGTCCGGCTCATCTCGTAAGGCTGCGGCGAGCGGCCGATCGCCTCGCCGAGGATCGCCAGTTGTTCCGCCGGCTTCAACGCGACGGGCCCGCTCAGCCGGTACGCCGACCCCGCGTGCCCTTCCTCCGTCAGCGCGGCCACCGCCACGTCCGCGATGTCCGCCGGGTGGATCGTCGAGATCGGCACCTCCGGGAACTGCAGCCGGACGACGCCGCCGGCGCGAAGCTGGTCGAGCCAGCGGAGCGTGTTCGACATGAACGTGTTCGGCCGCAGGAAGGTCCACGCCAACCCGGAATCCCGTACTGCGCTCTCCGCGGCCAGGTGGTACCGCGCGATCGCGTTCTCCGTGTCCGCGCTGTCCACCGAGCTGCTCGACAGCAGGGTGATCCGCTCGACCCCGGCCCGGACGGCGTTCGCGAGCAGCTCCTCCGTCCGGTCGTATCCGCTCAGCAGGAAGATCCCGGTGACCCCGTCGAGCGAGTCCACGAAGGTGTCCGGCTGGTTCAGATCACCGACAACCTGTTCCACCCCCGCCGGCAGCTCCACCTGACGGCGTACGAGCGCCTTTGTCGGAACACCCTTGGCCGCGAGCGCACGAACCACCGCACCGCCCGCGTTCCCCGTCGTACCGGTGACCAGAATCGTCATCGCCGCCCCCTCATGTAGTCGACCAGTTCCGCGTTCCCCGCGACGGGTTCTCCGTGCGGTCCGGCGAGCATGTCTTCCAGTCCCGCGCGAAGCCCGTACCCGTTGGTGCGCGCCCACTCGAGCACCGGCCAGGCCCACTCGTTCTCGCCGTGCACCACCAGTTCGAAGTCGTCCGGGAGCTCGGCGAGCGTCGCTTGGGCTGCTGCAACCCCATCAGCCCCGGGCGATATTCCCGGCAACGCCTCGACCAGCACCCGCACCACCGGGCCGCGCCAGGTGAGGAACTTCCGCGCCGCCGCTGGAGTGAACAGCCCGGCCTCGACCCCGATGCCTCGCTCGACCAGCAGATCGGCGACCCGCTCGGCGCCTTCCTCGTGCCAGTTCAAGCTGGCGAAGTCGGGCCCGGCCTGCCACTCAGCGAGAAGCGACAACCGCTCGGACAGGTCCGGAACGATCTCCTGCCGCGTCGCGACCCCGAGCGCGAGATCCGGGCAGCGCTCCCGTACGGCGGCGACCGCCGGCTCCACGTCGGACCAGGCCAGGCTCTCCCGTCCGTCCGGACCCCGCGGGTGGAAATGCACCGCGACCGCGCCTGCCGCAGCGGCGTCGTACGCGGCGATGGCGAGCTCCTCCGGCGTCACCGGTACCGCGGGGTGGTCGGCGCGCGAGCGGTCGCCGTTCAAGCAGGCCTTGAGTATCGGTTCCATCAGCCGCCAGCCTGCCAGACCAGGGGGTGAACCGAAGTCCTGGTTTCAGGCGTATAGCTGGTCTAGCGCGAAGGGAACCAGCCATGAGGGAAACGGACTTGGCCCGGGTCGATCCGGGCAACGCAGAGCAACTGCGGGCGTGGGACACCGCCGAGGGCGTGTTCTGGGCCGAAGAGGCAGAGCTGTTCGAGCACGCACTGCACCGGTACGACGACTGGCTGCTCCGGGCAGCCGGGATCCAGGATGGAGACCAGGTGCTCGACCTGGGCTGTGGCTCCTTCCAGAACATCGGCCGAGCGACCAAGCCGGGCGGCCGACTGGCCTTGCTCAGTTGGCGGGCACCACAGCACAACGAATGGTTCACGGCGCTGACCACCGCCCTGGCCGCCGGTCGCGAACTGCCCACACCGCCACCGGGCGCACCCAGTCCCTTCGCCCAGGCCGATCCGGAACGCGTGACCCGCGTGCTCGTCGAAGCGGGTTTCGCCATACCGGAGTTCGAACCGCTCACCGAGCCCATGTACTTCGGTCCCGACGTCCCCACCGCGCAACGGTTCGTACTCGGCGTGCTCGGCTGGCTCCTCACACCGTTGGACAAAGCAACCAAAGCGCTCGCTCTCGAAGCACTGCGGGCGGATCTGCAAGCTCATTTGACACCCGACGGCGTCGCCTATTCATCGTCAGCCTGGCTGATCACCTCTAGGTGTTCCTGAGCCGATATAGGTGGGTTTTACCGATTCGGTGCAGGTGTCCGGATCTCTACAACAGAGGTATAATCCACAGAACAAATTCCGACGGCTGGCGACGATCGCCGGAGCCGTCCTGGTGTCCGCCGGGCTGCTGCTCGGCTCGGCCTCGACCGCCGACGCGCACCTGAAGCCCGGCAAGGTCGTGAAGATTGAGCAGTTGCCCGACAGCCTGACGTTGCCGGGCTCGGCCCGGGCGCACCGGCTGCACTACACCTCGACCGGTTACGACGGCCGCCCGACGATCGTGTCGGGCACCGTCTTCGTTCCGCCGGGCATGGCCCCGCACGGCGGCTGGCCAGTACTCAGCTGGGCGCACGGCACGGTCGGCATCGCGGACGGATGCGCCAACTCGTTCGCCGGCCGCTCGCAGCGTGATATCGACTACCTGACCAGCTGGCTCGCGGCCGGCTACGCGATCGTTGCCTCCGACTACGAAGGCTTCGGTACGCCGGGCATCCACCCGTACCTGAACGGCAGGTCCGAGGCGTACGGCCTGATCGATGTGGTCCGGGCGGCCCGGCAGGTCGACAGGTCGCTCGGCCGCAAGTGGATCGCGTCCGGCCAGTCCCAGGGTGCGCAGGCCGTGCTGTTCGCAGGCGACCTGCAGCGCAAGTACGCGCCTGAGCTGGACTACCGCGGCACAATCTCGACTGCGCCGATCTCCCAGTGGCGGATGACGTTCAACGCGGTACGGCCGTTCACTCCGGACACTGCGGCGAATCCGTTCATCGTCCTGATCCTGGGTGGGTTGAAGGCGTCCCACCCGAAGAGCTTCGACCCGGGACGCTACCTGACGGCCTTCGGCAAAGAGCTCTACCAGAAGGCCCTGAGCACCGACTGCTACACCTCAATCGCCACCTTGGCAGCAGGGAAGAAGAGCCAGGACCTGTACTCCGTCGACGACGCCGAAGCTGAGGAGATGCTTCGGTTGCTGGAGAAGGACGCGGAGATCCCGGTGCGGGAGCACGAGCAGCCGATCTTCCTGGCTCAGGGCACTGCCGACACCGTGGTCTTCGCCCCGGCGACGACGGTGACCGCCGAGCAACTCCGTGCTGTGGGCAACGATCTTCGACTGGCCATCTATCCGGGGGCCGATCACAACGCGCTGATGGGCGCTGCGAAGGCCGACATCCTCGCCTGGGCGGCGGAGCGGATGCGGTAAGAGAGCACGACAGCAACCTCAAGGGGCGGTGTCCCTTGAGGTAGCTGTCTATTCGGCGATTGCTGCGCGGAGTTCGTTGGCCGGGTCGCCCTCGTGGTAGATGCGCTCGCTGGGCTCGATGTTGTCCAGGAAGCGCTGGTAGGTGATGGCGCCCAGCAGCCTGGCGATCACGGTCATCGGTTCGAGAGCACGAAGTGGCCGGCTGCCTGGTAGATGCTTCTGCCAGGCGGTGGACCAGGCCTCGACCGCGACGTCCTTCTTCTCCGCCGGCAACCAGTTGCGCAGTCGCTGGATGTCGGTCGCCGGGTGGCCGAGATAGCTGTCGGCCCAGTCCACGATCAGCCGGTTCGTGCCGTCGGAGCGCCAGTTGCCGGGATGGAAATCCCCATGCACCAAGGTGTTCGGCAGCCCCGCTGACTCCAACTCCTCGATGATGCCGGGCAGCGCGTCCCGCAGTACGTGGGCCTTGGTGAGTTCTTCGGCAGACAGTTGCTCGCCGGCTTCTCCAGCCAGTAACGCGTCCAGCTCCGCCGGCAGATCCCGCGGCAGCATCTTCGGCGTTCGCAGTTCTTCCCCGGCAATGCCAGCCTGTACTGCGACCCACCGGCTGACCACGTCCTGCACGGTCGGCAGATCCGGTTCCCAGCAGTCGATGCCGGGCGCGTGTGCGAGCAGGGACCACCGGTTCTCCAGGTCGACACCGAGTACGGCCGGCGCGAGGGCGGCGTCGTACGAGCGGACGTGCTCGATGATGTCCGCGTCCACACTGCAGAAGCGGCTGGTCGCCTTGGCCCAGGCGCCTCCTTCGTCAGTGGGGAAGCGGATCAGGCACGAGAGGTTCCACGTCTTCACCTGGGTCGGGGTCCCATGGCCGACGATGCCGGAGGACCAGTCGACCAAGCGTTGCGGGCCATCGACCTCGGCCCAGGACGAGCGCAGCGGGTGAGGCTTGATGACCTCGGCCCAGCGCGCATCCGGCGTCGGGTCGAGCACGCCTGCCCGCGGCTCGGCGGCGGCCTGGACGTGATACACGACCCGGCCGCCTCTCATCGTCTCCGTGCTGTCGGTCCGGACCAGCCGCAGTACGAACGTCGGCACCCCGAGCACCTCGTCCAGGTGCCGGGTCACCGCCTCGATCTCTGACCACCAAGGCCGATCAGCCTCGAACGGCGGCAACTTCCCGACATACCGATCACCGACACTGACCAACGCTTCCACGCTTTTCGTCTCCACCCAGCCAGTCTGAGGTCCGGCCCGACCGCGGCCAACCGGGTTTCGAGCTGTTGGGTAGTCGCGGGCCAAAGAAAGGTAGGTCAGGACCGAGTGGGGACGATCTGGTGGAAGGTACGCGGCCCCGATCGAAGAGTGATCGGCTTGGTCAACGGAACCGACTCGTCGGCGGCCAGGGCCCTCCGGCTGTCGATGGAGACCGCTCCTTGCTGGATCAGTCGACGGAGTTCGGAGTTGCTGCTCTGCGGGCGGGCAGCCCGTAACAGTTGCAACACCGTTGACGTGCCGGCGCGGATCTGTACTTCGGGGAGGTCTGCCGGCTCCGCCCGATGGGTGAACTGGTCGATGAACGCGGCTCGTTCGATCTTGGCCGAGTTGGCGCCGTGGTACCGCGTCACCACCGCCGAGGCGAGCCGGAGTTTGGCGTCGCGAGCGGGTGGACCCCCTTGCGCTGCTGCGTCGCCCAGGGCGGCGACCGCGTCCAGCGGAAGTTCGGTGTAGACGCGGGCGTACTGCTCGACGAGGGAGTCGGGCAGGCTCATCAGCTTGCCGAACTTGTCCCGTGGGGTGTCGGTCAGCGCGATGTAGTTCTTCAGCGACTTGGACTGCTTGGCGCCGCCGTCGATGCCGGGCGTGATCGTGGTGGTGATCACGACCTGCGGAACACCTCCGAGGCGTTGCTGGAAGTGCCGGCCGAGTTGCTCGTTGAACAACTGGTCCGAGCCGACGATGGTGAGATCGCTGTCCAGCGCGAAGCTGTCGTAGCCCTGCAGGACCGGGTAGACCAGCTCGTGCAGGGCGATCTCCCGGCCCGCGGCGATGCGCTCGCGGAACAGGTCCCGCGCCGTCAACTGGGCCTGGGTGACCCGGCTGAACAACCCGAGCAGCGTGGCCACGTCCATCCGGTCGTACCACTCGGAGTTGCGGCGGACCTCGAACACGGCGGGGTCGGTTCGCAGTACGAGCGAGACCTGGGTCAGGAAGGACGCCGCGTTGGCGTCGATCTCGGCCGGGGTGAGCACCGGGCGGGTCTCGGACCGGCCGGTCGGGTCACCGATCCGGGTGGTCAGGTCGCCGAGCAGGAAGACGACCTTGTGGCCGAGATCCTGCAACTGGCGCATCATCCACAGATTGACGGCGTGCCCGAGGTGAAGGTCGGGCGCGGTGCAGTCGACGCCGTACTTGATCCGCAGCGGCCGGCCGGACGCCAGCCGTTCGGCCAGGTCGGCCTCGCCGATGATGGTGTCGGTGGTTCGTCGTAATCGCTCGATTGTCGCGTCGGTCATCGGGTACCCCTCGGGAGTTGACAGGCGAGAGGCACCAGGTCAGCGCCTCCGGCAACGGAAAGAGGCAGGAACCACGACGGGTTCCTGCCTCGGAGGCTCTGGGGTGGAGCGGAGAACTACAGCAGGCCGGCTCGTCCCAGAGCCGGTGGATACTGCGTGCTGCGCTTCATCACCCACTCAGGCTAACAGCTCCGAGCTCGACCAAGTACCGGGTTAGTTCCAGCCGCTGAGACATGAACGCGGCCGACTCGTCGGTGACGGGCTCGGCCAGAATCCCCAGCGGGACGGACAGAAACGCGTTGCGCAGCACCAGCGAACCGTCCAAGCCCGCCCGTACGTCGTCCACGCCGACGTTCGCGCGTCCCTCGGAGACCAGGCCGGCGTGGTACCGCTCGACCACCAGTTCGCGCAGCTCGGCCAGTTCCTCGACACCGAGCTGACCGGAGTGCGCGCGGCCGATCAGCAGTTGGCCGAGATCGTCGCCGGCGGCGACCAGGCCGCTCAGTGTCCAGTCGATCGCGACGAAGCCGTCGGGGTCGTCGGCCGGGATCAGCAGGTTCTGCGGACAGGCGTCGCCGTGGCTCATCAGCTGAGGTCGCTGCGCGAGGTCGTCCAGCAGGGCCGGCAGCCCCGAGACCAGGCCGGCCAGCTCCTGGCGAAGCCCCGAACCAGCCAGCAGCGGATGGTCCCAGACCGACTCGTCCAGCAACGGCCGGATCGCGAAGCGTTCGACGAAACCGGCATGCATCAGCCGGGTGAGCTTGCCAGGCGTGCGGATCGCCGCAGCCAGGAGCGCGTCGTTCCGGGTGAGCCGGGCGCTCAGCTTGCCGAGGAGTTCCGCGGCGCGGCCGTACCGCTCGTGGTCCCAGTCGTCCGCGGCCGGCTGGACGTCCTCCAGGAACATCACCAGGTGGTCGTCGTCGAGCATTTCGACGCTGTGGAGTTTCGGCAGACGCAGGCCCGAAGGCAGCGAGTAGGCGAGTCCGTCGAGATACACGTCCGCCTCGTAGCGCCACAGGTCCGTACTGGTCGCCAGTTCGCGGAACTCATCCGTGAGCAGGTCTAGCATCGGCCACTGATGGTAGGAGCTGAGCACCTTCACGAACACCGGATCCCGCTGGCCATCGAATCGGACCCGGAACAGCCCGGCTGTGGTGGGCGAGCTCACGTCATAGTGAACCTCCTCCAGGTTCCATCCCCAGCCCGGGCCGAACAGGTCGGTCAACCGGTCGATCAGGTGGTCCTTCACTGCTGGATCCATCGCGCCTCCTTCGTCATGGCACCTTTCTAGGTGGCCGCGTGGGTGGGCGGCATCGGTAGCCGTTGCCTATCTCTGCCAGCGGCTAGGCTCGGCGGGTGGAGACGGAGAAGGTGATCCTGGTCGACGAGGCCGGCCGGGCGGTCGGTACTGAGGACAAGGCGTCGGTACATCACGCCGCGACGCCGTTGCACCTCGCGTTCTCCAGCTACGTCTTCGACGAGCAGGGCCGGCTGCTGCTGACTCAGCGCGCTTTCGGCAAACGCACTTGGCCAGGCGTCTGGACGAACAGTTGCTGCGGCCACCCGCTGCCCGGCGAACGGCTCGACGACGCGGTCCGGCGCCGCCTGTCCGACGAGCTCGGTCTCACCGCGACCACCGTCGAGCTCGTACTCCCGGCCTTCCGGTACCGCGCGGAGATGCCCGACGGTGTGATCGAGAACGAGCTGTGCCCGGTGTTCCGGGTCACCTGCGCGGGTGATCCGGTGCCGGACCCGGCCGAGGTGGCGGCGTACGAATGGGTGGCGTGGCAGGACGTCGCAGTACGGGGTGAGCTTTCGCCTTGGTGTCTGCTGCAGTTGGCGGAGCTGAAGGATCTCGGCCCAGCGCCCGCGGACTGGCCGGTCGCGGATCCTGGCTTGTTGCCACCCGCTGCCCAATTGGGCAGCGCTGGGCAGGTTGATAGGTAGGGCTTACCGATGCCCGGCGCCCCCGTTCACCCGAACTCTGGAGAGGAGACCAGAGGAAGGGTGAGAAATGACACCGGGGGACGCACAGTCTTTGGGGGCACGGTTCCAGCGCGGCGATGATTCCGCGCTGGGGGAGATGTACCAGCGGTACGCGGGGCCGATGTTCGTGACAGCGGTCAGCCTGCTGGGGGACCGGGAGCAGGCGGCCGACGCGGTCCAGCGCGCGTTCGTCCAGGCCTGGCGGGCGGCGGACGGCTTCGATCCACGGCGTGAGCTGAAGCCGTGGCTGTACGCCATCACTCGCAGGGCCGCCGTGGACGTCTACCGCCGGGAACGCCGCAACGCCGGCAACGTATCGCTGCAGGTCGTCCGGGAGGTGGCCGACGACGGCCCGTCGATGGATCGCATCTGGCGTTCCTGGCAGGTCCGCGAAGCTCTCGACCAGTTGCCGCCCGGCGAGCGCAAGGTGCTGGAGCTCGCCTACTACCGCGGCTACTCCCAGAGCGAGATCGCCACCGAGCTCGACCTGCCACTGGGCACGGTCAAGAGCCGTACGTCGCGAGCGCAGCGCCGCCTGGCCGACCTCCTACCCCACCTCCGCGAGGCCGCCCACGCGGTCGCGAGCTGAAGACGGAGCCGTTCGTCAGCTGAGTTCTCTGAGCAGGTCGGGTCCGGTCATTTCCCTCGAGCGGCCGGACTCGACCGCACGGATCAACTCCACCCAGTTTGGCGTTCACCGGCGCCTGCCGGCCGAGGGAATCGGCCAGCCGGACGACCTCGCCGTTCAGATAGTCGATCTCCGTACGCCGGCCCGCCTGCAGGTCCTCCCACATCGACGTGCGGGCGTGCGGGTCGATCGCCAGCATCTTGCTCGCGAGTCGCTTGAACAGAAAATCCGGTAGCCGCAGCAGCATCGGCAGTCGATGGGCCGGGAGCGCGGTCACCTGGGCCGGGGTGATGCCGGCTGCCTTCAGTAGATCGAGCGTCTCGGACTGAGCCGCGGCCAGGCACTGCCGGTAGGCGCGTTGGGCGAGTTCGTCGCGCAGCGGCAGGTTCGAGAGGGCGTTGATCGGGTTGTTCAGGTTGAGCAGCAGCTTCGCCCACTGGACCGGGAGGATCTCGTCGTGCTGCTTCAGCGGCAGACCGGCGCGGGCGAAGTCCTCCAAGTACGGCTGGACGGCGGGGTTCGTCTGGACGTCGAGAGCACCTTCGGTGCCCTGGTGGAAGGCCCCGCTGCCACGGTTCAGCACGCTGAACGGGACCATCCCGGTGATGACGGTCTGGTCGGGCAGGCGATTCAGGAGCATCTCGCCGTTGCGGATGCCGTTCTGGAAGCTGACGACGGTCGCGCCGGGTTTGAGGACCTGCGCGAGCTCGTCCGCGGCTGCTTCGGTGCCGGCGGACTTGACCGTGACGAGCACGAGGTCTGCCTCGGCGGCAGCCGCCGGAGTGGTCTCGTAGCGAATCCGCTCCGCTGGCACCCGGAGATCCGCGCCGAGATAGTCGGTCAGGTGCAGGCCATGCTCGGCCAGTTCACCGGCCAGCGGCTGCCGCCCGACGAAGACCACCTCAGCCCCAGCGGCGACCAGCCGGCCACCGATATAGCACCCGATCCCACCCGCGCCATAAACAGCAATCGTCACGAGCCGCACCTCCTCATCCGCTCATCCAAGCGCAGCTCAGTCTCCCCCGAGGAGGAGGTCGGCCATGGTCTGGCCGTGCCACTGCTCGTACCGGTCCCAGCCCCAGGCGCGGGTGTACACCAGGCGGTAGGCCAGGTCGGAGGAGTTCAGTGACCAAAGGATCTCCGTCGCGGTCTGGACGTCGAGGCCGGGCTTCAGGCCGAACCTGGTCGCGACGTGCTCAGCCATCATCCGGCTGCCGATCTCGAGTTGGGCCTCCGTGGTCTCGAGGTGCTCGGTCAGGTCGGCATCGCCGGTGGCGACCACCACGTCTCGGCGATTCTCACCCGGCTGGGCGTCTCCTCCCGGCGCGAGGTCGGAGCGGCCGTGCGCAGCCGCTCCGCCGTCGCCTAGTACTACAGCCGGAGTTCGTGATGTGCGGCGTGGGGGCGTGACGAGGCGCGGCCA